>CAIXKO010000773.1 GCA_903919925.1 uncultured Bacteroidota bacterium | reverse complement strand
TCTTCCCTTTCTGCCCTTATGCCCTCCTGCCCTTCTTCCCTTCTTCCTGTTGGCGAAATTAAGAATTTCCGCTTTCATTTGCTTTTAATATTTATTTCGTATTTTTGCGAAATAGGAAACATAACGAATCGAACAATAGTCATTCAAAGCGGTTGTTAAAGTTTTCTTTACCAGTTTATTACATTATCGAATGACCAAAACTTTAACGGTATGACTGATCAAAAAATCGAGCTGGCTGGTAAACGGAAGTTATGGCTAACGGGAGGCCTGCTTCTTATATGGATCCTTTTGTACCGCTATCTTCAGCCATTCACCAACTTTTTAACAGACACCGTTTTGGGCCTTGAAAAAGGTAAACATTTGACCGAGGCCATACGGTTCTTCATCTTCGAATTTCCGAAAGTAATCCTGCTGCTGGCACTCATTGTTTTCTTTGTAGGGATTCTCCGGACTTTCTTTTCGCCGGAACGAACCCGTCAAGCATTGGCAGGTAAAAAGACTTTTACCGGCAATGTCCTGGCATCTCTGTTGGGTATCGTCACGCCATTCTGTTCTTGCTCTGCAATCCCGCTGTTTCTAGGTTTTGTTGAAGCAGGTATTCCTTTGGGAATCACCTTTTCATTTCTAATTGCTTCACCAATGATCAACGAAGTGGCAGTAATTCTCCTTTTGGGGATGTTTGGCTGGAAAGTTGCCATGATTTATGTACTCACTGGATTGGTCATCGCCATTACAGCCGGATGGGTTATTGGTAAATTGAAGTTGGAAAGATGGGTGGAAGACTGGGTGTATAAAGCAAAAATGGGTGCAATTTCACAATCAGAAGAAAAACTGAGTTTTACTAACCGGATAACCTTTGGCTTCATTGCCGTAAAAGAAATCGTTGGAAAAGTGTGGGTGTATGTCGCCATCGGAATTGCAGTTGGTGCCGGCGCCCATGGTTTTGTACCGGAAGAGTTTATGGCCTCCCTTATGGGTAAATCAGCCTGGTACAGCGTTCCTTTATCGGTTTTGATAGGGATACCACTCTATTCCAATGCTGCAGGAATTATTCCGATTGTATCCGTACTGATTGAAAAAGGAGCAGCTCTTGGGACGGCTTTGGCCTTTATGATGGCTGTCATCGGACTCTCATTACCTGAAATGATCATTCTCCGGAAAGTATTAAAACTTCCGCTCATAGCAACCTTTGTTGGTATTGTTGGCTCCGGTATCATGATCGTGGGATTTCTGTTCAATGCAATCTTCTGAAATGAATTCTGAAGTGAATATCTTTTACTGTAAGTCGCAGTTACAATTGGGTTTTTTATTCATGGCGATATATCTATTTATTATTATGTTTCGTACTTTTGCGAAATAAGAGACTAAAATAATGAGTGCGAAATTATTAACAAACGATCATGAAATGCTGGCCCGCTATGCCAAAGCACTCGGACATCCGGTAAGGGTATACATCATGGAACTTCTTTCGACCCAATCGTGTTGTTTTAGTGGTGATATTGCTGAGGATCTGCCCATTGCCAGGTCAACCCTCTCTCAGCATCTAAAGGAACTGAAATCTGCAGGGCTGATTCAGGGAACCATCGAGTACCCTAAAATCCGTTATTGCATCAATGTGGAAAACTGGAAACACGCCCGGAAGCTCTTTGGACAATTGTTGGATTCAGAAGAGTTCACTAAAAATCAATGCCTGCCTGATCCGGAAATTGAGTTGGAGAATATTAAATAACAAATATATGGAAATCATAATCTTAGGAACCGGCTGTTCAAAATGCGATAACCTTGAAAAAGTTACCCGTCAGGTTGTAGAGGAGCAGAAAATCGATGCAACCATTACAAAAGTTGAAGATATTATGGAAATCATGGCCTATGGAGTCATGACTACCCCAGCCTTGGTTGTTGACGGAAAGGTTCTACTAAAAGGCTATGTTCCAGGTGCCAAAGAAATCAAACAATTGCTAACCAAATAATTTGATGATTATGAAAAAGCTTGGCTTTCTAGTACTTGCATTATTACTGATGATCGGAACACTATTTACCGGTTCAGCAGTAGCACAGTCAAATGAACCTGCCAAACAGGTGAAGAAAACAACTCCTACCGAGGTGTATTATTTTCACCTTACCCGCAGATGCGTAACTTGCCAAACGGTTGAAAAAGTCACCGAACAGGCTGTTAATGAATCCTTTCCTGAAGCAGTAAAAAGTGGAGATGTATTCTTTAAATCGGTAAATATCGAAGACAAGGAAAACAAGGCTTTAGTTAAAAGGCTAAAGGTTGAAGGACAATCCCTGTTAATCGTTAATGGTAAGGAAAAGGTCGATATTATCGACAAGGGATTCATGTATGCCATGAGTGCCCCAGACAAACTCAAGGCTGTTGTCAAAGAAAATATCCAAAAGTACCAAAAGTAAGGTATGAGCTGGTTACAGGGGTTACTCGAGAATTCGCAATGGCCGGTTTTAACTGCCTTCTTGCTGGGCCTGATGACTGCAATCAGTCCTTGTCCGCTTGCTATGAATATCAGCGCGATTGCCTTTATCGGTAAAAACATTACTGATAAAAGAACCGTACTGTTAAAGGGTGTAATTTACACAGCCGGGCGTGCCTTCACTTATACATTGATAGGTCTCCTGTTCTTTTTTGGCCTCGGAGAAGTAGGATTGTCAGGTTTCTTTCAACGGTACGGAGAAAAAATTGTCGGACCTGTTATGCTGATTATCGGCTTGTTCATGTTGGGTGTCATTAAACTGAATATTCCGGGAATCGGCAAACTGTTATCCAGGATGGAAAACCAGGCTGGGAAAGGTTACTGGGGTGTATTTTTGCTTGGTACAGTATTTGCCCTCGCCTTTTGCCCCTATAGCGCAGTCCTCTACTTTGTTATGCTGATCCCGATGACCGTTGCCTCTGCCCAGGGTTTATACCTGCCTTTGGTTTTTGCCATTGCAACGGGTCTGCCCGTCATACTCTTTGCCTGGATGATTGCTTATACTGTTGGTAGTGTTGGCAATATCTACAACAAAATCAAAGTATTTGAACTCTGGTTCCGCCGCATAGTTTCGGTCCTCTTTATCGGAGCCGGGATCTATTACATCTTCACCACCCTCATTCTGTAGCCTGTATTTTGAGTTTTGTCTTTTGTCTTTTGTCATTTGTGATTTACTATAACAGACAATGAGCTTCACTGTCAGCAATCACACTCAATACCTCCCCAAAGAGGCCTACCAAAAGTGCCTCCATGGTTCGGTCATTCTGGATATCCGTCCCGATGTTCTTTGCTCTTACAAGGCATTTGACGTACCGGAGGTCCTTTATTGCCCTTGGCAGGAATTGAATCAGTTTCTGGACCGTCTCCCGGAAGATCGTGAAATCATTGTTTCCGATACCTCCGGTATTCAGGGACGTGAAGCAATGGAACTGCTCATCAAACACGGATACAAACAGGTTGCCGGCCTGGCTGGAGGAATGATTGAATGGGAACGTGATGGCTTGCCGCTTATCCTTGATAATCAGGCTCGCTTGTCAGGTTCATGCATGTGTCAATTGAAATTCCGGGACAAAAAGTAACCGATTTTTCGCTTCACGCTTCACGCCAATAAAGGACACGCGATTATGCGTCTCTACGGGTCTTTCGCTTCACCTTACTCGTCATTATTTTAAAACTATACCTAAATGAAAGTATTAATCCTTTGTACCGGAAACTCTTGCCGCAGCCAGATGGCTCAGGGTTTCCTAAAGTCGTTCCATCCTGACTGGGAGGTTCTCTCAGCCGGAACGAAGCCCGCCGATATGGTTAATCAATACGCCATCAAGGTGATGGCCGAAAAAGGTATCGACATTACTGGCGAACACCCTAAACTCGTGGACCAATTCATTGCCGATGAATTCGATTATGTGGTTACCGTATGTGATGGAGCAAAAGAAGTATGCCCGGTTTTCATCGGTAAAGTCAGCCACCGCCTTCATATCAGTTTTGAAGATCCTGCCGATGCCATTGGAACCGAACAGCAAGTACTCCCTGTTTACCGTAAAATCCGTGACCAGATCTCCCAACAGTTCTCCACCTTCCCCCACTAAACACCTTCCCCCACCCCCCACACTCCCCCACTCCCCCACACTCACACTCACACACACTCACACACCCCACCCACACCCACACCCACACCCTCCTATAATTGGCACATTAGCACATTAGCACATTAGCACATTAGCACATTATCCTATTGGCACATTAGCACATTAGCACATTGGCACATTATCCTATTAGCAAATTAGCACATTATGAAAAACCTATCCTTCCTCGATCGCTACCTCACCCTCTGGATATTCCTTGCTATGCTCATCGGTGTCCTTTGGGGCTACTTTTCCCCTTCAGTAGCGGATTTCTGGAATTCTATGAGTTCCGGAACAACCAATATTCCGATTGCCATCGGTTTGATCATCATGATGTATCCCCCATTGGCTAAGGTAAAGTATGAAGAATTGGGGCAGGTATTCCGCAATTGGAAAGTGCTCTTGCTTTCATTGGTCCAGAACTGGATCATCGGACCAATCCTTATGTTCTTTCTGGCCATCCTTCTTTTGCCGGATATGCCGCATTATATGACCGGTCTTATCCTGATTGGCTTGGCCAGATGTATCGCTATGGTAATCGTGTGGAACGATCTGGCCAAAGGAGATACCGAATATGCAGCTGGCCTGGTAGCTTTTAACAGCATTTTCCAGGTCCTCTTTTTCTCTGTTTATGCGTATGTATTTATCACCATTGTTCCAGGCTGGTTCGGACGGGAAACCACTGAGGTTCATATTACGATGGGCCAGATTGCCAAAAGCGTATTTATTTACTTGGGCATCCCCTTTATCGCGGGCATGATCACCCGGTTTACCTTAATCAGGATTAAAGATAAAACCTGGTACCAGGAGAAATTTATTCCTAAAATCAGCCCACTTACCTTGATTGCCCTTCTTTTCACAATTTTGGTCATGTTCTCCCTGAAAGGTGACTATATAGTTAAACTTCCTTTGGATGTAGTTCGTATAGCCATCCCGCTGATCATCTACTTCCTGATCATGTTTATGGTCTCCTTTTTCATGGCTAAGCGAACCGGTATTGGATATGCCAAAACTGCAACCATTTCTTTTACCGCAGCAAGCAATAACTTTGAGCTAGCCATCGCAGTGGCTATCTCAGTATTCGGGATTAATTCAGGTGAGGCTTTTGCCGCAGTAATTGGACCCTTGGTTGAAGTTCCGGTATTAATTGGCCTGGTAAATGTAGCCCTGCGCTGGAAGAAAAAGTTTAAAGATTAGATCCTGATTTTTAAATTCAATTCTCCGATGGCATACCATGGAACATTTACTATCCATGATTCTTCCTTAATCCCCAAACAATGAGTAAAATGAACAAGTCAATCGAAAACATACCCTGACAGGTCATCAAAAATTACTAGGCACATTCCGAAAGCTTAGAGCTCAATGAAGAGCACAAGTTTATAATTGACCTGGTATTTTCATTAGGCCGGTTTTCGACAGGCATCCACAGCGAAATACAGCATTAGCCTAACACCGGGCCAAGTGCCCGGATATAGCGGTGCTCAGTCCATTTTTTTTGAAAAGAACAATTCTGCAATCGAAAATCCGAAAAAGCTCTGATAGGATCAGGAAACAAACAGCATAAAAAAATAGAACAGCAGGTATATACTCCTTGTTAAGATTTGTCCTGATGAATTTTAATGCTTCTGTCAATTGATTTTCGACAGTTTTATGGCTGATCTTAAGCTCTTCTGCAATTTCCCTGATACTTAATCCTTCAAATCTGCTTTTTATAAACATTTCCCTGCGTCGAAGTGGTAATTTTTCAACTAAATTAGTAATATATTGAAAATGTGAGCTATAAGTGATCGTTTGAGAAGTTTGCATATCCGTTCACCAATTTGTCCGGATTTGAAATATTCAGACAATTGAGCTTTAGTTCGGAAGTGTTTCCTGATGATATTGAAGGCGATAGTAAACAGAAATGATTTGAATGAGAGCTCCTCTTTTAGTTTAGCACAAAACTGGCCGGGGCATACGCTTTCAGGTTGAATTTCAGAGTACCTTGCCGGATAACGATAGGGGTTCCGGCTTTTTCACCGCGCAAGTTAACCGGCTGGGCAGTAGAGGCTTTTAATCCTGATGGAAGTGTAAGATTTACCTCACCGGATATTCCGGCCTGTTCCCATACCCTGACCAGAAGACCAGGAACCCCCATGTCTGCATCCGGATTCGGGCAGAAAGCAGTTACTCTGATACCCTTACGCGATAGAGTCAGGCCCGTTTGTGAAGGGGGCAAGTTTCCGGCGGCCCCATTGGCAAATCCGGCAAGCAGATCCTGCCGAAGTTCCCAGCCCGGGGTGAAAAGGGCTTCCTCTTCCGATGATCCGGCGGCAATTGGCCAGAGTCTGACTGAGGCACTCCATGATCCGCCAATCCATAGCGGGTAATTCGTGTTCCACTGGTTGTTGTAAAGATTGGCGAACAGCTCGGCCTTTCGGGGCACATAATCTCTGGTGTATTTCCACAGTCCCGGTTCCCCCAGGCTCCAGAGCGGCAGGTCTGATGAAGCGATACCCACTCCGTTACCGGCTGAACCTTTCCTTGTGGAGATACCATAATCGGTGGAGAACAGGTGGTGGTTTGACCCTGCAACCAGCTCATTTTCTGGACTAAAAGGGGCACTCACATGACTCACGCGGAAAGCAGGGTTGTCGATAGCCAGCGGAAAGCACAGCCATCCACCTTCCGGAATCAACTCGGGGGTTTTGCCGTTCACCCGCCAGGTAATCTCCACATAAGGCTGATCATTCGGAAAGAAAAAATCGAGGCTGTAACTCGCTGCCAAACCTTTCGTTTTTGTTGTTTGCAGGCTGGCACGGTCGCCCAGCGCCTCCCGCGTAATCCGAAGCGACCATCCCTCCGGTGAAATGCGGGCATAGGTAATCGCGGAATCGAGCCGAGGCTTGTTAAAATCATAATATGGGAAACCATACCAATCGTAATAGACCTGGCAGTAGGCTTTCATAAAACCTTCAACATCTTTCTTGGAAAAACGTTCATGCATAAACTGCCCCAGGGCATAAGTACCCGTGGCAGCCAGTTCCCGGCCATCAGCGAGATTGACAAGAGAGGAAATCCCTCCCCGTTTGGTATCGAATTTTACCCGGAAATACCGGGTTTCAATACTTTCACCTTCCATTGAAGCCGTTAAGGCCGGAGTGCCGGCAACCGGAACATAGGTGCGGTAACCGCCGGCAGGAATATCGGTGGCCCGGAATGAAAAGGATTGGCCAGATTGTTTAACAGGCAGTGTATTCCCCGTTTCCAGGTCTTTCATTGCCGAAGTAACCGGGGCTCCGGACAGGTTTTCAATGGTCACCATCCCGCTTCGCTCCCAGGGCAGGGGATTGAATACAACCACTCGGGGGCCATCGGTACTTATTGATTTTGCGAGACCATTCATGCGTTCCGAAATACCTTCGCTGGATATCTTCATGGCCTGGCGGGCATAATCGGCATGCCATTCAAAGGTGCCAAGCAAACTGTCGTATTTGCCGGCTGCAAGCTCCTTTTTCCAGGTTGCATGATCAGGGGTGCCAAACATGGGCCCGGCAATCCCCCAGGTGTGCTCCGAAAACAAGCAGCCCTGTTCATAAGCTTTTACCAGGGTTGGCGCTACATCCGCAACAGGCAGGTTCCATGCTTGCATTTCCGTACTGAGTATTCCCAGGCTGGCAAGGGCAGGTGCTGCTTCCCGGTGCACCTGGGTAGGAACCGGCATCGTCATCTGTCCGTGAGTCCAGCTATCAGGCATATCGCCGCGGATAACCGGTATAGCGGGATCATTTTCTTTTATGATGGCATCGGCGAAATCGCTCGGCCTGCCAAACCGGATCCTGACACCAGGCAATTCGCGGTGCAGCTTGTCGAGCACACTCCGCACGGCTTCTGGCGATGGCGGACCTGAATTATCCCCGGTGACCTGGAAACAGAGCCAGGTTTTGTGTGACCAGTCCTCCGGAGGAAGCGGTTCCCAGCTGTAACTATGAAAGGAATATCCTGTGAGGAGTCTCGACCCGTCAGGTCCTTCCCACCAGAAAAGTTTCGGGACATCAGGATTGGGGCTCCACGGATTAACTCCTATATGAACGAACCGGATTCCGGCATTCACCAGCAATGAAGGCAGCACCCAGGCCTGTGAGGGCATGTCGGTGAGTTTGGCATCAGCCGGCAGGGGCTGGCCGAATCTTTTGGCCAGCCGGGTTCCGCTTCCGAGTCCCCTTACCAGCTCCTCCAGATCCGCAGCTTCGGATTCAAAGGTAAAAGGCAATGCGTGCCATACGATCCGCCCGTCACGGATGGCCTTTTCAATCCGCACCCGCCGCTCAGGAGTCTGCTTGTTATCGAGGATCACCTCCATCACCCAGGCAGGAAGCACCCAAACAAACCGTTCACTTTTGGGGGTGTTCAATGTGTCTTCAATCAGTTTCAAAGCCCCGTCCATCATACCATTTCGGTAATAATTCAATACTTCAGGAACCGGATGTGTATAACCGATATCATTGTGGGTCTTCCACACCAGGATCACCTCTTCGAGCCGGGGCCATTTTGGGTTTCTGGCAATCTGCAGTGTATCGGCTTCGGCAGTAATCTGAGATTTTGCTTTCACGCTGATATCCAAATAGGTATGGAAATTGTTCAACGCATCCTGATATTGTTTTGCAGGCAGGGCTTCCCCGTT
>CAIXKO010000772.1 GCA_903919925.1 uncultured Bacteroidota bacterium | reverse complement strand
ATAAAACCGATATTTCAGCCTTTTGTTTCGGCTATTTTGCAGGTCCTGCACTTTCCCTGATCAGTTTTAATGCCTCTTCCTCGTAAATCGTACCGGTCATTTCCCCCAACGAGGTGCGGCTGATGTATTTATAACGATCAAAACTGTCAAAATCCTCCTTGGTGAGCATGTAACCGAATGCATCATTTGTGAGGCCAAAAAGAAAGGCCTGATCACTTTTCATATTTCTTTTTATATAAAACCCGATATTAGGCAAGGCTTCTCCGGGAATGGTAATCACCTGGGCCTTACCAATATTCAATAAATTAAGCTGAGTTGTTACCGATGTATAATCCGTATTACCATGCTCCGCGAGGGGTGAATGCTGAAAAACGTAACGCATGATTTCCGAATCAATCGGTAACCTGATCGCCCTGGAAGCACAAAACAGATCGGGATTTTCCTGAACCGGTACGGTTTCAATAATTCGTAATGCTTCATCGGCCAGCAGGTTACCAATCCGGATGCATTCTTCCCAATCGTTTGCTTCCTTACCGTTTTCGCGCCGGGTATCGGCGGTGACCATCCCGCCCTGGGCACTGTTCATAAATATGGCCATTCCTCCTGTTTTAGTTTGGATCCGGTCATAAAGCGGACCGCACAAATCGGGACTTAATAGTTTCCTATCGGTTCCCAGAATTTCAGGATGGATGGCATAATTTACCAGTGTTACAATCGGTTTTCCTTTGTTGGCTCCGGTGGTGGCAATAGCCTGAATAATGCCGCACCGCGGATCATACAGTTTATCTGCATAATAATTGTATGCGATTTTACCTTTTGCCTCTCCCACCGCGGTTTTTAAATTAGCTGGCTCCAATTTTGCAACCGCCTCATTTACAGCATCGGCAATTTGAGTAACGCACCAATCCAGATATTTAAGATCGGCTCCCGTTTTTCCATTTTCATCCGGAAAACCATAGGCATCGGGTGCACTATGTGCATGAGTGGCACCAATCAATATATTTTCAGGAGCAATACCAGCAATCAACTTGCGCGACCGGTTTCCGAGATATGCCGGCCACCCCAGATTATCGATACTCACAATGGCAACGCGGGTGGTGCCCTTTTCCAAAACAAATGCTCGAACAAAAAGATCGCCCTTTTTCGCTGTCGGAATAACAGGAGTACCCATCCCGCCGGAAATAGGAATCAGATTTTCGGGAGTAATCACCCTAAAAGCGGCACCAGCTTTAAATACCTGTGCTTCAACACTATTAATAAATATCGATATAAATAATCCTATTAAAATAATTCTACTTTTCATTTCCTTTGGATTAAAAGTAAATACTAATAAATATATATCGGATTAGAATAAATCCAGGGAACATATTTCCCCTTCAATTTAATATGCATTTCAATACGGTAGGCACCTTTCGATATTGCTTCCGACCAGGAGTACTGATAATCATTGGATGATGTGATATTTACGAGCTTACCATCATGGATCAGGCGGAACTGACCAGGAAACGGAGAAACTGCATTTAATGATTTCACTTGCCCGATTTTAACCGAATCCCCCAATATCCCTGAAATACTATCTTGCTGATTAACGGAATAATAGTTGAACCCTTTGGCATCGGCTAAGCTCTTAAAAGCAGCGTAAAGGTGGCCCTTTTTAAGATGCACCGCCAAAGATGGTACAGACAAAGTATCGGCGAAAACATAATTGGTTACATAATTAAACCCTTCTTTATAGGTATCCACCATCCATTTAAAGATCCATCCATTTTCATCAGGTGCATGCAATAGCCAACGATTCCAGAATTTTACATTCATGGTATCCATAACGTTAGCATTGGGCCCCACCCATTCCACCCGGCCATCCTTTAAATATCGGGCCCTGATATTCTGATTCTCATGAGTATCCTCAGCTGAAAACCCCACAATTTTCCGGGTGGTATTTAATGAATCCCACAGAGCCAGAATATTAGTTTGCTCGTCAAACATTTGCCGGAGGGCCCAATGGCGGTATTTATTTCCGTTCACCATAAAATTAATGATCTGCGGAACCATCGATTCGTCTTTGGTATCGGTGTGGAAATTATAGATCTCCATGCCCTGGTAATCGGGATTGCTCCAGTTATGAGGCTCTTCGGTATGGGCGTAAAAGATTATCCCTCCGCGCGATACAATATCTTTAGCAATAGTATCCTTATTCCGGCTCCAGTCGATAATCACGGAATCAAGCGGCCAGGTATCGAATCCCTGCTTTTCGCTGCCCGGTTCAATTAATACCCCATCATAGTTCCCTTGATAACCACGTGGCAGGGTATCGATATCACCACGAGGATGATCGGTTAAAAACACAAAATCCACACCGACATTTTTCGCAGCGGGAACAATATCAAAAAGGGTTCCTTCGCTATCGTGCGACCAGTAACTATGCACATGTAAAACTCCGCGATAGATATTCAATTTTGTTAGCGTGGGCGGCTCCTTCCGAAGTTTTTGGAATTCATTTACCTGCTTTTCCAGCTGAGGATAGGTTACCAGATTACGCCAAACCGCAGGCGAAAATGGTACAGAAAGAGCAATAGCAATAAGCCCGAAAACAGCGTAAAACATGTATTTAATTACTTTTTTAACCACTTTAAGGTTTTGATCCAAAAAAGCAAAGATATACACGTCAGCCACAAAGCAATATTTGGCCCGTAATGCAGCCTAAATATTGTTAGTTTGAGTTACTATTCGTGAAATCCTGCGGATCAGGTCCATGGTATAATCGCCCATATTGGCGCCAAACCATCCCATCAGCTTCGATTCATACTGATCGTAATAAAAATACCTTCCCGGAACAATATACCCCACATAACTGCCATTGAAGCTGGTAACCATTACCTGGTATCCCAATGGAGCCAATGAATTCTTGATCTGCAGGGCATATTCCCCGCTAAAATCGGCCGGAGCGGTAATCCAGATCAGGTTGCCAATCCGCAAAGCCTGGAGGTAAACATTTTGAGGCAACGGCATGAGTTTTTTGCTTAAAAAAGTAGGCAGGCTTTTTTTATTGGTAATCCGGAAATGATAGGGCGGTAATTGCATTTTTAATGATACCGTGGAAAAATTTACCTGGTTAGCAAGTTTCACGGCAGGCAGATGTGCATTCAGACTATCGGCAAGGGATTCCCCAATATAGCGGGGCCTTTCGAATCCATTGCCCTTTCCAACAGGACTTTGGCTTCCAACTGAACCGGCAAAAAACAGGGCCAGATCCACCGAGGTATGCTCCATTTTACGCTCCCAATACCCCGGGTAATCGGCGCTGATTTCCATATTATCGGACCCCATGGTGGTGGAATGTGCAGAATAGGAGCCGATTATCGCTTTTCTATATCCTGGTTGCTCAATGGTAATAAAACTGAAATCATCGTTTTTAGTACCCGATTCACCAATTACACGATTGCGCGTGTACGCTGCGGCATTAAAGCTTCCGGTCCCCAATCGGGCAGGTTTTAAGTCGGCAAGAGCCTCATTTACAGCATTAGTAATCTGGTTGATCAGCCATTTCTGCAAGCTTTTATTTTCTTTACCCGAGAATGCCTTTGCCACAAAACCGCTCGCCCATCCCCCTATGCTGGAATGGCTGTGGGTGGCTGAAAAAAGCAGTTGCTCACGGCTGATTCCCTGTCTGCCAAGTATTTGGGTTACCGAATCTATAATATTCGGGGGCATGATCAACAGATCGGCACTCACAAAAAACAGGGTATGCTGATCGGTTTTCAGCGCCACCGCCTTAACAAAAACGCTGTCGTGAATGCCTGTCGCAGGCTTTCCTTTCCGCGCCCCGTAGCCGGCCAGCGGGACCTGTACAAATTTTCCATCTCCATAATGATCAACCGGGTTATTAAGTCCCGGAGTTATGCTCACCTTGGCAAAACCTGCTTGTAGAGTGCCATTCACCGTAACTGCGGCTAACTTGAGACTATCCACCCTGGCAGCGGTATTCTTATAATAACCGCTTCTCAGATAGGACTTTCGCTCAATCCGTGAAGTGCTCAGGCACGAAGGCAGCAGTAGGGAGAGAATGAAAAGAAGAGAGTAGATTCTAAAATATTTCATTCGTTTTTTTTGCAAAGAAAGATATACAATTGGATGGTTAACGCATGGGGTGAAAAATTGTTATGAAGCATATTGTAGGGGTTGAAGATTTTCAACCCCCAGAATCGCAATGCATTTGGGGGGGGTGAAGATTTTCAACCCCCAGAATCGCAATGCATATCCTTGGGTTGAAGATTTTCAACCCCTACGATTCACCGATTAATCCTATTATGGCCGATTTAAAATCTAATTGGCCCGACTGGAACTTCCTGATTGAGTCGATTTTATTTTTATATAAATCCTTACCTATCAATCCAATTAATTCGAGCCATTTTAAAATCGATTGATTAATAAGTTCAGATGCTTTGGGATCATTCGGATCTTTTTGAAGATCAAACATTGCTAAAATGGCTACAACTTCTGCATAATCACTTTGATTATTAATACTCTGGTTATTATCCGCTGCCAAATCCCTGAAAATTTCGAGAGATAAACCAAAATTCTCCTTTGCTTCATCAACATTATTCAGCAGAAGACTAACTCCACCAGTTTTTTCATAAGAAATCGCAAGGTCAGTTTTCAAGTCAGCACTTTTGGGATTTGTGTTAAAAGCTTCCTTTAAAAGGTCGCTTTTCCATTGAAAATATATTCTTGCCTTTTCATAATCTCTCATGGTCTGATAATAATCACCCAACATACCGTATGAGTGGGCAAGTCCTCGTTTCAGATTCTCACTTTTGGGATTGGCATTTAAAAGTTCTTTAAACAAATCGCATTCTAAATTAAAATATTGCCAGGCTTGATCGTAATTACCCTTTTTCTGATAGATTTCGCCCAATTTAGAATAAGAAACCGCCAAACCGTTTTTCTGATTCTCACTTTCGGGATTGGCTTCGAGAATTTCAAGCATTAGCTTATTTGCCTGTAAAAAAAAGCTCAAGGATTGATCGTAATCGCCTAATACTTTATGAATGACACCAGATTTTAGATATGAAATTGAAAGGAAGTTTTTCAACTCGGTTATCGGGTTGGTTTCAATCAATTCTTTCGCGATTTTTATAATAGAATTAAAGAATTTCAACGCCTGTTCGAATTCCCCCAATTCCTGGTATATATCACCTAAGTGATAATACAAGTATGGCAGAGCGTATTTTATGCCCACAATTTCAGCGCCTAAAATGGCTGTTTTATAATACCCCATTGCCGTTTCGTATTGGTTTCCGTTTTTAGCAATATCGGCAAGACTCCTCAAGGTATCCAGATCATTCTTATTAAACCAGGCATCATACTTTTCCAGCAATTCATTGGCTTGAGCGTGCAGGTCGATCTCCGAATAGGTTTTGGCTAGCGGCAAGGCCAATTGATTTGCAATGCTGGCATAAGGGTAATTGTTTTCTTCAGCATCGGTTAACTGCTTTTTCAGCAGCTTTATCTTCAATTCCAGCGACTCATAATCGGGAGTATTCCGGTAATCCGAAGTAAAACGTGTCGCCAGATCCGCTACTTGTTGTGGTTCGTCGGGAATATTATCGAAATAAACTGTATTTATGCTTCGTTGAGTATAGAGGTCAGCAGCATGATTACCTATGATGCTCAACAGATTAGAGCTGGCCCAAAAGAGAATGGGTATATTGAGATTATGCAATTCCTCGCGTGCAAAATTAAACTCCAGCAAAAAATTACTTCCCTGCCTGGTAAGCATGCCGTCACTTAATTCGGCCATTAATCCTAAGTTATTCACTACAATGGCATTGGCTCCTGGTCGAATAACCGATTGCAATTGTGTGAGCCAGGGGAGATCGCTTTTATGATCGAAACTGAATAAAACGAGATTGAGCTGACTCCCGGAGAGTACCTCTTTTAAATGAACATTAATAGCTTGTATGTGCCGCTGATTTTCAATCGATGCAAAAGCATAACCGGCACCTGTTTTAGCAAAATAGCGGAGCAGCCTGTTTAAGTTGCCATAATAATTATCAGTGACCTGCGGAATCTTGTTTTCCATCCCATTTTCCTTTTTCCACTAAAATATCTTTTACAATAGGATGTACATCGCACCAGCCGGTTCCGTTATAGCCCAGGATGCACAGATTCTGCCTCAAATCAAGAATCTCCTCCGTGTTATCAATTTGTTTATCAGGATCCCTGGCCACTTTAACCAAAGCATTGTAATAGGTTGCCACTTCAATTACTTTTCCATTCCTGGCATTATCGGCAATGGTGTTATTGTATTCTTTTTTCAGCGATTGAATACCCATTTCGCAATCTATTTGCGAGATAATAGAATTTCCGTAATCTATTGCGTGCTCGGCAGCTTCAGCAACCATGCGAAATAAATCGCGGATGCAACCCCCGCTCTTTCGGATGAGCATTTCCAGTAACTTCGGGTTTTCAAAAAGAGAAATTTCCATCCGCTTTCCAACTATTTCGGTTAACTTACTAATTCCCTCACTATTATCTGTTTGGTCGCGGTTCATCACCATAATCATGGGCAGCTCAAATATGGCATCAAAGGATTGACGAATGGTGTTGAACCTGATATTGAAATAAGAGGATATCGGAAAGGTAAACACCACGTTACACTTAATTTGGGTAAGCTGGTTGGCGTAATTAAAGAACAGCTCATCGGCCCGGTCGATGGGGATTTTATCCAGATCCTCAATGATTATCAGGAGATCGGTTTTGTTGACGTGTTTAAGTTGCAATTTAATTTCGTTGATCAGCAAATTGCAATGTTCAATTAAATCGGATAGTTTAGGCTCTATGTTTCTTTTAATCGTTTCT
>CAIXKO010000771.1 GCA_903919925.1 uncultured Bacteroidota bacterium | reverse complement strand
GTCGCGCTTTAGATTGCGGCAGTCTTGGATGTCTGATCCTAGGGATGTCCTGATATAAAATCTTCAATATTCATTTTAATTTCATCCCTCACTTTTCTGGTTTTTTCCAGTTTCTCATTCAATATGCCGGTAAATGAAGATGGATCGGAAAATGACCAGTGAAGTGTCTGCAAAGCTCCAGGGAATATTGGGCATCGCTCGGAATTCGCTGCATCGCAAACGGTGATTACATAGTTGAACATCCGGCCAGCTTTGAATAAGTCAAATACTTCCCTTGTCTGATTACCAGAGATGTCCAGTCCAATCTCGTCCATTACCTGGATGGCAAGCGGATTCAGAGTACCTTTCTCCAAACCTGCACTCGTTGCCTCAATTTTATCGCCTGCCAATTGATTTAATAATGCTTCAGCCACAGGGTAAACCTGGCTTCCATCAAATCTTGATCTGCCGAATATCAGAAAAGCTTACACACTTTCTTGCAGGAGGCTGTAAAAATCCTAATTTTATTGGATAGTTTTCCCAGCATGTCACCAACCTTAATCACACTGCGAAATTCCATCAACAAGGCATATCTGCGCCTGAAACCTGCTCGACCGTCAATTGAAGGATTTAAACGCAGCCTGATCTCGCTTATCGACCGGATCAATTTACAGGAATCGGAGGAATTTCACAAGAACCTGGTGATCAGATTTTTAACAGAGACACATTACTCTGGAAGTCAGTTTATCAATACCAAAGGTCGAACCGATCTCGTCATTCACACTGGAAAAGAAGCCACAACACCCGTTGGGGTTATCCTGGAAGTGAAAAAACCGACGAACAAAACCGAGATGATTTCCCGCGAAAACCTGAATGCAAAGGCGTTTCAGGAATTGTTGCTCTATTATCTCAGAGAACGGATCAAAGGGAATAACGTTGAAATCAAACATCTGATAATCACTAATATTCATGAGTGGTTTGTATTTGATGCCCACCTTTTTGAAAAACTTTTTGGTTCCGACAAAATACTGATCCAGCTTTTCTCTGATTTCGAAGAAGGTAGACTGGGAGGTAATAAAACCGATTTCTTTTTTAATTCTGTTGCCAAACCGGCTATAACTGCCGTTGAAGATAAACTGACCTACACCTGGTTCGATATACGGGATTTCGATACGGTAGTTAGAAACGCCGATCGTTCGGATGACAAAAAACTGATCCCGCTGTTCAAATTCTTCTCAGCCGAGAATCTGTTGAAATTATCCTTTACCAATGATAGCAACAGCTTAGACCGAAAATTTTACACCGAACTGCTTCATATCATCGGACTGGAAGAAACTAAGGATGGAGGAAAGAAGCTGATTGGCCGAAAGGAAGTCGGCAAAAGAAATCCCGGTTCATTGCTTGAGAATGCCATCACCATTCTCAAGTCGGAGGATAAACTGGCAAATCTTGATAAGCCCGGAAACTTTGGTACTACTGAAGAAGAGCGGCTGTACCAGGTTGGCTTGGAGCTGGTAATCACCTGGATCAACAGGATACTTTTTCTAAAACTACTGGAAGGCCAATTGGTTCGCTATCACCGTAACGATCAATCGTTCCGGTTTCTCAATGCCGGCACCCTGCATGATTATGATGCCTTAAATAAACTCTTCTTCCAGGTTCTTGCTGTGAGGCAGGAGGATCGTAGTCCATTGGTAAACAGCCGGTTTGCTAATGTCCCTTACCTAAACAGTTCTCTTTTTGAACCTTCGTTAATTGAACGTAAAACAATCAGTATCAACAGTCTGGAGAACGAACATTATCTGCCGGTGCTAACTTCAACGGTTTTAAAAGATGCCATCGGGAAAAAGGTTTCCGGCAAAATGGAATCGCTTTACTATCTGTTTGCTTTCCTCGATGCTTATGATTTTTCCAGCGAAGGGTCGGAAGACATACAGGAAGAGAGTAAAGCCCTGATCAATGCATCGGTACTGGGGTTGATCTTTGAAAAAATTAATGGTTACAAGGACGGATCGTTCTATACCCCCGGATTCATTACGATGTATATGTGTCGTGAGTCGATCCGGCGGTCGGTGGTTCAAAAATTTAATGATGCAAAGGGCTGGAAATGTGATGATCTCAACCAGCTTTATAACAAAATAGATGATATTCCCGAAGCAAACACTATTGTCAATAGTTTGAAAATCTGTGATCCGGCGGTTGGATCCGGTCATTTTCTGGTATCGGCGCTCAATGAAATTATCGCGATTAAGCATGACCTTCATGTGCTTACCGACCGGAATGGCAGGCGTTTGAAAGAATATAGCATCGAGGTGATTAACGATGAACTCGTAATCTCCGACGAGGAAAACCGGTTTTTTGAATACCGGCCGGGAATTCCAGAAAGCCAGCGTGTTCAGGAAGCCCTTTTTCATGAGAAACGAACAATCATAGAAAACTGCCTGTTTGGCGTGGATATCAACCCAAATTCGGTGAAGATCTGCAGGCTCAGACTTTGGATCGAGCTGCTGAAAAATGCTTATTATGGCAAAGAAGGGGTGCTGGAAACCTTGCCCAACATCGATATCAATATTAAATGCGGCAATTCCCTCATCAGCAGGTATCCACTTGATGCCGATATAAAAACTGCCTTAAAAGGCAGCAAATGGACGGTGGAAAGCTACCGTATGGCTGTAATGAGCTACCGGAATGCCCGCACCAAGGAAGAGAAGCGGGAAATGGAAAGGCTCATAGGCACGATTAAAAGTGATTTTGAATCTGAAGTGGCCGATAATGATATGCGATTGGTACGTCGCCGCAAGCTCAGGGGTGAACTCGATACGCTAACCAACCAGGGATCGCTGTGGGATAAGAGTAAAAAAGAACTGGAGGTCTGGAACAAACAAGTGAAAAAGGTACAGGAGGATTTTGCAAAGCTCGACAAGGAACTGCTTGAAATTAAGAACAATGTTATTTTCGATAATTCGTTTGAGTGGCGGTTAGAATTCCCGGAAGTACTCAACGAGAACGGGGATTTTGTCGGATTCGATGTAGTAATCGGAAATCCGCCCTATATCCGGCAGGAAGAACTTTTACCGATAAAGCCCTGGCTGAAGGATAATTATGAAACTTTTGCCGGCATGGCCGACCTGTATGTTTATTTCATTGAGCGGGGTAACCAGATATTGCGGGAAAAGGGTGAGTTCACCTTCATCGTTGCCAATAAGTGGATGCGTGCAGGGTACGGAGTCACTCTGCGCAATTACCTGAATCAAAGGCATATCATGCAATTGGTAGATTTTGGTGATCTGCCGGTTTTTGAGGAAGCCACAACGTATCCGAGTATCCTGGCACTGCGCAAGGAACCTTCTGAACCGGATTTTACCGGATGTCTGGTTAAAACCCTTGACTTCACCACTACTCTTTCAGATTACTTGTTGGAAAACCAGTTCCGCATGTCGGTCAACTCCTCCGGTTCTGAGGGATGGGTAATGAACGACAACCGAACCCAAAAATTACTTGATAAAATCAGGAAGCAAGGGGTTCCGCTGTCGGAATATGTTGGTGGGAAGATATACCGTGGGGTCTTAACCGGTTTAAATGAGGCTTTTGTGATTGATTCGGCCACCCGGGACCGGTTAATTGCGGAGGACCCGAAAAGTGCGGAAGTGATCAAACCATTTCTGGCCGGGAGGGATATTAAAAGGTACAGGCAACCGGTGAGCGATAAGTATCTTATTTTCTTTGCGAATGGCTGGACTAAAAAGCAATATGGCAATTTATCTGAAGATGAGGCTTTTGCAAAACTAAGATCAGCCTATTCAGCGATCGCAGATCACCTGATCCAATTCAAAACACCGGCCAAACTCCGGCAGGATAAGGGGCAGTATTGGTGGGAGCTCAGGGCGTGCGATTATTATGGGGAGTTTGAGAAGCCTAAAATCATTGTACCATCGATTGTAAAGGCAGGATCCTATTCTTTGGATGAAAATGGAATCTACAGCAACGACAAGACGAGCATAATTATCACCTCTGAAAAATACTTGCTGGCACTTTTAAACTCCCGGCTCATTGATTATGTTCTCAAGCAAATTGCCTCAACAAAACAGGGTGGTTATTTCGAATATAAGCCCATGTATGTTAGTCAGTTACCCATTTACTTATTGGATGATTTGCAGAAGAAGCAATTAAATGATCTGGTTGGATCACTTTTAGCTCTTGCTCCATCTGAATCGGCAGAATCAAAGAGTAAAATTGAATCCGAAATCGACCGTCTCGTTTATGAACTCTACGGTTTGACTGAGGAGGAGATTACGATTGTGGAGGGAGATTAAAATCGATCCATATACACTTAATTTATAAGTTAACATATATTGCAATATTTTTTTGATCTTAACTTTAAAGTGAATACCTTTGCAGAAATAAAATTGGTTTTTGAGTCTCCAAAAGTCCGGTATTATTCAGTACGTTTTAGTGACAAGGATCTGACTGAATTTGGGCGTTTTGTTATGAAACACAAAGATCTGATCGAAATTAAAGATGAGTACAATGACTTGATGTCTTGGATCAAGGTGAGACTTGGAATCCAAAAGGGAGCGAAAGAAGGATTTTTTCGTCCTGAAGGAGCTGCTAATGCCCTACCACCACCTCATCAATGGCTTGATGTTGATTATAATGAGAACCTTAGAGTGTATTGTTACAGAATTTCCGACCATGTGGTCTTCCTTTTTAATGGAGGGGTTAAAACCAAGAAATCCAGAACTGCTCAAGAATGCAAGGTAATCAAGCCTCATTTCGATAGCGCCAACAAAATAGTAAGGGCAATTGACCGGGCATTTCAGTCAAAAGATATTTGCCTGAGTGAAGACCAGAAGGAACTAATCATAAGTCCCAATTTTGAATTAGAAATATGAATGAGAAAGATTTGTTAAAGGATGCTTTCGATACGATAGCACCTGATAGCGTTTTATTTATTTCAAAAATCGGCGATATAGCTGATCGGATTCAGCTGTTACTCGATGAAAAGGGTTGGACGCAGAAGGACCTTGCAGGCGCATTAAATAAAAATGAATCGGAAGTCAGCAAGTGGCTCACAGGCATTCACAACTTTACCATTAAAAGTATTGCAAAAATGGAAGCTGTGCTTGGTGCTGACATCATTAATGTGCCCACTACGGATGCATTATCAAGTACCACCAACTATGTCTACCTTAAGGTCTTTGCCTATTCCAATGAATCCGGAAAAGACATTTATAAGAATACCCCCATGTCACAAGAAATCGGAGTATCTGATAAGTCATACCTTTCTGTCAACGCAGCGATAAATCAGTTGATCTTCGAAATGGAAGGTCAACCATCAAAAAAAGATGCTATAGAAAATGAATCTTTACAATTGGCATCATGACGAATACTGTATCACAGGTAGATCCTGATAAAATTCATCTTATCGGTCTCCGATTGCTGGGAGCCAATTATGAAAGCAGTGAAGAATTTTTGAAGAACCCTGTACTTCCTGCAAGAACAAATGTGAAGATTGGCCAAAATACCGGTCTGAACCTTGAGAAAAACCTTTTTGTTGTAAAAATGGAAATAATCCTCAGAGGTCTCCATAACGATGATTCTGAAGTTGGTCTTACTGCCAGATATCTCATTGAATTCGCCTTTACTGTGGACAATCTAAAGGAATTGGTTCAAATTCAAGGAGATACCTCGACTATTGATAGTAGGCTGGCAGCAACGGTCCTCGGAATTGCTTACTCAACAGCCAGAGGAATTGTGGTTGAAAGAACTCAGGGAACCTTTTTCAACGGAGCTATCTTGCCTGTAATTAATCCGGTATCTTTAGTGAATGCAACCCCGGAACCGCAGGATACATCAGCAACCACGGAAAAAACATAACAATCCGGCTGTGTATCGGAATGCCTATCCAAAACAAAAGCGGTTACCTCTTTTAAGAAATAACCGCTTTTTTCGTGGGCGCTACTGGATTCGAACCAGTGACCCTCTGCTTGTAAGGCAGATGCTCTGAACCAGCTGAGCTAAGCACCCGAAAGCGGTGCAAAGATAGTTCATTTTTCCACTCATGCAAGGCTTTCAAAAAAAAAGATGCACC
>CAIXKO010000770.1 GCA_903919925.1 uncultured Bacteroidota bacterium | reverse complement strand
TTGAGGGTTCCTGATTTATCGTTTACATTCCGGATCTTCATTCGTACGGAGGCTGAATCGATCCAGTAAATGAACTCAGCGGTCATTGAAGGCTGGTTAAGTTCCATATGATAAAGCACGGTATCGCCTTTTATCGATGATTTAATTCCCCAATCGGCCCATTCCTTCAATACATTATTGATTGTAAGGCCTTTGCCTATGGTCGGACTGAGTGTATCACCTGAATAAATAATATTTCTAAATACCGGCATTCCGGCATATAAATCAACTTTGATCTTTCCACGCTGAATCGAAATTGTTTTATTACTATCGCAGGAAACGAAAATAAATGGTGCAATAATTAATAAAATGATGATTTTTTTGGCAAGAGTTATCATTTGGTTAGTTTTTAAAATCCGTAATTCTTTATTTATTCATTCTCTGAAACCTGACAGGAATCAGTTCAACCGGCCCGAGAAGGCCGGATGGCTGAGGTATCCAGGTTGAGTCTTTTTTTGTATTATCCCACTCGCAGCTCGACAGGTCCATGCCGGGGGTTTTGTAATACCAGTCAATTCCCCTGATATCCAGATCTGCTATCCGGTTGATCGGTGTATTGGCTACCTCGATCTCCAGGGTATTGCTACCAGGCTTTAATGCATTACCGCAGCGCACCTCCATTGGGCGAGAAAAGACGTCGCCTAGCAGCTTGCCGTTGAGGGTCACCCGGGCGGTGTGGCACACTTCGCCGAGTGAGATATAATAATCATCCGCTTTGACGGATGGCCCTGCAAATGTTATCGAATAGCGCGCCACACCCGCAAATCCTTTAAGGGCAGGACGCTGGTCCGATTGCCATTCGGTCCATGACGACAGACGGCTGATCACCTCCGGATGCGGCAGGATCTCGCCTCCACTAAGGAAGGTAACCTTCCAGTTACCGGATATGGTAACCGGATCAGCGGCAGGAGTTTTATAATTCCAATCAGATCCATCAATCAGATTATCAAATACTTTTACAATAATTGATTCCCGTGGTTTCAACTGAAGATAAACAGATGCCTTTCCGTCAGCACTTCGGAAAGCAGCCCGGCCGGACTCGCCTGTCATGGGATCAAACAGGGCCGCCGACCTGCCGTTCACACCCAGGGGGATCCATTGTTCAGCAGCCTTGTTGGAGGCAGGATTGGCAATAAAATATATCCATCCGTCATCATCCCGGCGCCGGGTAAACTCAAGGCCATCATCGGTCAGGGTTTCACGGCTGATACCCGCATAGGCAATCACCTTATTCGCATCCTTTCCGAAAACAACCCGGCCTGATCCTAATGAGGCCATGCTGATTTCATCTCCGATAGCTCTGGTTTTTGCCCTGAGGTCCTTGATCAGCCGGTTGAATTCCTCCTGCCGTTCCACCAATCGGTTTAAACCGGGAACATCGGAAGGCAGCGCACCGATCATCAGCACCGTCGCCCCCTGTTCCGCCAGTTTGAGCACCTTCTGCAGGGTTGCTAACGGTATGCGTTGGCAATCAGCAATGACAACTGCCCTGTATTGGTTGCCGGGAGTAACCAGTTTTCCCTGATCGGTACGGATTGATTCAGCCAACATTTTATCCGAGAATAGATCAAAATCGCAGCCGATTTTTGTCAATGTCCCGGCTGTGGGATAGTTCTCCGGTGCAAGGTATCCCCACCACCGTGGTGCTTTCCCCGGATCGGAATCAATCCGTGAGAATATATCGTAATACGGCAGATAGAACAGCAGGTCACAGTCGTGCCTTCCCTTTTGCAAGAACGACTGGCAGCGTGTGATGTAGTTATTGAGCTGTCCGATCTGGGCCCATTGAGGGTTGAACTCGCCGAGGTGGGTTCCGGCGTAGAAAAGCCATCCGGGCCAGTGGGCGGATGCAGGAGAATAGGCAATGCCGTGAAAACAGGTCTGATTGACACCGGCAAAAAAGTCGTAATCCAGCTTTTCTTTACAAAGCTCAAGAGGGGTATTCAGTACCGGCCCCATACAGGTGAATGTTTCTGATGAGATATACGGCTTTCCATAAAAGTGTGCCACGGAAGCCGCACATTTTTCATCGTAGTCGGGGAAGATAAAACGTCCGTTCACAATATACCTTGTCGGAGGACTGCCGAGGTCCATCTGCGGGATATCCACCTGGGCATTGGCATCCAGGATATTGGAAGGTTCCGACAGGATCTCGGCAATCGATTGTCCTCCATGACTGGCCGTCCAGTTGTCGAAAGGCTTATTGAAGTTGTCGATCAGCAGGTCTGACAGCGTCTCGCGGTAATCGCATATCACCCGCTTAACCAGGGTGCTATCACCATACTGGAACATTTCCGGAATATAAAGCTGCAGGTCGTATCCCCGGCGTTTCAGGAATTCATCGAAAAATCCCTTTGTCCAGTCGAGGCCGATCTCCCAGGAATCCACGTTATAGGCACGGGGAAGGTCCTCCTTCGGGATCCCATGGAATGCCTTGTCGAATTGGGACAGGTATTCCAGAACGGCATCTTTCTTCAGGTGATCAACTACAAATCCCTGCTGGTCAGGTGAAGGAAAACGAACCTTTGAACTGCCGGGTTGCCTGTAGGTAGCATAAAATGTCCAGTTGCCAGTCGGAATTTGCCAGTCGATGGTTCCATCCCTTTTTGTTTTATCAGTCAGGATAATCCGTTGTCCGTTGTCTGAAAAAGCAAGTACCGACTCCAGGTTATCAAAGTTAAAATCATCCTCTGGTGCAGATAAAAACATACTTTTCCGGCCGGAATTAATATCAGCACCTAATTTCTTTAGTTTCACCTTCGAACAGGCCTTCTCTTTCGAAATCGACGGCCCGCCGAAAGCCCATCCCGAGACGGGCGCCATATCCGCATCCATGCCGAGCCTCCGGGCTTCCTTAACGGTGTAGATAACAAGCTCGGTATACTCTTTCGACAGGAAATTGATTTTCGGCGCGTTGGGATCTTCCACACTCAGGGGAAAAACCATATTGACCCCACCAAATCCGGCTTTATGAAACACTTCGAGCTGCCGGGTGATATCACTCTTATTCGCTGCCGATCCATGCCACCACCACCAGGTCCATGGGCGGGTTTCAGGATGCTGAATGGCTGGCCAGAAAACGGCACTCTCCTTTTTATCGCTTGTCTTTTTCGATTCAGATTGAGCCGGCAATTCCAAAGTGCATGTCAAAAGAAACAGCAAGAACAGATTTGCAGATACTTTCATCGTCGTTTAATGTTTAATGATTTGAATAGTTCATTATTTTTTTGGATCGATATATATGAAAGGATTGCCTATAAAGGTGACACCCGCCACTATTTCCCCGCTTGGATATCCATTGTGCATCTCCAGTTCCGCCGCTTTTTTACAAGCCAGATAGGCTGAACCAAGGTAGTCTCCGGCCAAAATCCTTTCATACAGGCTCTCTTGACCATAAACCATGCCCGTACGAACATTGGCCACAACTGCCTGACCTACACTTTTGCCGAATACCCAGCTCATAGCCGTATTTCTTTCGCCCTTCGCGTCCGCTTTCAGCCAGTTGCCGGTTGAACACCCATGATTAACCGTAAATAGTGCTCCTGTTGTTATTTCAGCTATCTCAGCCGAGGAGACCGACACTCCCTCCATCCTCTGCTCTGTTGCGGAAGAGTGGACCTGAAGGTAAAACATCGTGTAAGTATGCTTCCTGAAGGCATCTAAAACGCTGGTGCTGCTAACTTGCTCTGAACCCAATATGTCCATATTGTCTTTCCCGAAAACAGTTTCACCCATAAAAACTGAAAACCAGGCGGCCCCACCTGGCCAATCCTTACCGGTTACTGCTAATAGGCGGTGCTCAATAGTTTGTTTCCCCGAGTAATAGGCGTGGGACTTGTTCAAGAAGGCGCGCAACACGTCAATCCCCTGGTCTAGAGGATTCTCCACCCCGCGCAGATTAGCCACCCAGACTTTTAAATCGGGGGCTCCTTTATAAAAATCAGCAATGCCATCGTCATTGCTGTCAACAAATTTAAGGTCAAAATCCTCGAAGAACAGAGAATTGGGGTTGGCGAAATCGTGCATATAAAACCTGTGCATCGGAATAGCACCAACAAGAACAATTCCGTCAATATCTTTTCGATGATAAAGATCCTTGATGGTGGCACGTACCTCGTCAGGATTGATCCAGTTTCCCTGAACAATATTAAGCTGTACCGGGAAATTTGCCTCCACATCACTATTGTACTGGTCAATTTCAGCCTTAAGCCTGGAGTAGGCTTGTCCGTTGACTAAGACAGCTACGTGATCCTTGCCCGGTGTTACAACCCAATTGCAATAATCGCCGGATGGATTATTCCGGATTAGGTTATCCGGCCCTGCATAGCTACGTAAAACATTTAATATCAAAGCGATTAGGACTAACAGCAGAATTTTTTTCAACTTATTGTGATTCATTTTTTCGATAGTATTATGGTATGTCCGGTATTCTTGTGCGCAGGTTCCGGCAAACAAGATCCGGTGCCAGGTTTAGGAAGCGGTTAACCACGAGGATCACAGGTTGTTAGAGTTCTCTGATCCAGACATTCCTGAAACTGACCGGAAACCCATGGTCCTGGAGAACGATAGGTCCGGCACCGTGGGTTTCTCCAGGGGGATAACCTTTGTAGTCCTTGAATGTGATGCCCATGATGGTTGTGTTGTTCTGCACCAAGATCCCGTTGTGAAGGATTGTTACCGAAGGCCGGGTGCGGAAAGTTCCGTCGTCTTTGAAAGTCGGGGCGGTATAAATGATGTCGTATACGTTCCATTCACCAGGCATCCGCATGGCATTCACCAGGGGCGGTACCTGGCTGTAAACACTGCCTGCATGGCCGTTGAAATAGGTCTCATTATTATAAGAGTCGAGGATCTGGATTTCATATTTGCCCTGAAGGAAAATCCCGGAGTTTCCCCTGAGTTGTCCTGATCCCTCAATGTTTTCCGGGATACGCCATTCGATATGCAACTGAAAATCTGAGAATTCCTTCCGGGTGCGGATGTCGCCTGCTTTTTTTGCAACTGTGAACACTCCGTCATTCACCTCCCAGCCGGCAACCCCACCGCTTGTCGTTTCGAATTGAGTCAGATCCTTTCCGTCGAAAAGGATAATGGCATCCGAAGGAGGTAGCTGTATACAATCGGAAGCCTTGGATCCGGGGTTGACTACTCTGGGAGCTTTCCATTCAGCACCGTTTTCCTGGCCGAAGGCTGATACACCGGCAATCATGGTGAACAGCACCAATGCAATGATTTGGTTTTTTGGTTGTTTCATATTGTTGAATTTTAATGTCCACTTCTTATAAATGGGTTCAATTTCGGCAATTTCAATGATGAACCTCCTAGTCATCCCGATCAACCACCAGGGTGCCGTTGTTGCCAATGAAGGCCAGCCCGTGCTCCCTTACCGGCTTTGAAGGCTTCAATCATCATGATTGCGTGCCACGTGTTTTTACAAAATTCCTTCTTGTTACCATGGAAATGGGTACAATAAGTTTATGCCAGACTGACTGCAGGGGGCGAGCCCCCGGCATAGTCTGTGCCAGCAATATAATCTAATAAAATCGAAATTATGAAACTTTTGTCCTGTCGGATGTAAACCGGGACTACTGACGGATCCGGATTCTGAACCATCGCTTTGTTATTAAGCATCTCCTGGTCCGGGATCATCAGTGTCAGCCTGTTGGAATTTGCCGGCAGCGATAGGTCGAGGAGATTTCCGTTAGTTAACGATTTTTCGACAGGCAACTGTAAACGCTTTCTGTCGAAATAGTCTAACCCTTCACCAAAAAGTTCCTTGCGACGCTCCAGCAGAATTGCCTGAATTAATGCATCCGGATTGGTTGTAGAAGTTACAACAGCTCCCGGACGAGCATTCTGAATCATGTGCTGTATATTTAATGCTTCAGATGTATTTCCCAGGCGGGCAGCAGCTTCGGCTTCAACTAAATACATTTCAGCAGCACGCATGTCGATCATGTCACCATAGGGTGCGCTGGTATTTTTCTCAAGAAACTTAACCGATGCAAACTTTCCTTGCTCTGTAGGATGTGGAACAAACATTCCTCTGGGATCGCCTTTCATGATATCCATAAAATGAGTGGAAGGGGTATGAAGCCGATAGGGGGTTGTCGAGCCACCTTGTCCATAATCCCAAAAAGCAGCAAGGTTTTCTACCGTATTATCCTGTTCTGTCTGAACATAGCCAAGCACCCACTCTTGGTTTTGAGTAGTAAACCCTTCCTGGTATTTTGCCAGGCCCATCAACGGATACTTTGTTCTTATTTTATTGGCATAAGTTTGTGCATCAGCCCATTTGTTCATAGTCAGATATACATCTGCCAACAGGAAATTAGTGACATCAATGGACGTGCCGACCAAACTGATCAGTCTCTGCCGATTCAAACTGCCCCCCCTTCGCCGAAGTAGCTGACCAGTCACTTTTTCTTTTCCTCAAATCGATCATTTAGCTGTCTGTTAGTCGTATTTCAAAGATACATTATTTGTTAATCCAATTCAACCACCTGTTTTCGTTTGCTGGATAGCAGTTCTCGCAATGATGGCCCCATCTTATGCAAGGCTTTCCATAAGATGGGAAGAAAAACATGGTTGTTTTGCGGCAACCACGACGCTGCCGAAAATGCAGCCATCATGTATACCCTGTTCGGATGCGGTAAGGCTCATGGGATCAACTTCCGTCATTGGTTGGTATACTTCCTGAACCATGTCCACGAGTATGATGGTGATTACTCCAAAAACCTGGACGAACTATTGCCTCATCATTTTCTTGCAAAAAACTCTGAAAATCTAGCAAATCTATCATAGTCTATCATAGGTCTCTGAACATTTAAGAGACTCTATGAAAATCGGGGAGTTTTTTTAGCAGAACAATACGGGGTTCACCGAATGCTTACTTTCCAGCCTTTCCTTTCCCACCCGGGCACTGAAGCTCAATACTCCCTGGCAACTCCGGTAGGCCTGCTCCGGATGCTGCCGGCTGTTCAGCAGGCCGATGATGTATTCTTTTGTACCCGGACCCACTTCAGCGGCCCGCTTGATAAACTTATCGGGGTTCCAGTCGCTCATGAACCGGTGCTTAGAGGCCAGATGATCCTCAACGGTGGTATGCCCGTAATGCTTTCTATCTCGCTGGTGCAGGGCTATCCGCTCATAGTGATGGTAAACCTCAACCTCTGACTGACTGTACAAAAGAGTCACTTTTTTTCCCAGGTAACGGTAAGGGACGCTATAGTAATGGTTATCCTCACTCAGGCACACGTAGTTATTCTTCATAACCGTTACCACTTTCCTGCGTTTGTGCTCAAACCGGGTCAGTGGTAATCCCTGAAGCTGATTCCGTTCGACATCCTCAAAAAGCTGCCTGCGGCTGTATGGTCTGGCATTGAGCAACAGGTTGTTATGCGCTTCCAGGGCTTTTTGTATGGCACGGTTCAGGCTGTCCAGACCGCTATATAACTGCTTTTTCACTTCCGGGTAAATGGTCCGGTAGATGATTTTCACGGCACCTTCCACCAACGCTTTGTGAGTTGGCTTGTAAGGCCCGGCAGGCAAGGCTGCCATTGTATAATGGCTGACAAAATCAAGGAAGGCATGATTCAGCATGGGTTCGTACTTGCTGCTCTTGATCACCGCAGACTTCAGGTTATCTGTGACAATCGCCTTTGGAACTCCCCCAAAGAAGTGCAACGCGTTCTCACAGGAACCGATAAAATCTTCCTTCTGATGGCCTTAACTGGTTTTGATCCATTCCCAAACCATAAAATATCATGAATCCTATATCATTTGTTACCAGGTTACTGAGGTTCAATCCCTCAGATCTTATGAGCCAGACACTTCGACGGCGCCGGCTGCTAAAGAATCCTGATGTAATGGAAATGCTTCGGGTGGCTCATTCGTTCAGTGAGAGCTCCGAGCAGGACAAGGTGTTCGGCGGTGATCACGGGGAATACACATTTCAGAAGCTGGTGGAATTCCTGGGGGAATGATCATTGTCGGGTTAAGAGAGAATTTTATTCTATTTCAAGTTGTACTTTAGTGCAACTTTATTATATTTCCAGCGTAAGCAAAACGACAAAGCATAGGACGATCATTACTTACAAGAACTACTTTGAAGGGTTTCTTATCAAGCAATCACAAAAAGTAAAGGATAAAATCATTTGGACATTTTTATTGATTGAAGAGATTGAACAGGTGCCGGAAACGTACCTGAAACATTTGGAAGGCACTGATGGTCTATATGAAATACGGGTTCAAATTGCTACAGATATTTTTAGGATATTCTGTTTTTTTGACCAGGGCTAATTGGTTGTTTTAGCAAACGATTTTCAAAAGAAGTCTCGCAAGAACTGGCTGAGAAGTGCGGTACGACAAAATCCTATATATCCAGAATTGAGAACAATGTTAAGGAAGTTCGTATTTCAACTTTACAAAAGATTGTTGAACTCGGTTTGGGTGGACATTTGAATCTTAGAAATGGTTCCGTTTGATCATTGACAAGATATTTAAACCCAAACCGTAATGAGAACCAAAGTATCTGCTATTCTAGGAGATCATTATTTCGAGTAATTGTAGATCAATTCCATCACATTTGGAGAAATCACAAGGATGCGAGGGAACAAATTAACCGCTGGTCACCATGTTTAAAGGAAAATCCGTTTTCATACCGTGTACCAAAAGCACCAGAAGCGGAATATTGCTTGCACCCTAATATTACCGGCTGTGTATCGAAATGTGTATTGAAAAGAAAAGCGGTTACCTCTTTTAAGAAATAACCGCTTATTCCGTGGGCGCTACTGGATTCGAACCAGTGACCCTCTGCTTGTAAGGCAGATGCTCTGAACCAGCTGAGCTAAGCACCCGAAAGCGGTGCAAAGATAGTTCATTTTTCCACTCATGCAAGGCTTTCAAAAAAAAAGATGCACC
>CAIXKO010000769.1 GCA_903919925.1 uncultured Bacteroidota bacterium | reverse complement strand
CACTGATTTTGCATCCCTTATCCAGAGCCTGATGCAGAAGGGCGACCAGCAGTCGAAATGGATGCGAATCATTAACTTTTCTAATGCCAATGCGGCTTAAAAAAGACATGCGAAACTTCAGTAGTTAATAGACATATCTCAAGTTATTCTGCGACAGATAATTCTATTTTAACAACTCCCGAAAGTTTTTTATTAACCAATTCCACACAATTAATCTATTTGGCAAATTGGGTCAGTACTTTTGATAAAATATTTAGTAGCAATTCAGCAAGCCAAAAATCGGTCCGAAAAACATATTTTCATTATAAATCTTTTAATATTGCTTATAAATTCATTGATGGCGAGTACATTACAGCTTCAGCTTTAGCGAATTTCGTAGGGGAAAAGGATGACATCAAGGAATATGAACATTTTTTTGAGGTCACTAAAATACCTTACGCAGAATCATTTATTAATACTCAAAAGGACGGACTATTTATTTTCTGCCTAACTGAGGACAACACAACTGAAAGGTTTTGGAAGGATTATGCTAGCGACCATAAAGGTTTGTGCTTAGAATTTGAATTCAAGGACAAAATGGATCAAGGTCATCTGTATGATTTAAGAAAAGTATTTTATGACGATGGAAAGCAATATGACTTTTATAAAAATATGCAGGAAGAAATCTTCAAAGGTTTTAATAAATATCTACTTACTAATGGACTTGCTAAGTTTGGTGCTCTCTACAAAAGGCAGAATTTTTACGACTGGGAACGAGAAACAAGACTATTGTTGAATTGGAACATTTACAAAAATGAGCTTTCAGAAATTCCTTTCTTTTTGGAATCTCACTTCGGCAAAAAATTTCTAAAGATCCCGTTTGATAACAATCTATTTTCTTTAAAATTAATATCAATAACGATTGGGAAGAATCTGTCTAAAACAGAGAAGAAAAAAATTCAACTCTTTGCTAGCAATAAAGGAATAAGGACAATATGTGAGAAATAGAACTTTAGCTTAAAGTATCTTTTCGAAAGCTTTTCAAAAGCCATGATTTCAATTTTCTAACGAAATGTTATCTACAGGCAAGCTTTTGTTATTCAATTCATATTTTGTCATAAGAGTCTCGCTTTCGGATAGCTGTAATTCGTGTATTTGAATATTAACTCTTTCGGTTCCCACCCTCAACCAGTTTTTTTGTCCTTTTTCGCCCTCCCTTCATTCCGTAGTTTTCGGAATGATTTACTTTTTCACCCCTTATAGCTTCGATTTCAAACTACTGGATGCGATTGCCAGTTGCATGGAGTTGCTTAAACCAGATGATTGGGCAGTGATCATGGATGGAGACACCATGTTCCTGCAGCCGGATTTCGGGCACCAGATCCAGCGCCATATTGATTTGCATCCGGAGGCAGGACTGTTTACCTGCTTCGCTTCCCGCTGCCATTACAAAATTCAACAGGTCCCCGGAGCAGACATGTTGAATGACTCAATCCTGTATCATAAAGAAATTTCAGACGAGGTGAAGCAAGTATCCACCGGTGTTTCCTCTACCATCACCCGCCGTATCGCCGGACACCTGATGGTGATCCGTAAATCAACCTGGGACAAGATTCTGCCATTGGTTCACGTGACCGCCGCCGGAAAACGGATACTGGGTGTTGACACAAAAATCAGTAACGCAATACTTAATGCCGGCTTGGAAATCCGACTCATGCGAGATATTTATCTACTCCATTACTGCCGGCTGGGTGAAGGATTCGATTACACCAAACATATAGAACCATGCACAAAAGAGTAAAAGACTTTATCCTGGGGATAAAACAAATTCATCCTGAATTTTTCCGGGATGCTGACGTACTGGATTGCGGTTCCCTCGATATCAATGGAAACAACCGCCAATTCTTTATCGATTCCTGCTATATCGGAATAGATATAGTGGACGGTAAAAATGTGGATGTCGTAACCCGAGTATCCAAATTCCACCCGAATAAACTATTCGATGTTGTAATGTGTACCGAAATGCTTGAGCATGATGAATTCTTCGACGAATCCCTGCAAAAAATGTTTTGGTTCCTTCGCCCTGGCGGGCTACTGATCATTACCGCAGCAGGACTTGGGCGTGAAGAACATGGAACAACCAATCACCACCCGAAGGATAGCCCCTTAACCCATGATTACTATCAGAATCTCGATGCCGTGGATTTCACAGCCTGGCTGCCAACTGATTTTTTCAGTGAATGGCAACTATCCCACATCAGTACCGATATCCGGTTTTATGGGATAAAAGAATATGCAACCTATTGATATTGTCTATGTCCTGGGCACCGGCTCCAACTGGTCCGATAACGAGATCCGGTTTTCACTCCGGTCCGTTTTTAAGAACCTGACCAATATCGGCCAGATTTTCATCGTTGGCGAAAAGCCATACGGACTGAAAGGATACATTCACATGGATCACCCAGATGAATTTCCATCAACCAATGCCGATGGGAACATTATCCGGAAAGTTCTCCGGGCATGCCAGGATCCCAGAGTATCGGAAAAGTTCTTGTTTATTAATGATGACCATATCATCTTAAAGCCTCTCCGGGCTGATCGAATCCCTCCGTTTCATAAAGGTGACATGAAATCCTTTCCCCTGAACTATTTTAGTTTGAACGAGTGGCGCAAAAGGCTATACAAGACCATGATTGCGTTGGAAGAACAGAACCTCCCGACCTTTCACTTCGATTGCCACACCCCGATAATCTTTGAAAAGGAAAAGTTCATCGATACCATGAGCCGGTTCGATTATGCTTCCGGTATCGGCCTTTGTATGAAAAGCCTCTATGGGAACATTTATTATCCTGATGCGCCCTGCCTGGCAGAGCAAAAGAAAACAGTGTTCAAATCCTATACCCTCGATGAGCTGAACCTCCGGTTCGAAAAGCCAATACTGCTTTCATTCAACGACCAGGGGTTGATGAGTTTCCTCATAGGAGCTGCCCACCTCGGTGGGGGGACTCAGCCAGTGAGCATTTTTTTGGGTCCTGAATTTCTGAAGCGACCGAGCCAGGTATCCTGAATCAAACATCAGGCTGCGATCAATACCTTTGTGCAGTAATTAATAGACAGAGTTGAGCTTGTTGACAAGTGCAAGTCCTGGACTTAATAGGCTTAATGGCTGGTAATTCTATGATTGAGAATCTCAATCGCTATACCTCACAATTATTTTTCCAATATTTCTTTCACTTTGTTTTTCAGTTGTTCAATATCTGGCAGATAGAGTTGATATTTTGAAACTATCAATTTTGATTTATCATTAAGCATGGCATATTCAACCATTATATCATCTTTTTCTTCTGATAAAATGAGACCGATAGGCTCATTGTCTGTTTCTTCGTTTACTTCTTTTGTAAAATATCCCAGATAGAGTTTCATTTGGCCTATATGTTCATGCTCCACCTCACCGATCTTTAAATCTATCAAAACATAGCATTTCAACTTTACATGATAAAATACCAAGTCCACGAAATAGTGCCTATTGTTTAAGGTTATCCTTTGCTGTCTTCCTATGAAAGCAAACCCCTTCCCCAGTTCCAAAAGAAACTGTTGCAAATTGGTGATTAACGCTTTTTCAATATCGGTTTCGGTATATTGATAATTTTCAGGGAAATTCATAAATTCAAACACGTGTGGGTTTTTTATGAAATCTTCCTCTGACCTGATGATTTGCCCATTCTTTGATAGTTCTAAAATTTTAGCTTTGTCTTTTCCAATTGCAAGCCGGTGAAATAGCCCGGATTTTTTTTGACGCCTTAATTCCCGGATTGTCCAGCTTTCTGTAATGGTTTGTTTTTCAT
>CAIXKO010000768.1 GCA_903919925.1 uncultured Bacteroidota bacterium | reverse complement strand
TGGTCGATAATAATCCGGATGCCGCCGCCGGATTTTTATACATGATGCCCAAAACACAGGTTTTACCGATCGGATTATTTGAGGCAAGTGTGGTGAATTATGGTGAAGTGGAGCAAAACGGTATATTTTTCCAGGCTGAAATTTTGAAAAACGGGGTATCACAATATAAAGAGAACTCCAACACGCTTTCCTACCGGTATTTCGGAGATCCTGCCGATACACTATATATTACCAAGGCCTATACTCCGGTCGATTTTGGCCACTATGAAATGAGGATGAGTATGCTAACAGGTGAGCAGGATCAGTTCCCTGAGAATAATAAAAAGTCGTATTACTTTCATGTTACCGATAGTGTTTTTGCCCGGACACCGGATGTTAGCGAAGCAGATGAAAGCCCCTGGCGTGATTATTATCAGTATCCGCATGAAGGCGATTTGATGGCTACCGAGTTTGATCCGATTGCTGACTGTGAGGCCAGCTCAATATCTGCTTACATTTCCAAAGCAAATATAGGCGCTGATTTCCGTTTCGTTCTGATGGAAATCGTACCGGTTGCCGGACAGCAGCCTACTACTATCGAGCTTTTAACCACACCAACCATCAGTGTTGATTCTGCACTGCTTAAAAAAGGCTGGGTAACTTTACCGCTGGATCTCGATGGTCAGGGTGAAAAGCTTAAAGCGGGTAAGAAATACCTGGCTGCCGTTCAGTTCTGGACGTATATCACGGCAGATAATCTGGTTAACCGGAAAAATGCTTTCTGGATCGGCAGCACCAAAAGCTATCCGGGTTCATTCGATAAACAGTGGGGATTTGAGACTGACAATAGTTCCTGGAAAAATGGATCCTCCTTTAACAAGATGATCAGGTTGAATATCAATAATCATGAAAACCGTGTGGATGGCATACTGGCAAACGGCATTGGAAACACCCTTGGGCAAAACTATCCGAATCCGTTTTCATCCGAAACGCAATTTTCCTATAATCTGGCATCGGAATGCAGGGTTGGCATTGATATTACCGATATCACCGGAAAACTTGTTCAGGTTATTGATGAAGGGGTAAAACCAGCCGGAAAGTATTCCGTAACGATAAGAAACGAAGGACTGGAAAACGGAATCTATTTTTATACCATGAAGGCAGGAGGCATAACCCGCACTCAGCGAATGATTGTTACCCGGTAAAAAGGCTTAGCGATTTAATGGAATATTAACACATTGGGCCGTCAAAAGGTAAATTGATGGACGGTTTTGTTAATATATGTTATCAAAGGTTAATATTTGATGTAATATGTCTAATATTCCACAAACAACCTCACCCTGCACCCCATATATTTGACTAGTGGTGACTTTACCATTGAATTGAACTGAATAAACCTAGTATTTTAATAATAACTTATGCTTTCGTCTATGAAAAAAATGATTCTGCAAATGCTTCTCCTTGGGGTATTTGTACTTTTAGCGAGCAACACCTATTCACAGAACAGAGTGAATGGCGTGGTTAGTAGCTCATCCGGGGAATTGCTTCCAGGGGTAAACGTTGTAGTCAAGGGCACTAATAGTGGTGTAACTACCGATTTAAATGGTAAATACAACATTACGGTTCCCGGAACTCAGGCAACCCTTGTTTTTTCGTTTGTTGGATTTGAAACCAAAGAAATTGCAGTGGCTGGCAAAACGGTAATCAATGTTACCTTAATGCAAGCCAATGTGGCAATTAATGAGGTGGTTGTAACTGCTCTTGGTATTTCCAAATCAAAGAAATCGCTGGCCTATTCAGTCAGTGAAGTTAAATCGGAGGATTTGGTAAGAGGTGGTAACACCAACGTAATGAAAGCGTTGGATGGCAAAGTTAGCGGTGTGAACCTGACCAACTTAAGTAGTGACCCAACTTCATCCGTATTGGTGAATATCAGGGGAACAACCGTTATGCCTTCAACCAGCGATGCCAACGTTACCGTAAAAGGTCAGCCATTGTATGTAATTGATGGAATACCGGTTGGTAATCAGACCTTTACAAATAAGAACGGTGTTGATTTCGGTAATATATTATCGCAATTAAACCCGGAAGATATAGAAAGCATTACGGTTCTAAAAGGGGGTAGTGCCGGTGCTTTGTATGGTTCCGATGGGGGTAACGGTATCGTGATGATCACTACCAAATCGGGAAAAGGCGGTAAAAAAGGCCTCGGAGTATCTGTTTCTGAAACAGTTACCTGGGAGCAGCCTTACCAGTTCCTGGAAGTTCAAAGGGAATTTGGTCAGGGTGAAAGGGCTTTTGAATGGCAGTATGACAATACCGACTGCTGGGGTCCAAAGCTCGATGGATCGTATGTGGGTGATTATTGGAACGTTGTAACAAAGAAATGGGATAATGGCCCGATGACTTCCCAGGAAGGTAACAGGGTTCAGGCTTACCTCCAAACAGGAAGCACCAAAACGACCAACGTTAGTGTAAATGGAAATTATGATAAGGGTTCATTCCGTTTGTCTCTGTCCAATATGGGCAACACCGGAGTCATGCCTAATACAAAAACCAGTCAGAATTCGGTAACATTCAACTCGGAGTATAAACTGACCGATAAAATCAGAATTACAGCCAATGCAAATTACGTTCGCACCACATCCCCCAACAAAGCCAACGTTGCCGGATCAAGTAGCTTGCTGAACAACCTGATGTACAATTTTTCATCAAACCTACAGCCATTGGCCGATATGAAAGATTATTGGTTAACCGGTTATGACGGAATTCTGATGAACGGCGCCATTATGCGCGATAACGGTATTGATGTGGCTGAAGATAACCCGTGGTGGAGAACTTATGAAATGATCAACCGTTTTAACCGCGATAATGTTTTTGGAAAATTGCAGTTGGATTGGCAGTTAAATAAGGATTTTGCCTTGGTATTGCGGTCCGGGATGGAAAATGTGAAAGAGAATTATGAATACAGACAATCCTTTGGAAAACAGAGGCTATCGAGCAGGGGTGTCAGCGGTGACGGTGCATTTGCTACAAACTCAAGCAATAGTGTGATTATTAACTCCGATGCTATCCTGACCTTTAATAAAGCAGTTGGTAAATTCGATATCAGTGCTGTTGGAGGAGTAAACTATTCATACAGTAATTCGGAGTCTTATTCAGTTTCTGCCGGATCCCTCTCCGTACCTTCACTGTTCTCTATAACCAATGTTTTTCCGGGTAGGTTGACAGCAGGTTATGGTTGGGGTGCAGGTCATTCATACAGTGTTTACGGAACAGCAGATATCGGTTGGAACAAACAAGTTTATCTGGGGGTTACCGGTCGTCAGGACTGGAAAGGAAATCTGGCTGAAGAAAAAATCAGTTACTTCTATCCTTCCGTTTCAGCTTCGTGGATGATATCGGAAACCTTTGCGCTGCCAAAAGCAATTGACATGTTTAAGCTGCGTTTGGGTTTGGCCAACGTGGGTAACGGATTAACAAGATTGCGGCCTATCGATACTTATGCATTTGAATCACCCGACTGGTCAGCTACCGTGAAAACCGCCAATATCAATGCTTCACTGGTTGATCCGAATATTAAGCCGATGCAGTCCGTAACCAAGGAAATTGGTATCGATGCATGGTTGCTAAATAAAAGAGTATTGATTGATTTTACCTATTTTGTTAAGGACCAGAACAACCAGCTTGGTGGGATTCCTTTGGTACAGGGAACCGGTTTTACCTCAATGATCACCAACGTGGGTGATGTAAGAAGCAAAGGTTATGAGTGGGGATTAACTATTGTTCCGGTCAGGACAGAAGACTTTACCTGGGATCTTACTGCCAGCTTTACTCATTATAAGGCTCATATCCTCCGCCTGTCGGATCAGTTTGCTCCAAATGGTTATATTTTTGCTGGTTATGATGGCAAAACCAAAGTTAAGATTGCAGTAGGTGAAGAAATTGGAAACATTTATGAGGAAAACCCAATTTTGAGGGTTCAAACCGGAAAATATGCAGGTATGCCTCTTTTGGATGGGGATGCCGGTGAATTCCAAAAATCATCGAATGAAAAAGACCGCGCACAATTGGGTAATTACAATCCCAATTATATACTCGGATTGAACACAACCCTGAGGTACAAAGCATTCTCCCTTAATTTGGTAGGAAGTTTACGTGCCGGTGGTAAATACATTTCAGTTAACCAGCAGTACATGGAGTCAAACGGTGCTTTGGCTACCACTCTTGGTTCAGGTCCTGATAACCCATGGTGGAACGGCGGTCGCGATGCCGAACACGGTGGTATGGCATGGCCAGCTGAAGGATCCAGTATTTATGATAACATTAACGCCAACAACGATGGCCAGCGTTCCGATTTTCATGATGCCAGCTACGCTAAAGGCGTGTTCCTGAATCCGAATTATGAAGGTGATCCTAAGGATGCTACTGATGCTGATTATATTGTAAACGGTGCCGATCCGAACAATACTTTTTATCAGATTCCTTACAATAGCTATGGTGATGTGATCTGGAACTTTACTTCAACCCGGGTTTATGATGCTACCAATTTTAAGTTGAGGGAACTTTCTTTGACCTACACACTTCCCAATTTGTTGACCAGCAAAGCGAGAATCAATAATGTAAACATATCGCTGGTGGGCCGTAACCTGTTCCAGTGGAATGCTTCAGGCCGTAATGAAGACCCGGAATCTGCCTTTGCAGGAGTAGGAGTTAGTCAGGGTGTTATGCGGGCAACTTTGCCGAGCATCCGGTCACTTGGTTTTAGAATTATTTTTGATTTTTAATATTTGACTAACGCAAAAAAAATAAATAATATGAACTCATATTTCACAAAAGCATTTGCAATAGTTTTGGTTATGGGCATTGTTTCCTGTAGCAAAGATGACTTGCGGCAATACGATCTGAAGCAGCAGAAAGATGCTGTTGAATCGTTAAATGATCCTTATCTGCTATCATCAATTATTAAGCAAACCTCCCTGTTTTACCAGGATCGGGGCTGGGGTTCAACCAAGCTTCCGGGCGCCGTGCAGTACACCATGCGCAATTTCCAGGGCGGTGATAATTATTATTCGGGATTCAAAAGCCTCGATGATGGCATGTATTCAGCTATGAACATTCTGAAATTGGTTGATGCTTCCATAAAACTAGCCGATGGCAGAGCATCTGACACTCATGTTGGGATTTTTACCACCTTCAGGGTTTTACTGTTCTCCTTTATGACCGATTATTATGGCGATGTATATTATAGTGAGGCACTTAAGGGTCGTGAAGGTATTCTTTATCCGGTTTACGATAAGCAATCCGATATTTATACCGGTCTGTTGAAAGAGCTTGATGAAGCCAGCTCAAAGATTGCTGCAGGTAACGATGTTGTCAGCCCAACTTATGACCTGATGTTTGGTGGCGATAAAACCCAATGGTTAAAATTCTGTAATTCATTGAAATTGCGTTTGATCATGCGTGCCTCGGCAAAATTGACCGATGCCGGTGCAAAATTAGCCGCTGTTGCTGCAATGCCAATCTTTTCCGATGATGCCGATAAGAATGCTTCAATAGCCTATGTTGGAACCAACCCGGTTAACTCATGGGTGGGAGGTTCAAATAACTGGGGTAACGGTGGTGAATTCGAAAGAAGGAGGCCCTGTAAAACCCTGGTCGATAAATTGGCAATGCTAAATGATCCCCGCATGAAGGTTTGGTTTGCCCCGGTTGAAAATCCCTGGACTTATGATGCAGGGAAAAATGGACAAACCGTTGAAACCACCGATCCGAATGGATTCAAATACACCTCGACCTGGGAATTTGTTGATCTGACGAATTCAGTGATTGCTGCTCAGGTGCCGAATATTCTGGATGTGGATAAAATTTATACCGGTTTTGTTGCAGGTATGAACGGTGACTTTAAGAATGGCAACGGCCACTGGAACACCTCTGCCGGTGGTACGTATGGTAATTTTAAAGTATCGAAATATTCGAAATTGTTTCAGGAAAACGCTCACCCGCTGCTTAGGGCTCAGATCATGAATAAGGATGAAGTTCAGTTTATTCTGGCCGAGGCCGCTGTTAAAGGTCTGATTTCAGGCAACGCCGATACCTATTACCGTAATGGAATTAAGTTTTCGATGGCCCGCTGGGGAGTAAGCGCAGAGGATATAAATGCTTACTTAGCGCAATCAATAGTTATGTTACGCGGCGATGCTGCCGGTAAGCTGGCTCAAATTGCCGAACAGAAATGGATCGCCCTCTTCTCGGTGGCAACAGAAGCATACCTTGATTTGCGCAGAACCAAACTGCCCGACATTTTCAAAAATGGTTTATTGGCTACCTATACATTCCCGATTCGCTTCCGCTATCCGGGTAATGAGCTGGGCCAGAATAAAAATGCTTATGATAAAGGCGTCGCTTCTTTGGTACCTGCTACCGATGATGAAAATGCTAAAATGTGGCTTTTGCAATAATTGTTCCAGGAGTTTAGTATAAATGGTAAAGGGTGCTGTTATTCTATATGACAGCACCCTTTTTAATATAAATTAAATGAAATGAGAAAAATCAAACAAATTTTAGTAATACCGGCTCTAATTTGCGCAATGTTTGCGTGCACATCAAAAAATAATGAACCGGCTCAGCCACAGCATCAGGACAAACCATTTATACAGGATTTTAGTATCAAATATGAGGTTACTGATCAGAGTGTTGTATTGAAAAGTGTTGCAGCAGACCGGAACGGGTATGTCCAGCTGTTTTCATCAAAAGGATTATTGCGGCCACGGAGCGGGCAGTTTTTGTTTCCCGGAACACTCGTAACCGATGTGCAGGACAAACAAACATCGGATAAAAAGATTGCCGGAATCGGAATTTATCAGAATCAACTCGTATATATTGATGATAAAGCCGTGCTTAGTAATGCATGGGCCGGTAAGCTTTACTCCAGGCACACTATGGCCGGAGCAAGGATATTTGCTGGTGGTAATGATTTTGAATTTCTCATATCGGACGGAATAAAACTAAATCTTTTAAAAAACTCCGAAGTATTGTGGGAAGGAAATATTTCCGGCGAGGAAATAAAAGAAATCAAATTTGACCAAACTAATAAACTATTTTGGATATTGGGAAAAACATCTGTTTCAGTGTTTTCACCCGATAAAAAAAGTATTGAAAAAGTATTCACAAATAGTAATCTCACCTGTATTGAAATTACTACCGATAAATTAATCGCCGGAACAACGGATGGTTATTATGAAATTGATTTAAAATCCAAAAAACAGGTTGGCGATATTAAGAATAAAATGCCCTGGACTGAATTAACCGTTATAACTGAGATTGATGGCAACCTGTGGTTTGGCTCCACCTGGGGCGCCATGATGCTGAAAAAAGACGGGAAGTATAACTATTATGCATCAAAACGATGGATACCTTCCGATACGGTGGTGAATATTGCTAAGGGACCGGAAAACTCTGTTCTTATTCTAACTAACAGAGGGTTAGGAAAGATCTGTTTTCAAGAGATGACTTTGTATGAAAAGGCCATGTTTTTTGAGAAGCAGGTTCGCGATCGTCACATCCGCACCGGTTTTAATGCCACGGTATCATCCATGGTAAATGGCGATGTTACTACGGGCAGCATGGAAGATTCGGACAACGACGGGCTGTGGACCTCTATGTATCTGGCCGGGGAAACCTTCCGGTATGCGGTGACAAAATCGGATGAAGCGCTGCAAAATGTAAGAGAATCACTCGATGCCATGGAACGTTTGTATACGATAAATTCGTTGCAGGGTTTTCCGTCACGATCGTTTGAAAGACGTGGTTATAAGTATCATGATGAAGCATGGCGGAGGGCCGATGATCCTGAATGGGATTGGAAATCAACCACAAGCAGCGATGAAGCAATCGGTCATATCTTTGCTTTCGGCGCCATTGCGGAGCTGGTTGATGAGCCTGCCACCCGGGATAAAGCAATCAGGCTGATCGATACGCTGATGTCGCATGTGGTAAAAAACGACTTTTATCTGATAGATTGGAACGGAAAACCTACTTTATGGGGGAAATGGCATCCCGATTATGTGAATGCCCGTCCTAAAATGGTAGGCGACCGTAAGATCAACTCGTCCAATATTATAGGGATGTTGCAAACTGCCTATAAATTTACTAAAAAAGAAAAGTACAAAGAGGCTGCCTTTTACCTGATGAATCAACATGGCTATTTCGATAACCTCATGCGATCGATGAAAGAGGTGGGATATGCGCCAAAAGAGGCCGATGACTGGAGCAAAATGTTATCGGATGGTTGGAACCACTCGGATGATGAAATGTATTATTGCGGATACTGGGGTTTGTACCGGTACGCATTGAATGATACATTAAAAGCACGATTTAAGGAGGCGATTATTGATCATTGGAAAATTGAGCGACCCGAGAAGGAGGGAGCCTGGAACATCATGACTGCATTGACCGGCACACCTGAGTTTGATTTAGAAGAAGGCATTGGTTTTTTACAGCATTATCCGATGGATCTGGTTAACTGGACGGTAAAAAACAGCCACCGCAAGGATATTGAAAAGATAGAGCCTAATTTCAGGCGGCAGACGATCAAGGAAGTTCTTCCACCGGATGAGATGCGTATTGCCCGGCACAATTCCAATTTCTTTGATCTGGACAGCAATGATAACGGCGGCGCTGAAAACAGTGCAGGTGATATCTGGCTGCTGCCGTATTGGATCGGTCGTTATCTGGGGGTAATCGGCGGTCCTGGTGAAGCTAAGTAAAAAGATTAGTTACGGATATAAGATTTTGTCCGCTCTCTGTGGTCCTCTGTGGTTCTCTTTTTTCCTCTGTGTAAGTTCTTTCTCTTACACAGAGGACCACAGAGTAGGGGCTGGGCGAAAATGGGGCAGGAGGGCAAGAGGGCAGAAAGGCAAGAAATAAAGGCTTAAAGATTCATGTAACATTTAGATTATTAGCAACTTGTAACATTCTTACTTTTAATCATTCCTGACTGCCCTCCTGCCTTACTGCCCTCCTGCCCTCCTGCCCTCCTGCCCTATTTTGGCGCAGCCCAATACAATGGTTTTAAATATACTGAACAGCAACATAAAATATTTATATGCAATCAGTTAAGTGTAATCCATCCTGGCGGGCCGGATCAGTTATTCTGATTGGCTTATCGCTTTCGATCGG
>CAIXKO010000767.1 GCA_903919925.1 uncultured Bacteroidota bacterium | reverse complement strand
CTGGATCGTTTTGACAGCCTTATATTCGCAGCTCCGGCTGCCTACCTAACCATAATTTTATTAACATGAAGATACGCATTCACAGGGAAGGGATAACGACTTTATCCGGGATAGGCATGATTCTAATGCTGATAAATATTTCAGTTTACATGGTATTAGGTTCAGGCATAGTTTTCTTCACTTTAATGATTTTTTCATTTATAGTTTTCTGTTTTGTTGGATGGTTTTTCCGTCAACCAGACAGACCTGTCCCGAATTCAGCCGGGGCGGTAATAGCGCCAGCTGATGGCACTATCATATCGGTTGATGAGCTATATGTGGGAGAGTTTTTTGAAGATTATCGCACACGGGTATCAATTTTCATGTCCGGTAATAATGTACATATCAATTGGATACCGTTGTCGGGCTTTGTCAGGTATCAGTGTTACAATCCAGGACGTCATCTTTTTGCCAGGCATCCGAAATCATCTGACCGAAATGAGCGCAGTACTGTAATCATTGAGGACGCTGAGGGTAAACAAATTATGATGAGGCAGATAGCGGGCATTATGGCGAGGAGGGTAATCACCTATCCAATTCCGGGAAAGACTGTATTACAAGGCGAGGAACTTGGGTTTATTAAATTTGGATCGAGGGTAGATTTATTTCTTCCAAGAGGGACAAAAGTACTAGTTAAGCCTGGGGATAAAACAATTGGAAGGGTAACTCAGGTTGCTGAATGGGTATAAGTGTTAAAAAATGATCGAACTTCAATTGTTTAACTTTTCTTTAACAACAGAGTAAACTAAAAGAGCGTTATCTTCGTACCAACATTATTAAAAATAAAAAAATGAAAAAATTATTGGTTGTTCTATCGTTATTAGTTTTTGTAGGTGTTTATGCTGCTCCGGCTCTTACTATGTCGGAAGATATGGCTGCTAAAATTGTAGCTGTTGACAAAGACAAAAAAGATAAAAAAGCAACGAAAGCTGAAGCAAAGACAAAAGGTGCTAAAGTTGAAGCTGGTGCATCATGCTGCCCATCAGGAAAAGCTGAAATGAAAGAAGGTTGCGCTGCTACCTGCAAAGAAGCTGCTTCTTGCAAAGGAGAAGGCATGAAGGCTGAAGAGAAAAAGAAATAAGGATGATTCATTCAAATAAAAAAAGCCCGGTTAAACCGGGCTTTTTTTATTTGACGACATACCGAAGAGATATCAAATTTGAATAGCGGGCAATAGAAAGGTCGCCAACATCGGATAGTGCATAATCTAAATAAATATTACGGTATTGTATACCAAGGCCAATGTTTGGCTGCAAGGTCAGGTTATTTTTGCCGTTCATACCGGGAACAAGTTGAAAGTTTCCAAAACCAACGCGAGCAAATAACCAAGTTGAAAACTTCAATTCCCCTCCGATATAAGGATCGATACCGACAGGGCCAACAGGCAGAATAACGTGGCGTCGACCATCGAAAGTAAGATGGGTATCGAAAGCGAGTGCTAATCTAACCTGATCATTGATTTTGAAATCGCGTGAAGCTCCCAGGATCAGTCGAGGAATGGTTACTTCCAGGCTATTTACGGGTAACTCATTCCCTGTCAGAGCAAAAGATTGTGAAAGCAAATCCTTTTTAAAGCTCCAGGCATTAAAAGTTCCGGTTATGTCCCGGGCTACCGCTGAAAAATGCCAATCTGCCAGTGAGTATGAGGCTGCAGCATCGATTCCAAAACCCCAGGCCTTTGCAAATTCGCCGGTATGCCGATAAATAAGCTTGATATTAGCGCCGGTCTGGAGTCCTGGTATTTTCATTTTCCTGGCATAAGAAAAAAGAATTCCCATATCAGCGGCTGAAAAAGTCGTAATCCTGTCATACCGTATATTTCCTTCCAGATCAATCAGTTCCAGCGTGTTTGGTATATCGTCAACCGCAAATCTTACAAAGGATAACCCAATAGCACTTACCGGATCGAGTTTAAAAGCAGCGCCACCATAATCGAGCTTAGCCAATCCGGCAAAATATTCTGAGTGCATAAGGCTAAAATCCAGTTTTCCCGGAATGTCAATCAATCGTGAAGGATTCCAGTAACCCGCGGTTACATCATCTACGTATGCTGTACCTGCCCCCCCCATTCCCATAAGACGAGCGCCGGCGCCTATGTTCAGAAATTCGTTGGAATATTTTACCTGTGCGGAGGCTACTGCATTAAATAGCAGCCATATAAATAATACCCATGCTAGTTTTTTCATACAAAAGTTCACGATTCGATCAACAAGATAAGTAAACTAACCTTTTTAACTATTTTTATACCATTTTATTGCTCAAATTTATGAAACAGATCATTAGGAGAATCGTTCAACAAGTTCCAAATACATTGACTTTGTTCAATTTGTTGTGCGGTTCGCTTGCTGTAATGCTTGCGTTGAGAGGATATATCAAGGAGGGATCGATTTTAGTGTTTTTTGGTTTTCTCTTTGATTTATTTGACGGTATGGCGGCCAGGCTGTTGAAGGCACAATCTCCTATTGGTAAAGAACTTGACTCATTGGCTGACCTGATTACCTTTGGGTTAGCACCGGCTGCATTATTGTTTGGCATCCAAGAGCAGCAGGGAGCATGGGGCGCATTTTCACTTCAACTTCCAACAGGGACAATCATCCTTCGTTTACTACCATTTCTGTTACCGGTATTTGCAGGATTGCGTTTGGCAAAATTCAATATTGATGAGCGGCAATCTCATCAATTCATAGGCTTACCCACTCCAGCTAACGGCTTAATGGTACTGGCATTACCACTGGTAATGTATAGTCAACCCCAGTCTTTTTTAAACACATGGTTGAGCAATGATCTTTTTGTACCCGTGTATTCGGTAATCGTTTCCTACCTTATGGTTAGTCCGCTGAGGCTTTATTCAATGAAAATTAAAGGATTTGGCCTCCAACAAAACAAGTTTACTTATCTATTTATAGCAATAGGACTGATACTAATCAGTTTATTTAAGCAGACAGGATTATTCCTAACGATACCGGCATACATCATATATGCCGGTATTCTAGCGGTTGCAACAGAAGAATAAAAGCTAATCCTCTTTTTCAGGTAAATTTGATTCGAACTTTTTTAATGCGAACCTGATAGTAAAGTAAGATACTGCTATTAAAACAGGCCAGGTAAGAAGCCAAAGAATTTCGGTTAAATACATAAACTGGTATGTTAGGAGTTATGGTAAAGTGACATGAGGCACAAGGTTAATAAAGATGATCTTCGGTATTTAGCTCTTCAATATTGATTTTCTTTTTGTTCATTGCTCTCCAGGTGTACCATATATAGGCTAAAACAAAAGGAACCAGAAGAGAAACATAAGACATGGTTGTTAGGGTGAAGCGGCTTGATGAAGCGTTTTCAATTGTCAGAGATGACTGAAGGTTAAAAGATGAGGGGTAGAAAGCAGTATGATTAAACCCAGCCACGAGTAGAAGGCTTAGAACAGTAAGAACTGTACCTGATCCGGCAAACCAGATCCCTTTGGTTGACTTGCTTTTGAGAAGGGAAATTCCAACTCCATAAAGAACCCCAACTACCCCAATCAGTAGGATTACCAATACGATAGGCATACTCAGCAAATTATGCAGATACTTGAACTTTTCGAGAAACACCAGTTTGGTATCGGGGTTATAAGCGTATCCTTCAATAAAAAGAAGCCTGATCAAGAAAAACAGGAAGAACAGCAGAAAGGGCACGGTATTAATAAGAAGGTGCTTTTTTGATCTCTCAAAGATTGCGTCATTATCGACATTATTCATAAAATACATTGTTGCCAGCACCCTTGAGAGGAAGAAAACTGCAAGACCGAGAGAGAGGTTTTGAATGTTGAGGGCTGCCTCGAGACCACGTGCCGGCCCTTCCCAGGTAACTTGATTCATATCATTCAGAGAAAACTGGGATCCGGTAAAGAAAGTACCAACTGCGGTTCCAATGAGGACAGTACTTAGCAATCCGTTAATAAACAGGAAGGTTTCATACGTTTTTTGCCCGAGGAAGTTTCCGGCTTTCGTACGGAACTCATAAGAGACAGCCTGAACGACAAAAGCAAAAAGGATTAAGATCCAAACCCAGTATGCTCCTCCAAAGCTCGAAGAATAGAAAAGTGGAAATGCAGCAAAGAATGCTCCGCCAAACGTTGCCAGAGTTGTAAATGTGAACTCCCATTTCCGACCGAGTGAATTAACCAGTATTGACCGTTCGGATTCGTTTTTGGCAAGATTACCGAGCAAAGTTTGTCCGCCTTGAACAAACATAAGAAAGACCAGCAAGCTTCCTAAGAGTGACACGATAATCCACCAGTATTGCTGTAAAGAAAGGTATGATAGTGCTTCAAACATTACTTGGTTCCTCCTTCATTTTTTGGTCCGTGATTAATTGCTTTAACCATAATATTCACCTCGGCAATAGCTAAAACAGTAAAAGTAACTGCGAAAAGGATGAAAGTTACCATAACTGTTCCGGTATCGAGTTTAGTAATAGCTGCAACTGTTGGGAGCAGATCCTGAATTGTCCAGGGCTGTCGTCCGAGTTCTGCGACGATCCATCCTGCTTCGGAAGCGATATAGGCAAGCGGGATTACCCATAGCGCTAATCGTAGCCAGAATTTTTTCTGTGGTAACTCGCCTCTTGCTGAGAAGAAAAGAATCAGAGCAAAGAACAGCATAAAGCAGAAACCCAGGATCACCATGATGTGGAAGCTATAGAAAGTAAGTGGAATATTAGGAACGTAATAATTTACATTATCGCTGAAACCATAACCGAAGTATTTATAGTTATCAGCAAGGAAAGCCTTATCATAGAAGTGAGATTTCAGGCTATCGGCTCTGGGGAGGTTACCAGCTGCTTTAGCATTTTTAAAATCCGTCAGAGTTTGCCGGGCGATTTTTCCACGTTGCACTTTTTCAGGAATGGAAAGAATTCCCTGGGTTGGGTTACCTTTGGTAAAATCGTTGATTCCAGCGACAAAAGCTTTAGGATCGCCATAGGCTAGCCAGGAAAGAAGATTTGGCATTTCGAGTTTTACAGCAAACACATCACCTGCATCTCGTTTTTCCTTACCATTTAATATTCCAAGAGCAACTAAACCAGCTTCGGTTTTCCCATCGTAGAGACCTTCCATTGCGGCAAGTTTCATAGGCTGAACAGCAGCAATTTGTTTGGCTGATCCATCGCCGGTTAATGCGAGTAAAACGGAAGAAAGCAATCCAAAAACTGCTGCAATTGTAATGCTACGGAGTGCCATCCGGGTTTCGCGCTTCTTAAGGATAAACCATGCGCTGACGCCAATAACAAAGATGGAGGCGAGGACCATCCCAGATGTAATGGTATGGAGAAATTTATTAATAGCTACAGGGGAAAGGAAAACATCCCAGAAGGAGGTCATTTCATTTCGCGCTGTTTCAGGGTTGAAAGCAGTACCTGTCGGATTTTGCATCCATGCATTAGCGACAAGAATCCATAAAGCAGAAAGGTTTGCACCAATCGCAACGAGCCAGGATGAAGCAAGGTGGAACTTTTTGCTCACCTTATTCCAACCGAAAAACATAATTGCGATAAAAGTTGACTCCATAAAGAAGGCCATAATCCCTTCGATGGCCAATGGAGCGCCGAAAATATCGCCAACAAACCACGAGTAGTTGGACCAGTTTGTTCCGAATTCAAACTCCATTATAATACCAGTTGCCACGCCGATGGCAAAATTGATACCGAAAAGTTTCATCCAGAACTTCGTCAACTTTTTCCATTCGGGATCGCCGGTTTTAACATAAATGGTTTCCATCATGGCGATGATCCAGGTTATCCCAAGGGTAAGCGGAACAAAAAGCCAGTGGTACATTGCAGTCATGGCAAACTGGGCTCTTGACCAATCGACCAGAGGTGTTAAATCGAGGGAGTTTATCATAGTTAAAAGGTTATAAGGTATCATTATTTAGTAGTGAGATTTTCGAGTACATGGCGGGAACGTTGTTCATCAGTTTTAAAGTTTTTTTTCAGCACATCCGGCATAAAGAACAATCGAATGACAGCAAAAAGGATAAAAAGCTTGATAATTATAATGATCCACACGTTACGGCCCCAAGCTGGAAGATCCTTAAAACCATCTATATAGAAGTGCCAAATTCTATTCAGTACCGATTGTTCAGAATTGACCGACATTTTAAAATTTTGCGTGTGAATTTATAGAAATCCCTAACAATTTGCAAAGATTGATATACAATTCCAATTTTATCTTTGGTGGGTCTGAAGTCTATTTATTATCTTGCTGCGGTTTTATAAATCTATTTTACTTGTGAAACGTATCTGGTTATTTTTCGTGCCCGGTTTGTTAATCGGAGTTGTTTTAGTATTAGCTGGAAATAAGGCTGTTAAATTAACATCAACTGACAAATTCTGCAATTCCTGCCACATTCATCCCCAGGCAGAGGCATCATGGAAGAAGTCGTTGCATTATGAAACACAGAGCGGATTTCGGGCACATTGTGTTGACTGTCACCTTCCACCGGAAGGGCAAGGATACCTACCTGAAAAAGCCAGGACTGGATTACGGGATCTTTGGAGTTATTGGTTTAAAGATTCAGCATCTTTCAACTGGGATGCAAAATCCAAGCTAGACTATGCCAAAGGGTATGTATTTGAATCGACGTGTTTGAAATGTCATCCGAACCTATATCCAGCCAAATTAACCAAGGAAGGATCGAATGCACATTTATATTATGATGCTCAAGTTAAGAAAGGCGAAGACATCCGATGCATTAATTGTCATTTAAATGCGGGTCATTACGATCCGAACTATTCGCACAAGGCCAATACTGGTTTTGGACAGGAAGTTTTAACGGGTGAGGTATATACGGAACCGGCGAAAGTTGAGAAGTTTGAATCCTTTGAAGAGAAGATTCCGAAGACAGGAGTTTCATTTAAGATGATAGCCATACCAGGAGGCACATATAAAATTGGAAGCCCTGATAATGAACCTTATAGAAAACCAGATGAAGGTCCGGTTAAAGAAGTTAAGATCAGCAAGTTTTTTATGGCTGAAGTTGAGGTAAGTTGGAGCGAGTACCTTGCATTTTACTCACAAACTGCCCGGCAGGGTAAAACCGCTGTTAAAACAGATTTGAATACGGTGACCAGTGTTGATGCGATAACCGGTGCCACCCCTCCTTACGGGCAACCGGACCAAAACTGGGGAAAGGGAAAGCGTCCTGTTATTTCGGCGAGTTATAATGCAGCACTGACTTATTGTAAATGGCTCTCGATTGTTACTGGAAAAACTTATCGTTTGCCAACTGAAGCAGAGTGGGAGTACGCAGCAAGAAGTGGAAAAGAGACCCCATATTTCTTTGAAGGTAATCCAAAGACTTTTGTTAAATCAAAATTTCTGTCGTCCAAGAAAGATACAACGATGATAAACCGGTTTGTTGTATATAAGGAAAACAGTCAAGCCAAGACGCAGGAACCCTCATTTGTTCTTCCAAATCCATTTGGGTTAAAGAATATGCTAGGTAACGTGGCCGAATTCTGCTCTGACTGGTATGCAGCGGACACTTATTCAAAGTATCAGGGGTTGGTTACCGATCCGAAAGGGCCATCATCGGGAACTGAGCATGTTGTGAGAGGTGGGAGTTATAAGAGCGGAGCAGATCAGGTAAGGTCAGCATCCAGAGAATCCACGCAAACACAATCATGGCTAAAGACAGATCCACAGTCGCCCAAGAGTATCTGGTGGTATTCTGATTGTTTTTACGTTGGGTTCAGGGTGGTTTGCGAGTATGATGAAAAGACTGGGGGAGAGTGAAGAACGGGAAGAACGTTAAGAACGTTAAGAAGGTGAAGAACGTGAAGAACGTGAAGAACGTAAGAACGTGAAGAACGTGAAGAACGTAAGAACGTAAGAACGTGAAGAACGTTAAGAATTTGAAGAATTTGAAGAATTTGAAGAAGGTAAAGAAACGAGAAGAATGGAAGTTGATAAAAGTAATTTTTTGATAAAATTCATAAATTTAATGTCATGTCAAATAAACCGAATCTTTCGAGAAGGAATTTTCTAGGCCGTGCAGCGGCTGTGGGCGCAATCGGGGCAATAAGTCCTGCATTGATCACCTCATGTGCACCAAAGGGAAAGGTGAAAGTAGTTGAATATCCATTATGCACTTTGTTGGATAAGGCACCGGACGGTCCGGTATTAAAAGCGGGGCTTATCGGTTGTGGAGGCCGAGGAACAGGCGCTGCGATGAATTTTCTGAGTGCCGGTCCAAATTTACAAATCACAGCATTGGCAGACCTTCTTCCAGACAGATTAACAGAATGCAGAAACAAGTTAAAAACTGATTGGAAGCAGGAAATTACCGATGAGAATTGTTTTGTCGGATTTGATGCATACGAGAAATTATTACAGACCGGTGTTGATGTGGTTTTGTTGGCTACCCCACCCTATTTTCGTCCGATTCATTTTGAAGCTGCTGTTCAAGCAAGAAAGCATTGTTTCCTGGAGAAGCCAGTTGCTGTAGATCCAGTGGGTGCCAGATCGATTATGGCATCAGCAAAAAAAGCTGAAGCGATGGAATTATCGGTCATTACAGGAACTCAGCGGAGGCACCAGCGAGATTATGTAGAAATTTACAAAAAGGTTGCGGGCGGAGCTATCGGAGATGTAACGAGCGCTAATGTTTATTGGAACCAATCGAAATTATGGCATACCAATCCAAAGGCAGAATGGAGTGAGATGGAAGCGATGGTACGCAACTGGGTTAACTGGACCTGGTTATCCGGAGATCATATAGTTGAGCAGCATGTTCATAATATTGACGTAGGGATATGGTTTATGGGTGCTCATCCGGTGAAAGCTTTAGGATTTGGGTCCAGGCAGCGCAGAATAACGGGTGACCAATATGACAATTTCAGTGTTGACTATGTATTTGAAGATGGCAGACACATGCATAGCATGTGCCGTCAGATCAATGGATGCGGAGGTGGAGTATTTGAAAGAATCCAAGGTTCAGAAGGAGCTGCATTATTGAACGGTAATAATATAAGGCTAGTTGATCTTACCGGGAAAGAAACCTGGAATTTTCCATATATAGTTGATGATCAAGGCGGTAAAAGCATTAAGGTAGGACCTTATGATCAAGAGCACATTGATTTGGTTACAGCAATTCGGACAAACAAACCAATCAATGAAGCTGAAAACTGTGCAATATCGACAATGGTAGGGATCATGGGCAGGCTTTCGGCTTATACAGGTAAAGAGGTGACGTATGATGAGGTGATGAACTCTGACCTGAATCTCGGGCCAAAAGTATACGTTTTGGGTCCGGTTACTGATGTATCGAAGACTATTGCAGTTCCAGGTGAGGCTGCGACGGAGTAAATACTGAAAAGAAGCATTAGGTAGAACTAAAGGGCGGGGCTGACCCCGCCCTTTTCATAAATCATTTCAACATCCTTAACACTAATATAATAATTATGAATCAAAATAAAGACAGCAGGCGTGGGTTCATACAAAAAGCAGCGGTTGCAGTAGCAGCAGCTATGGCGGCCCCCACCCTTTTAAATGCTCAGAGTGAGGAAGGGAAAAGAAATAAGATGAAAGAGACCGGGCCATTCAGGCTTAAGTACGCCCCATCGATTGGCATGTTCAGTTCTACGGTTGGGAATGATGATCCGATAGATAATATCAAGTTTTGCAATGATCAGGGATTTCGAGCTGTGTTTGATAACGGACTAATGGGCAGGTCGGCTGAAGAACAGGATAAGATTGCGGCTGAGCTTTCAAGGTTAGGCATGGATTTGGGGCCGTTTGTTTTGTATGCAGATTTTGGTGTCACCTCCTTTGTAACCAATGATACGGAAAAGCGGGCAATGTTGCTGGATCGAATGAACCAAGGAGTTGAGGTTGCGAAAAGAACAAATGCTAAGTGGGCACTGGTAGTGCCTGGACGTTATGATGAGCGATTGCATTGGGATTATCAAACGGCGAATGTGATTGAGAATCTCCGTTATTGTGCGGAGATATTTGAGCCTGCCGGATTAACCATGGTACTTGAACCGTTGAACACACTTCATGACCACCCTGGACTTTTTTTGACACGGATACCTCAATCCTACCTGATCTGCAGGGCAGTAAACAGCCCAAACATAAAGATAATAAACGATTTATATCATCAGCAAATCACCGAAGGGAACCTGATTCCCAATATTGAGGCCTCATATAACGAGATCGGTGCATTCCATTTGGGTGATAATCCAGGAAGAAACGAGCCGACATCAGGTGAGATAAATTATAAGAACGTTTTCAAGTATCTATTTGAAAAAGGGTATGACGGAACTTTATGCATGGAGCACGGAAAGTCTTTACCGGGCAAGGAGGGAGATGCGAGGGTGATTGCAGCCTATCGGGAGATGGATGCGTTTTAGGTGAAGAGGGTGAAGAGGGTGAAGAACGTGAAGAGGGTGAAGAACGTGAAGAGGGTGAAGAACGTGAAGAGGGTGAAGAGGGTGAGAGGGTGAAGGGGGAGAGAGGGTGAAGAGGGTGAAGAGCGTGAAGAGGGTGAAGAGGGTGAAGGGGGAGAGAGGGGATTGGGGATTGTTCTAAATTTGAGAAATGGCACGTTTTCACAATAACACATTAGCACATTAGCATTTTAGCACTTTAGCATATTAGCAGAATAGCATATTAGCAGAATAGTGTATTAGCAGATTAGCGTATCAGCATGTTCGTACAATAGCATATTGAAAAATGAAGACAAATAAAGCATTAGTTCCCAAGGAGTTATTATTTTCTTTTATACTGATAACCAGTTTATTCTTTTTGTGGGGGATAGCCAATGACCTGACCAACCCGATGGTTTCGGCCTTTAAAAAGGTAATGAGGGAACTATCGAATTTTGAGGCTGCGCTGGTTCAGCTAGCTTTTTACGGTGGATATGCAACCATGGCCATACCAGCGGCTTTGTTTATCAGGAAATTCTCCTACAAAGCAGGTATCATGGTTGGTCTTACCTTATATGCCGTTGGCGCTCTGCTGTTTTATCCGGCTGCAGCGCAGGAGAAGTTTGGATTTTTTTTAGCCTCTTTGTATATTCTCACTTTTGGGCTGGCTTTTCTTGAGACTACTTCAAACCCATTCATTCTTTCATTAGGACCAGATGAAACGGCCACACGGAGGCTAAATCTTTCGCAGTCCTTTAATCCTGTCGGGTCTCTTTTAGGTATGTTGGTTGCGCAGTTATTTGTTATGGGCACACTACAATCGGACAACACCTTCACTGCCAACGTTTTAAATTCAGCGGGGGAAGTAATTCATCACAAAGGAGATATGATTTATGACAGTTTAAGTGCTGCTGAACAAGCTACGATAAGAACGAATGATTTGGGGTTGATCAGCGGACCTTATATCGCATTGGGAGTGTTGGTTCTGGTAATTTTGGTAATTGTAGCTGTGTCCAAAATGCCAAAAAAGAAGGACGAAGTCAGTCTGCCAATAAGTACCACTGTGCGGAAATTATTAAAGAATAAACGGTATTATGAGGGAGTTATCACGCAGGCTTTTTATGTAGGCTGCCAGATCATGTGCTGGACATTTATTTTTCAATATGTTGACAATCTAAATTCTAATCGACCTGATAATCAACAGTTGACGGCCACATGGTATAATATGGCAGCAATGGGCGCATTTTTGGTAGGCCGGGCTTGCAGCACCTTTTTGCTTAAGTATGTGAACCCGGGAAGACTTATGTTTTTCTATGCACTTACTGGCATAGCCCTGACTTTGGGAACCATTTTATTGCCAGGGATCAGTGGGTTATATTGTTTGGTTGGCATTTCACTGACTATGTCGCTGATGTTTCCCACGATTTACGGAATTGCATTACGCGGGATGGGTGATGAGGCCAAGCTGGGCTCTGCAGGATTAGTTATGGCAATTGTAGGTGGCGCATTGATGCCACCATTGCAAGGGTGGATACTTGACATTGGGGGAAGCGGTTTTTCGGATATAAAGATACTTGGTTATATCCCGGAAGTTAACCTATCCTTTGTTTTGCCACTGATATGCCTAATTGTTGTAGCCATATACAGTTACCGATCCTATAAGTATCATATTCCAGAGTTGACGTAGAATAGGAATATCAGTTTCTACCCACCTCTTTGACTATTTCTTCACCGATTCCGATTTTATATCCGGCTGATAGATAGGTAACTCTTCCATTTTTATCGACCCTGATTACTACCGGCAGCTGTCCTGAGAGACTTTTTCCAGTAGCTTTTTCCAATTCAGACAATGAAGACAGGTCAGTGATTACGACAAACATGGAACCAGCAGGGAGGTTTTTCCAGGTTTCTGAAGAAAACCCTGAAGGCAATTTATTTTGAGGGATCAGGAAAACGAAGGGGCAATTTAGTTTATCGATTTCCATTTTAAGAGCAGCAAGATCCTGGAAGACATGTTTGG
>CAIXKO010000766.1 GCA_903919925.1 uncultured Bacteroidota bacterium | reverse complement strand
GTTGTACTCGAAACCAGGGAGGGGAAGGCTTACCATCAGAAAACGGATATTTTTAAACGGATGATGTGGTATTCATTTGATTCATCAGCTTCTACCAATCTTATTCCGATTACTGTGGAAAGAGTAATGGAAATTATACGTCTGAATAAGCAGGGTATAATTGTTGAAAAGCTCACGGATGTCGATTTGTCGAAGGTAGTGGAAGAGGTGGGTTATATGAACGCTGCCGGTCAGGAAAGCCTCACCCGGTTCGACGACAAGAAGAAACCTCAGCGCAGACCACAACCTCAGCAGCAAGTTAAACCTCAGGTTCAACAGCAGGTTCAGCCTTCTCCTGAAAACCGTCCGAAAATCAAGGTAGTCAAGAAAACATGAGCCGTTTGGTGAAATGCGTGATGGCGGGAATGGCCGTTATTCTGCTGGTTGGCTGCAAGCAGAAGGATTTTTATGTCCGGAATGTCCCGATAGAACAGGGCATTTGGCCTGCTGATCATTTTTACCGCTTTGAGGTTCCGGTTGCTGATACGGTCAGCGCGTTCAATGTATTTTTACAAATCAGAAACGATGGCCGGTATGAGTATTCCAATCTTTGGCTGTTTGTACGTACCAATTCTCCCACGGGAGCCATCCTGCGCGATACGCTGGAATGCAGACTGGCTGACGAACAGGGACGTTGGCAGGGCTCAGGATCCGGCGGGAAATATAGTCTCGAAATCCCACTGAGATTCCGGGTGAAATTTCCAAATCCGGGTACCTATATATTTGAAATAGACCAGGGAATGCGGAATAAAGAGTTAAAATATATTACCGATCTTGGATTAAGAATCGAAAAAGCGGGATAGTTTTGGGCAGAATCAGAAAAATTGAAAGATTTGATGACATGCGGGAGTTTCCCCATGTTTTTGAGCCTGATGGCAGGCTTATCCTAACATCAGATTATGAAATGAAGGGCCGCTGGAACGAGTTGTTCTTCCGCAACGATAAACCTATTGTGCTGGAATTGGGTTGTGGCAGAGGTGAATACACGGTAGCGCTGGCCCAAAAATCACCTGACCATAATTTCATCGGAGTCGATATAAAGGGTGCCCGCATGTGGAAAGGGGCGAAAGAATCGTTACAGCTGAAATTGGATAACGTTGCTTTTTTACGATGCCGGATCGAATTTCTTTTTCGGATGTTTGCTCAAAATGAGATTGCTGAAATCTGGATAACTTTTCCTGATCCGCAAGCTCGCAAACCTCGCAAAAGACTAACGTCCAGTCGCTTTATCAATTCATACCTGAATATGCTGATTCCAGGCGGAAAAATCCACTTGAAAACAGATAGTGCTCTGCTACACGAATATACCCTATCGTTATTGAAATGGAATGGTCTGGTTCCGTACCAGTGCACATCCAACCTATACAGCTCAAACCTGGTTGATGAAGTCCTTTCCATCCGCACCCATTATGAGTCCGGATTCCTCCGGATTGGAATTCCAATCACCTATTTATCATTTGTCCCGGTGCATGGCCATCACTGGACCGAGCAGCGGGAAGAACCCGAAATTTTATGACCGATACCGGTTTCTTTGATGGGGTATACCAGGTGGTACAGAAAATTCCGTACGGCAGGGTTTCCAGTTATGGCGCCATCGCACGATATCTTGGATCACCGCAATCGGCCCGCATGGTTGGTTGGGCCTTGAATAAATCATTTGATGGAAAAGGATTTGTACCGGCTCACCGCGTGGTGAACAGGCTCGGATTGCTTACCGGAAAACATTATTTCGGCTACTCAGATACCATGAAGCAGTTGCTGGAAAGTGAAGGAATTGTGGTTGAAAACGATCAGATTCAGAACTTTGATCAGATTTTTTGGGATCCTGTGAAAGAAATGCCCGAAGCCGAAATGTAGTTTTAGAAAGTTAGTTACTTTTGAGCTTTATTTAAACTAAATAAAAATAGATGGAATTGCTCTCGGTTTCTTTGGTGCTGGATTGCCTTAAAGAGGTTATTAACCCTGATAACGAGAAAGATATCGTTAGCCTGGATATGGTCAGGGATTTGAAAGTGGAAGGAAGGGAAATTAGTTTTTCACTCGTTTTTCCAAAATCTAAGAACCCTTTTGCGCAATCGGTGAAGAAGACGTGTGAACAGGTTCTGGGTCAAATGCTGGGCAAGGATATCCAAACTGATATTAAAATTGAGGCACGCGAGATTGTTCATCTGGATCGTCCGTTGCCAAATGTTAAAAATATTGTTGCCATTGCCAGCGGAAAAGGCGGGGTTGGCAAATCAACCATTGCGGTTAACCTGGCTGTGGCGCTCGCAAAAATGGGCTATGCAACTGGCTTGATCGATGCCGATGTTTATGGTCCATCGATTCCCAAAATGTTAGATCTGGAATCAGTAAAGCCCGAAGTCAGGCAAATTGATGGACAGGACCGGATTATTCCTGCTGAAAAATTCAATGTCAAAGTATTGTCGATAGGCTTTTTTGTTGACCAAAAGGAAGCGCTGGTATGGCGTGGCCCGATGGCTACGAGTGCTTTAAAGCAGTTGATTTACGATGGCTACTGGGGAGATCTCGACTATTTGCTGATCGACCTGCCTCCCGGAACAGGAGATGTTCATCTTACGCTGGTTCAGAGTCTTGCTGTAACCGGAGTCGTAATTGTTTCTACTCCGCAAGCCGTAGCATTGGCCGATGCCATAAAGGGAATAAGCATGTTTACCGGTAAATCTATCCGTGTTCCGGTATTGGGATTGGTTGAAAATATGGCTTGGTTCACCCCGGAGGAGCTTCCAGAAAATAGATATTACATATTTGGAAAGGACGGGTGTAAAAATCTTGCCGCCGAATTGAAAGTTCCATTACTGGGCCAGATTCCGCTGGTGCAGGGAATCCGCGAAGGTGGCGATTATGGCAGACCTGTTGCTGATGATGAGAACTCCATAAGCGGTAAAGCATTTATGGAACTCGCACGCGAAACCGTTCGACAAGTAGGTATTCGCAACGCTTCGGCCGATCCTACCGAAATTGTACAGTTAACACGATAATTTTAATACAACGATTATGATAGCCAAGGAAATTGAAGATAAAATCAAAGACGTTCTCGAACAATTAAGGCCTTATCTGCAGGCTGATGGAGGTGATTTGGCTCTCGCTGAAATCACCGATGATATGGTGGTGAAAGTGAAACTTGTAGGTGCATGCGGTTCATGTCCAATGCGCACGATGACCTTAAAGGCAGGAGTTGAAAATACCCTGAAAAGACAGGTTCCGGAAGTCAAATCAGTGGAGGCAGTTTAAAGCTCTCCGCTCTTGATCATATTGTAAATCTTAGATTTACCGATATCCAGCTTCTTTGCCACTAAAACGACATTGTTGTCGTTCTTTTCAAGATAGTGAGCAATGATTTTAGTTTCATATTTCCGTAAACTCATCTCCTGATTAAACAGATCAAGACCGGAATTTGTTGGGCTGAACATCACATCGTCCTCATCAATAGTTAGTTGATTGGACATAACTACTGAAAGTTCCACAATCGCCTTTAATTCCCTGACGTTTCCCGGGTAATGGTAGGATAGCAGTTTGTTCCGTGCTTTTGCCGAGAACTCCTTTTTAGGCAGGTTATTTTCTTTGCAGAAATCCTTGAGAAAGTGACTGGCCAGTATAATAATGTCATTATCACGCTCTGATAACGGTGGCAGGATGATTGGTAATCCAAGCAGCCGGTAATAAAGATCTTCGCGGAAATTTCCTTTTTTTACCTCCTCCTGCAAATCCTTATTGGTGGCGGTAATAATGCGGACATCCACCTTAACAACACTAGTGCCTCCAACGCGAACAATTTCCCTTTCCTGAATGGCCCGAAGGATTTTAACCTGAAGATCGATTTCCATTTCGGCTATTTCATCGAAAAAAATGGTTCCGCCATTAGCCTCTTCAAATTTCCCTATATTCCTGCTATATGCACCGGTAAAGGCACCTTTTTCATGACCAAAAAGTTCACTTTCAAGAAGTTCACGAGGAATAGCTCCCATGTTTACCGCAACAAAGGGCCGCTCTTTACGGATGGAATTGTAATGGATGGTTCGAGCCACCAGTTCCTTTCCTGTTCCGGTTTCACCCCGGATGGAAACTGTCATGTTTTGAACTTGTATCGCTTTTTCAATCAAAGAATAAACCTTTTTCAATGCTTTACTATCGCCAATAATCGCTTTGGAAAAGTCGTATTTTTCAGAGATTTGAGTTTTTAGCTGGTTAACCTGATTACGTAATTTCTGTGTGGTTTGTATATTGTGAATCGCGTTCAACAGCCGTTCTTTGATGTTTTCATCTTTGGTGATATAGTCATAAGCACCTTCTTTTAAAAGTTTTACCGCCACAGAAATATCTTCCTGGCCTGAAATCATGACTACGTGAATACCTGGATCATACTTTTTAACCTTTTGCATCAGGTCATGACCGTCCATATCGGGCAAACCAAAATCCAGTGTTACGATATCAGGATTCTCTCCCAATTTGTCGAGAAAGCTTTTTCCTGTGAAAAACGTGTCTACCTCAAAATCAGGATTAAGGCGTAAGTGGTGTTCAATCAGTTTGTTATAGAACTTATCGTCTTCTACTACAAAAATTTTCATTGTGGTACCGGCTCTTATATTTTGGGATTATGGTCTAAAGGTCTAAAGTAGTATTATTTTGGATTGATAGGGTTTATGTCCAACTATAAAATAATTTTGCATTGTTAAAGTTATTAATAAGAATTTAAACGGAAATCAGAATATTGAATAAAGTGTTTCGCACTGCCATTCCGGTAATCGTCCTGATGGTTGCCGGTTCCTGTTCGACCAAGAAGAATACGGTTGCAACACGGAATTATCATAATCTAACGGCGCATTTTAATGTTTATTTTAATGCGTATGATTCATATAATCAGGGGATTAAAAAATCAGAAACTGGGTTTAAGGACGATTTCAACAGCCCTCTGCCTCTCTTTACCTATAGTTCCAAGGAGGCGGCAAGGATGGTTACGTCTGATATGGACAAAACGGTTAAGAAGTGTTCCAAGGTAATTGGAGTGCATTCCATCAAGGCCAAACCTAAGCTTAAAAAGGGTGCCCGGAGCAATCGTGAAAAGGAATTCTACCGTCAGAACGAGTATGTTAAGTGGATTGATGATGCTTTTTTACTGATGGGGAAGGCCTATTTTTATAAGCGTGATTTTTTCCCGGCAATCGAAACCCTCGAATATATTCCCAGCCAATTCCCCAATGGAGGTCTGTCCGATGAAGCCAGTCTTTGGCTGGCGATGACACAGCTGGAGCTCAAACGGTATCCTGAATCCCAGCAAATTCTCAACCGGCTCCAGGGTGACCCAAAATTTAATTCAAAATTGAAACCTCAGTTGCAGGCGGTTTATGCCGATTGGTATCTGCATCAGGGAGATTATACCAGTGCATTACCCTTGCTGGAGAAGTCAGCAAAGGATTATCCAACTAAAAATCAACGCATACGCATTTGTTACGTTTTGGGTCAGGTTTATGAGAAAACCAAAGATTCGGTCAATGCATCTAAATGGTATACGAAGGTCAACGAAATGAACCCGCCTTATGAGATGGCTTTTAACGCCAGGATAAATCGGGCCAGGTTGTACCAGGGTGGTGATAAAGCGGCTGTCGGCATCCGGAAGGAACTGATGAAAATGCTGAAAGATGCCAAGAATATTGATTATCTTGATCAGATATACTTTGCACTGGCAGAGCTCGAAATGAAAGAAGGCAGGGAAGCTGAGGGGGTTACTTTCTATAAAAAGTCAATCAGCAGTAATACCACAAATGCTACTCAGAAGGCAGTATCTTATCTGGCTTTAGCCGCTTATTATTACTCCCGGGAGAATTATGTTCCATCGGGGATCTATTATGACAGTTGCAGTCAATCTCTGCCTGAGACTTATCCTGATTATCAGAAGATTATTTCATTTGCTGGAAATGTAAAGATGCTATCTGACAACCTTTTCATTGCCCAGCGGGAGGATAGTTTGCAGCGGGTAGCTAAAATGCCTCCTGCCGAGCGCGATAAATTGATTGCTGGTATGGTGGGAGAAGCCAAGCGGATTGAGGAAGAAGAGAGAGCGGCAAAGGAAGAAGAACGATTAAATGTTCAAAGTGGCCGCATGAATGGAATGAACAGTTTAACCGGTATGAACAACCGGGGCACATTCGGTAACCAGCGTACCATGACCGGAACGCAGCGGGGGCAAGGAAGCCAGAGCGCTATGGGGCAAGGTTTTGATTCCGGCGATATGGGCGGCGCCAGCCCGGGCGGAAATTCAGATATGTCGGGCAGTAGCAGCTGGTATTTTTATAATCCGGCGGCTATCAGTTTCGGAAGCATCGAATTCATTAAATTCTGGGGACGCAGAAAACTGGAGGATAACTGGAGAAGGTCAAATAAAAAAGTGATCTCTGAAGCCGGAGACCTTAGTTCAGAAGGCGAAACCGGTGAAATTTCAACCCCTGCCGCTACCGTGAAGGCCAATACTTTTCAGCCCACTCAAAGTGAGTTCTATTTGAATGACCTTCCCTTGAATGACACCCTGATGAAGGAATCCAATAAAAGGGTGGCACAAGCTTTTTTAAATACCGGGAAGATTTTCAAGGATCAATTAAACCGACCAAACGAAGCCATTCAATTTTTTGATCGGCTGAATCAGCGCTTTCCTGATGATGAAAGGTTGCTGTTCTCCTATTATAATATGTATCAAATTTATACTGTGCTTAAGCTGGAACCCGAAGTAAAACGGTACAAGGATCTTATCCTCCTTAAATTTCCGGATAGCCGCTCAGCAAAAATCATCAGCAATCCCGATTATTTTAAGGAACTCGATGATGAACGGATTTCTGTTCTAAAGTTCTATGAGAGCACCTATTCAAATTACAAAGGGAAAGCCTTTAGCACGGTGCTTGCCAACTGTGCAAAAGCTGATACGGCCTTTAAAGTTAATCCGATCAGGGATAAATTTGGCTTTCTCCGCATAATGGCTTTTGCCAGGCAGAATCCGGCAGATACCGCCGGGTTGGTGAAATCGATCAATGATCTTGTATTCAAATATCCTGAAAGCGAAGTAGCCGAGCCGGCAAAAAACCTGCTAAACTATATTCAAAAAGGACCATCCAGCACCATCGGAAAAACAACACGGAAAATTCAGGTCGGTAAGGTTGATCCGGTTCCGGATCAAGCTGCTTTAGAGTATTTCCCGGATGCTGCTAGCACCCATTTCTATGTAGTGGTGATATCAGGGATTAATGTGGATGTGGGAAAGCTGAAGTTCCGGATTTCCAATTTTAATGTGGAAAAGTATAATGAAGATTTTTTTGAGGTAGCCTCATCGGTTCTTAATGATGAACTACAGATAATCACTGTCAAAAATTTCACCAATAAAACCGAAGGGATGAATTATTATCAGGCCGTAACTGTTGATCCAAAAGTTTTTGAGGGAATGAAAGATACTGATTACAGGCATTTTGTAATTTCAAAGGACAATTTCACCCGGTTATACAAGAACAAAGATGTGTTTAAGTATTCCCAGTTTTTCAAAGATAATTATCTGAAAGAATAATCAATCTGAAAGAATAATCAATATTATGACAAAATCCCTTTCCATTCTATGGGCAGATGACGAGATCGACCTGCTGATGCCTCATATTCTTCTGCTCCAGGGTAAGGGGTTCGAAGTTATTACTGCCAATAATGGCGAAGATGCCATTGAACGTGTAAATGAACGGGAGTTCGACCTGATCTTCCTCGATGAAAACATGCCCGGACTCACCGGCCTTCAGGTTCTGAGCCGTATTAAAACGATCAGGCCTAATATTCCGGTTGTTATGATCACCAAAAGTGAAGAAGAAGACATTATGGATGAGGCTATCGGCTCCAAAATTGCCGATTACCTGATCAAGCCGGTTAATCCTAAGCAGGTTTTGCTGACGATCAAGAAATTTGTAGATACCAAAAGGCTGATCAGTGAAAAAACCACTTCAACTTACCAAACAGAGTTCGGTAAGATTGGTATGCAAATCAGTGAGAGCTTATCCTGGGAGGATTGGATACAAGTATATAAGAAGCTGGTTTACTGGGAGCTAGAATTGAAAGGGTCAATCGAAACCCCAATGGGTGAAGTGTTTCGGATGCAGAAGTCAGAGGCTAATCAGAATTTTATTCGGTTCATCCGGAAAAACTATGCCAGTTGGTTCTCAAAGGAAGTTGGCCAGCGGCCTTTCCTTTCGCCTGATATCATGAAGCATAAGGTGTTTCCTTTATTATCGAGGGAGATGCCTGTGGTGATGCTGGTTATCGATAATCTGCGTTATGACCAATGGAAAGTTTTGGAACCGGTAATATCAGAACTTTACACAGTGGAACAGGATGATATTTACTTTTCTATTCTGCCCACAGCTACCCAATATGCCCGTAACTCACTCTTTAGCGGCCTGATGCCTTTAGCTATCTCCAAATTGTATCCGGATATCTGGATGGAGGATTTTGAGGAGGGCAGCAAAAATATGCATGAAGAAGAGCTTCTCCGGAGTCTGATGCAGCGGTTAAAAATCCCGGGTAAATTTGTTTATGACAAGATTAGTACCAATCGCGCCGGAAAGCGATGGGTCGATCATCCTAATGAGTTGACTGATATGCCTTTGTCTGTCCTGGTTTATAATTTTGTAGACATGTTGTCGCATGCCCGGACGGAGACCAACATGATTCGTGAGCTGGCTGATGATGAAGCATCCTACCGAACGCTTACCCATACCTGGTTTATTCATTCGCCATTGCTGGAATTACTCCGTGAATTGGCTAAAAAGCGGGTAACGGTTGTAATTACTACCGATCACGGAACCACTATGGTAGAGGATCCGGTGAAGGTAATCGGAGATCGGTTAACCACCACAAATCTTCGGTATAAACAAGGCAAGAATCTGAATTATAATCCAAAGGAGGTTTTTGAAATCACCCGTCCTGAAGACATTCAATTACCAAAATCGAATGTTAGTACGAGTTATATTTTTGCCACCGGTTCTGATTTTTTCGCTTATCCCAATAACTATAACCATTACGTTAAATATTACCGGAACACTTTCCAGCATGGTGGAGTTAGTCTGGAAGAGATGCTGGTTCCATTTATTGTGCTTCAACCGAAGTGATCCTTTCATGAAAGAATTGGTTTTTCACGCCAGGCGCTTGTCCGATCTCGAGTCAATAGCTGCTTCTATTATTGAGGCAGCCGGGGAGGAGCGTGTTTTGGCTTTTTATGGTCAAATGGGAGTTGGTAAAACAACTTTGATCAGGGTTTTATGCAGAAAGTTAGGGGTGAAAACTGAAGTAACAAGTCCTACTTTTGCTCTGGTTAACGAGTACCCTGCTGATTTGGGACCTGTTTTCCACTTTGATTTTTACCGGATTAATCAAATCAGTGAGGCCCTGGATTTCGGTATTGATGAATATTTTGATGGGGGTAACTGGTGTCTCATGGAGTGGCCCGAAAAGGTAGAAGAGCTATTGCCTCCAACGTCAATAACGGTTTATCTTACTGAAAACGCTGATGGAAGCCGGATCATCCGGATTGAAATTCCCTTGTAGCAAATTCACCGGATATTTCGTAAATTGCTCTTCTTTACAGAGGTGATTTGTTATTACTATGGAAGAAAATGGAAAACCTTTATCGTTCTTTCAGCATGGAATGATGCCACAGGAAGAAACCCTTGATCGTGAAAAAAAAGGTAAAAGATTTGTGATCGGGTTACCAGTGGAATCAGATCCACATGAAACACGGATATCCTTAACTCCGCAGGCAGTGCATCTTTTAACCGAAGGAGGGCATCGTGTTTTAATTGAGCGTGGAGCAGGAAGGGGAGCAAAATTCTCTGATCATGATTATTCAGAGGCTGGTGGTGAGCTGGTCGATGGTAAAGCTTGTGTGTTTGAAGCGTCGGTTATTCTTAAAGTTTCGCCGCTGACCAGGCAGGAAATCGAATTACTCGGACCCGGAAAAACAATTCTGACCAGTTTGCATCTGGCAACGCGTGATGAGTCTTATTTTCTGGATCTTATCAAGCATAAAGTAACAGCTATTGCCTTTGAACTTATCGAGGATGACGCCCAGCAACTACCGGTTCTCCGATCGATGTGCGAGATTGCCGGAACCGTTGCGGTGAACCTGGGTGCCGTATTGCTAAGTAGCGAAAACAACGGGAAAGGGGTTATGCTGGGTGGAATTACCGGTATCACCCCTACGGAAGTAGTTATTCTGGGTGCCGGAACTGCTGCCGAAAGTGCAGCCCGGACCGCACTTGGCATGGGAGCGATCGTTAAGGTTTTTGATCGTTCCATCACCAATATGAGGTCACTAAAGCAATTTTTGGGACAGGGTATTTTTACTTCTGTAATGCATCCCCCCGTACTAAAAAGGGCTTTTGAAACTGCCGACCTGGTGATCAGCACCCTTCAGAGGCTTCATGAGGACTCGTTTTTTATGATTTCTGAGGACATCATCATGTCTATGAAGCCCGGTTCTGTCCTGATCGACATTTTTGTGGATCAGGGATCAAGCTTTGAGACTGCAGTATATGCATCGCAGGAAGATCCGGTTTTTATACGCCATGGAGTGGTGCATTACATGGTGCCCAATCTTCCGGCCAAAGTAGCACGCACGGCATCCATTGCTCTCAGTAATGTGCTGATGCCTATTCTGCTTGACAAAGGCAGATGCGGAGGTATTCTGCAGCTGGTAAAAGATGACTGGGGCGTTAGAAAAGGAGTTTACCTATATAATGGAATTTTGACTAATGAGCTGATAGGCAATCAGTTTGGTATAACTTCCAAGGATATTGACCTGTTGCTTTCGGCATTTTAAAAAACAGCCCTCACCTGGAGTTGTGCGTTATGCACAGCTTTTCCGCCTCTCACGATTCTGCCTTCATAAACACCTTCCAATACCAGGTTTTTCCCTAATTTGTATCGTGCCGATAATTGGGCAACCCCGTTATTACCATTGCCAAAACCCCTGAGCATGGCATAGCCGGAAGGCGAGTCGGCCAAACCCTTGAAATTCACATAAACATATTGAAGCGAAAAGCTGACCTGTCCTTTTTCAGGAATCTGCCAGGTTATCAACGATTCCAGCCGGTTAGATAATAAACTGCCCCCATCGGTTTTGTTGTTTTCCAGCCGGAATTCCCAATCCATTCCGATTCTGAAATTCAAGCCCGTTTGGCATTCCACCTGGAGCAGTTGTGATTGGCTGACTAATGTGAAGTTCCGCGCCGGAAAAAACTCGGATACGGATTCTTTCTTTGACCAATCACTGTTTGAAACCAGCTGCCAGGCCGGGTGAAAGCGATAGCGCAGCAACAAAGAATTGGACCCTGAAATCTTACCGTCGGCCCCATTGAGCAAAGAGGTACGCATGGATTGCTTAAGCGTGACCAGCTCAGCATTAAATTTTGGGTTGGTTTTATTAAACGATAGACTATGCCGGAATTGTGAACTCAGGTTGATCAGCCTGGAGTCGCCAGGATCATTGGTAAATGGGTTTACCAGAAAAAGATAATCGCCGCGTTGGGTTTTTTTATCAATCCGGTAAGCCAGCTGGCTAATAAATTTTGATGGAAAGCCTTTTTTTGGTTGAATGGTAAAAACCTGATTAAAACGATTGACCAGCGTAGGGATAAATTCGGTACCCAGCCTGAAAATTCTGATGTAGGACGCCTGATCTTTAAAAAAGGCACTTTCAAACTCATTCAACTCTTTGATACCATTATTATTATAATCTTTCCAGGTATAGTATCCCTGTCCTGCAGCCACTTCCAGATAAGAATATTCCGGTTTCCGGTCATAACCTGATCCGACCTCAAAAAAGGTTTGCGATTTGACCAGTCCTTTCCACGCTTGCCAGCGGTTTTCGATTTTACCCGTCACGGTTTTTCCTGTTTCCCCGGTGGCCAGGTTTCCGGAATCTGCCTGGAGCGCCCTGAGGTGAAGCCCTGCACGGAACGGCAATGCAGGATTTTTCGAAAGATCCAGCCAGCTTTCAGCGTCCCACGCACGAGAGGAAGGTATCAACTTTCCTTCCAATGGCAATTGATCGGTGCGATTGGTGATCCTGACCATCCAGGGAACCCGGGATCCCTGCTTTTCAGCTGCTTCAAAGCGAAACTCCTGAAATGCTTGACTATTTGCCAAAAGAGTATCATTTGCCGGTTTTTTCCATCGGTTATTCTCCGCGTTTTCAGATAGCTCCAAGTATGTCTTTTTTATTTCACGCCGATATCGAACCGTGTGTCTGAAGAAGGATGTATTTCGATAATTATCAGCGGATAAGAGATAACTCCCAGACCAGGCTGCCTCCCACTTTTTACCTTTTATGCGACCATTGGAATATTGGCGAAAACCATTGAAACTTGATTTCAGATTCAGGAATTCCAAACGATATGAAGCCAGCAGGCTATCTTTTCCACTGAGGCTAATTCCCGATTCCAATAGATTCTCCTGCTGACCAACGCCAGTGGCCGGGAGGTTCCAATCGCGCTCGAATTCAATTTCACGGAAGCGCTCCACTGCGTCGAAAAGCATGCCTGTGAACCGGTAATTCACGAAAGTATTAAGCAACAGGCTGCTATCCCGCTTGAGGAAATCTTTGCGCGAGACATTTGCTTTCATTCCCATTCCGGTATTGTTTCCATCGTCGATACCGGAAAAGGTATTACGGTCGTTTCTTGAAACTGACCATTCCATATCGAGGCTCATGCGGGAACCTATTGCTTGACGGGTGCCGGCTGAGAGCACTTGCTTGCTTTGGGGCATGACTAACCTCGTAACCGGTTCATAACTCCCTTTTAGTAAACCGTTTTCGGGTGCTATCCACTTGAATACGCGTCCGTTGGCAGCCGATTGAACCGGTTCATAATGACCGTTACCGGCACCAACAAATGAAAACCCTGCTTCGTATTTTGCGCTATCGGTGTTATAGCTTTGGGTGAGAATGGAATCATACCGGATTCCATTTATGGTGGTATCAGCCAACTTATAAAAAACCCGGTCGTTCCGGAAAGCTGATTCACGAACAGCGCTCACCCGCGCAAGATTTGAATTGTCACCGATTGAGGCCAGCAAACTTTTGTTGGCATCCGTGAGATCCTGCATCAATGGCTGGTTTTTTGCGTCATTTTCCGAGAATATATTCAGGTACCATACCCCTTTGGGAGTGGCCCACCGGTTTTCATTATAGAACAGGAAACGGGAGTAGCTACGTTCGGTGTATTCAAATTCAGCTACAATTCTTTTGTTTCTGGTGATCAGTATTTTTGGGGTAAAACGGATTTCGGCTGTATTGTAATCGATAGTATAATCGGCATCTTCACCGCGCATGACAGGTTGGCCATCGATAAAGATTTTTTCACTGCCGGCAACTATCTGAATATAATTTTCACCGTTCGCACCGGTAAGCATATATGGACCCTGATTGCCCTCACTGCCTGTGAATTGGTTCCTGGCGTATTTCCCTTTTACCACTGCGGCTCCGGTACTGGTTCTAAAGCCCGATGTTCCTGTTTTGGCGCTGGTTTCGGTGGTGAACCGGGCTCCCTGCACGCGCTTGTTCATTTGCAGGAAATACCCGTTCAGCGGGCGTATATCGAAATCGCCGGCAAGAATTTCGTTCCCCGGGTTATATATCCTGAGAAAAACCTTGTCAAATTCCTGAATCTGCCGGGTGTTCCCTTCGGGCTGCACCGGAATATTGGAGTCGGTTAATGTGGCCTCAATACGGAAATCTTTGCCCAACTTACCCTCAAGCTGCAAGTTAAGGTTTGAAGTGAGCGAGGCATCACGGGTATTTCCCATGGCCACACCACGCGACAGGCTCCCGCTGCTCCGGAGCGTATTTTCAGATAACCGGTCAGGACTTCCTCTTAATTCCGGTCCGCCTGGTAGCTGGTATACTTGAGGGCTGATCCGATTGAAATCAGGACTTTTGTGCCGGTAAGTTTTACTCAGATCCAGTGGGTAAACATCATAATCAATCCGGATACTATCGATATCCGAAGCCATTCCCGGTTTGAATATCAGCAAAGATTTTACCCAATCCACCCGATACAAACTATCTGGCACCGGTAAGTTATTTGCCCTGGTTATTTTCCATGAATTGGGAACAATCGAAAGGGAGTCGATTGTTAAGGTGT
>CAIXKO010000765.1 GCA_903919925.1 uncultured Bacteroidota bacterium | reverse complement strand
GGCGGTTCAAGCAGACGTGGAGTGGGACCGATCGAGAATTATTGCGAATGGGGACTGGATATCGGCCAACTTTCAGTGATGCATACCCAATCGCTGCATTTTGACCGGGGGTTTGAGCTGAACGGTTTCGGGTGGATCCCCAATATATGGGAAGCCGCATTGGTCAAGGTGCCCGAGAGAAAAGACTGGGGCGATCAGTTTATTTTACAAGCCATGGAAAGATGGGTTGGGGAAACTAAAAAGCGCTGGCCCGATGTTCAGTTCATTACTTTCGGGGATTATGGAGAAATCTGGCGAAACCATTACCGAAACAACGATCAATGGAATTACCGGTTCGAGGAGAAAGGCCTGGGTATCGGAAACTCTTATGCCAACGAGGAGATCCGCTGGTTTATGAACAAAACATTCAGGCTGGCCTTATTAAGGAACTGGCACCGGAACACACCTGAAAAAGTTATCGATTTTACGCGATACGACTTGCCCGCCAGCGAACCTGCCGATCCAAGCCCTGAGCATCCGGTTATTGACTGGAGCCTGATGAACAGGATCAACCAAAAAGGTCTGCGACCTCAGGATGCACCAGTATCTTTGAAAGAACTGAATCAAGAGGAACAAGGCCTGATTGCGAAATACTATCCGGAACTGATTTAAATCCCCATGAGATAGCAGTTGAAAAATATTAGCATTATTTAGAATATTCAAAATCAATCAGATATGAAAAGATCAATTCTTTTGTTCCAGTTAATTTTTGCCGGATTGGTATTGATGATATCCCAGACTTTTGGGCAAACGATATCACAATCATACGAGGCATTTCCAGTTAAAAAGAAATTTGTTCATCTTCCGGTGAAAACAGGCGCCCCTAAAACATGGATGACGGTGAATATTAACGGGGTTTTGCAGCACGAGTTCCAGATTGAGCTGGCACCTGGTGAGCCCGACTTTTACGCCACTGTGGAAGTAGGCAGGTGGCAGGGCAAAAAGCTGGTACTCACGGCTGAAACGGTTACATCTGATTCAAAATGGCTCACCAATGTAAAAGTAGCGGATGAGATGTCTGATGAGGCGCTGGTATATAAAGAAGCTTATCGCCCGCAGTTCCATTTCTCGCCCCGCCGGGGCTGGACCAACGACCCTAACGGGCTGGTTTATTACAAGGGTACCTACCACTTGTTCTTTCAGCATAATCCGTACGGTACCAGCTGGGGCAATATGACGTGGGGTCATGCGGTGAGCACCGACCTGCTGCATTGGACCGAAAAGCCTGATGCCGTGCTGCCCGACAAAAACGGAGTGGTATTCTCCGGATCAGGGTTAGTTGACTGGGAAAATACATCCGGATTACAGAAAAACCCTAAAAAGGATGCATCCGGAAAACTTGCCAACCCACCGCTGGTACTCTTTTATACATCGATTCAGGCCGACCGGGGTAAAGGTCCGGCTGCCCAGTCGATGGTTTACTCATTGGATGAAGGTAAAACCTGGAAAAAGTATCCCGCAAACCCTGTACTGCCAAACCTGATTACGGACAACCGCGATCCCAAGGTTTTCTGGTACAGTGACCGGCAGAATCCTGCAGGCCCAAAGGGCGGGCACTGGGTGATGGCGCTTTATCTGGAAGGTGAAAACTATGCACTCTTTTCCTCGCAAAACCTGACTAATTGGGAAAAGATGTGCGACATTAAAAACCTCGGCTGCAGCGAGTGTCCCGATATGTTTGAGCTTCCGGTGGATGGCAACTCAGCGCAAACGAAGTGGGTGTTTTGGGGCGGTGACGGCAAGTACCTGATCGGCACATTCGATGGAAAAACCTTTACTCCCGAAGCCGGTCCGTTTACCACCAAGTATGGCGGCAACGATTATGCTGCACAAACCTACAGCGATATTCCGGCTACGGACGGACGTCGTATTCAGTTCTCCTGGATGTCGGGAGGTAAGTACCCGGGAATGCCCTTCAACCAGCAATTTACAGTACCGCGCAGCCTGACTTTGCGCACCACATCCGAAGGTGTCCGGTTATTTATTGAACCGGCTATCGAAATAGAGAAACTCCGGAATTCAAAGCAGGCCAACTTTTCCGCAAATCTGAAGGGTATGGATAACAAAATCAAAGTGCCTGGTATGAAAGGTGAGCTTTTCGACATCGAAATCCTGCTTGATTTTAAAAAATTTGATGAAAAAAATCCCTTGTCAACGGATACGACGAATTTGATTTATATGGAAATCTTTGGGCAAAAAATCACTTATAATATGGGCTCAAAAATCATTGAATCAGCCGGCATAAAGGCTCCGCTTGTTCCGGTTGATCACCAGATAAGGATCCGGTTGATCATCGATAGAACCACTGTTGAACTGTTTGCCAATGATGGAATTATCCAGATTGCCAATTGCTTTATCAACAAGGATAAGGTTCCTGCGAATCTGAGTATTTGGGGTAAAAAAGATCTGGCCACAGTATCCGTAAAATCGTATCAATTGAAGTCGGTATACAGTATTCAGCCTGGTTCCTGAACTTTCGGTCGTTGGTGAAAAGATTGTTATTTTTATAACACTTTTCACTCACTGCGATCCGTAAAGCATGATCATTCGTTCCATCGTCCGCACGATATTCCTTGCTGCCCTCCTGCTCCCATCCTGCAAAAAGGAAGCACGGGTGGTGACCCCGGTAATTCGTGCAATTTTGTCGCCGGAATCGGGTAATACCACCCAGAAATTCAAGTTCGATCTATCGCGTTCGGAAAGCCGTACAGGCAAGGGATCAAAGGTTTTTACCCGATGGGACTGGGATGGCGATGGGAACTGGGATACCCCATTTACCCGTTTGTTGGTTTACGAGCATCGCTACTACATACCCGGAATCTGGAAACCACGACTCGAGATGACCAACATCGATGGAGGTTGCGATTCCATGAGTTTCACCATTCCCGTGCAGCAGGGTCAATCTCCTCCAAAAGTGGAGCTGAAGATTGTCCCAGGCACCGGGCATGTTTTAACGCGATTTCTCCTGGATGCCTCAGCTTCCCGAGATGATGAAGATTCACTTGATCAGCTTAATTTCCGTTGGGATTTTGAGGGTGACGGTCTGTGGAATACGGATTTCGGGGATTCGGTTACCATTTTTCATGACTATCCGGAAACTGGGATTTATACGGTGAGAGTTCAGGTGCGTGATCCATCGGGATTGATCGGTACTGCCGTTTCGGAGCTTATTGTAACACTTGAGGATCCTGGGATAATTGCCAATTTCAATTGGATGCCCGATTCCATAACCAATGATACGCCGATCATTATGGATGCTTCGCTTTCTATCGACCCCGACTCTCCTGACAAGCCACTGCAATACCGGTGGGACTGGAACAATGACCGGGTTTGGGACACCGGGTGGCTGAATAGTCCTCAAACAGAGTATATTTTCAAGGAAGAATTCATTCATTTTGTGCGGCTGCAGGTGAAGAGCCACCGGGGGTTAACTAAAGACATGGTCAAATCGGTAAAGGTTCATCACAAAAATACACCGCCCAAGGCAAATTTTTCCGCACAAACTTTTGGGGGCAACGTGAATACGGAGTTCAGGCTTGATTGCTGGCTCACGCGCGACCTTGAATCCGCACCATCTGACTTGTTTTACCGTTGGGATTTCGATGGCGATGGCCGGTGGGATACTGATTATTCAGGCAAGGTGGTGACGATGCACCGTTTTGAGGCACCTGGTATTTATCATACCAAGGTGCTGGTGAAGGATCCTTTAGGAGAGCAAGATACCTGTTCAAAAGCGTTTTACGTGAGTAAGGGAACCAATGAAACGGGAATTCTGCTGGATATCCGGGGTGTTGGATATGAATACTATGGAACGGTAGCGATCGGCGACCAGTGGTGGCTTACCCGCAACACAAGTATCCATGATACCGTAAGGTTCTACCAGTTTTTTTATAACCATGATTGGTGGAGCTATTTCGATTATGGCAACCTCTATTTAAAAGATTTCCTGACCAACATTTGTCCGAATGGCTGGAGAGTTCCATCACGGGAAGATTTTGACAAGCTTTTTTCAAACTACCCTAAAGACCAGCTGTATGAGGCCCTGATGCCTGGAGGCATATCCGATTTCGCTGCAACATTGGCCGGAATGGGAACCGGTACCACTGTGAAATATTCAAGTTATAAGGGAATGGACCTTTTCGGATATTACTGGACAACCACAAAACCATTGGGCGCTTCTTCCCCTAGTACCTGGGTCATCACTTTTGACAGGCCCGGGCGCCAAGTGCTTAGTGGATATTACGATGAAGGGAATAAACAATATTCGGTGAGGTGTGTGAAAGACAAATAATATTGAGACGCCAAAATGCATCTGCTTAATTAGAATTATTCTTTCTGAAAGGTACAACCTAATAAGAATCAGTAGAATTAAGCTTGTGCAACAAACAACGCAAAAAACAAAACAACGGGTACATACTCCCGGTTAAGATTTATCCGGATGAATTTTAATGCCTCAGTCAATTGATTTTCGACTGTTTTATGGCTGATTTTCAGCTCATCTGCAATCTCTTTTATACTTAACCCCTGAAACCTGCTTTTTATGAAAACTTCTTTGCGGCGAAGGGGCAATTTTTCCACAATCTCAGTAATATATTGAAAAAGAGAATCATAAGATACCGATTCAGAGGTTTGTATATCCGTGTCATCAACCTGACCGGAATGCAGAAATTCCAAAAAATGAGCTTTAGTCCGGAAGTGCTTCCTGATGATATTGAAAGATATGGTAAATAAAAAAGATTTGAATGAGAGCTCCTCTTTTAGATCTGCCCTTTTCTCCCAGATTATGGTAAAAACCTCCTGAACCAATTCTTCAGCTTCTTCTTCTGATTTCAAATATCCAAATGCAAATCGATACAATCTAGAGCTGTATTCTTTATATAAGGTATTAAATGCCAAAAGATTACCTCTTGAAAGATTCCTTATTAAAAGTGACTCATTATTTAATGTCACATAATGCATTTGCCAGAACTTTACTTAATACTCCTCTTTTTCCCCTTTTTCCTCTAATCAAAGATAACTTTTTAGTTATTAAAGAAAAATAAAAAGGATAGTATTCTCAGTAAAAGCAAAACATAGTGATTTGGTCAGGTTAATCGAAAAAGAATCTGACAATCTTTGCCCGGAGGATAGCTCTTCACGTTGCGCCATAAAGGCGATATGGACATACAAGTTGGGGGATTATTGTGATGCGGGCCCAGGTGGCCCGGTTGATGTTTTCCGTCAGAGGCGGGATGATCCCTTTGGTGTAGCTGAAAAACCGACTACCAGTTTGCCATTCTGAACCGAGCCGGTTTCACACAGAATATTTTCCGACCCCAGGTTGTATTCCACCTGAGCTTTTTCGAGTTTTGTAAGGAAGGATTGGAAGGAGTTGATGGTCTCATGCCCCGTTCCGGCAGACCTTGTTCTTCGAATCCTATTTTGAATAATAATATACACAGTGCCGGTAAGGGATTAAAGCCTCCCCGAAATCCTTGACGGTTTGCACGTCGTTGAGATAAGTAATCACCCAATTGCAGTTCTCTTTAAAAGAAATCATGTCCTTATCCCTGCATCTCAGCATAGCGATTCTTCGTCCGGTGGGTTGAAGTTCCTCGCGTTTAAGGATTGCTGCATAATGGTCGGATTCAACTGACCGCATACCCCATGAAAATCCATAGGCATCTTCGGTTCCAAGGTAATTCAGTGTCGGTGTTTTGTCATTATCCAGGAAAACTTCCTGATTGGCTTCACAAATTAAATCACCATTGCCAAAACTTTTTTCCGATTCGAACTGTAACCAGTGCGCCACTATTGAGCCGGCCATTTTAAGCTCAAATACGCTGATGGGTTGTCTGGGATCAATATTTCCGGTGCGATAGAAGGTTCGCAGATACCCGCAATCATCAGGAATACTGCTAACCTTTTCCCATTGTATATCGGTATAAGCTGTAAGGTTAACGTCGGTCGGGTTTTCTATTTCAATGGCAATATGTTCCCGGAAAGGCATCGGGAGGCGGAAATTATGCGATTCTTTTACTTTTGAAAAATAAACGGTACTAAAATACGAACTTTTGCATTGAATATCGGCGAAGAAATCCATCAGAGGCATCTCAATGGAAGGTTTCGGTTCATTATCATAGAATACACGTAAAATGACATTCTCACTGGTATATTTTTCCAGATTAAATAGCAGTCCCTCCCCCGGAGCCACAAAATTGCAGCAATGAAACACAGATACCACTCCAGGGCCATTCACATCAAGAATTTTAATTTTTGCTTTGGCATTCAACTTTGGAAAATCCTGCCAGAATGCAGGAACCACCTGCGTCTTTTGATCCTTAATACGTGCAATGGACTTCCAATCGCCCGGGATTTGCGCAATCGAAATGTTTGACTGCAAACACAACAAAATAAAACAGGCAATAAATGCATTTAACACCATTTGTTTTTTCATAATACTCTGGTTACCTTTTATTTTTAATAATCTTTCAGACCCATCCGGTCCATTGATCATCCGGTTTAAATAATTGTATTCCTTGCCTGGTGAACCTGATCTAATGATGGATTCATTTGAAAGATTCCCCCATCGCGTTCGTGGCCGTCACTCCGGGATCATGGTCCGTAACGACAACACGGTACCGTAATACAACTTTTTTCCCTGCAGCCATTTCGAAGGGTCGGTCAAAGAGCGGAGCCGGACTGAAATAGGGCATGCTTTGATCGGCATACCACCGTGCCGGATGCCGCAGGTTGCCGGGATGGTCGAAAATTGCCACCGCAGGTTCGTTGAACCCCGCCGAGAGTTTGACCCAGCGTGCAGGTTGTCCATGGATGGTGTTCTGGCCCGTCCGCCATTCGCTGTCAGTGAAGCTCCATTCCCTCTGCGCAGGGCCGAGGCGCAGTGAAAACCCTGCATACCCGGCGGGAGAGCGGTCCAGCAGCACGTTGGTTTCTGCAATGAACTCTGATGCCCAGTCCAGTGTATAGCCTTTATCTGTGGGTGCGGACATGTTTATGACTCGTTTTTCGGTTAACACCGGTTCCCCCTTCCATGGGTGATAGCTGATGGTAAAAGTTAGCCGGGCCGAACCGTCAGGGTAAGTCTTAGCATCCCAATCTTGCAAATCGGTGGCAGCCTCGCTGCGCCCGGTTCCGGGATCTTCTTCCCAGTAATTGAGCCCGTTGATAAGCTTCCACGACCACCAAAGACCGCGGTGCCAGAGATGATCAACCGGCCGGAGATCGCTGAGCGTAATTCCGTTTGTAGTCGCCAGGGGATGGAAATAAGGCTTGCCCTGAGCCGTATCCGCAACCACCTTCCAGATGACTTTGTCCCCCCGAAACAGCGCCAGTGTGGTATCCGTCCGTTGCCAGGAGTATAAGTGCTCATCTGGTTTGGTGCCTCCCGGCAGCAGGCGGATCTCGTGTAATGACATCGAATAATGGCTGCCGGGCGGGTTTCCGGGCCGGAATTCCCATTTGCTGTTCCAGCAGGATGAGTAGCACAACCATCCGGTCAGCCCATCCTTGCTGATGAATTTCGAGGGAAGGTTAACAAAGTAGGCATTCGGACCGAAGGCGGGCAGATATTCGACCAGTTTCCACGGGCCTTCCACAGCACCGGCTTCCAGAATCATTGTATCATGTTGAGCATCATCCTTGTAACTCATTCCCCGGCTGATGAACATGAGGTATTTCTTCAGCGGCGCATTATAGGTGACCGTTACGATCCCCAGGTGCCCCTCCCAGGTTAGCAGCGGTTTGATCTGGTCAAACTCTTGTGACCAAATTGCTTTGCCCTTGGCGTTAAACCCCGCAAAAAATTCATAAGCACCTGGATTATTGATATTGGCTGGTGACGGCTTTACCCGCAACAGGAAGACCTGGTCGGCCATTTGCCACTCGTTTGGACCCTCGCTGCGGGTTGAACCGTGAGCCACCAGGTAGGCTTTCCCGTCAGGAGAATGCTTCATGTTCCTGCCAAAGTCGATAAAGTGGGGTGCCCCGATCCTGACCGGCGCCTTTGCCGGATCCTCACCAAAAAGTGGCTGCGCCGGCGTGCAGGTGGTTTCAACCCAGGTTTTACCGTAATCTTTTGAATAGCGGAAACCTACGAAGGGGCCGAGTCCGGCCGGACCCCATAGCGAGTAGGTGCCATAGTACCATACCCCTTTGTGAAACAGGCTGCCGCACGGGTAACGCCCGATGTAGGGTGCCGGATCGGCTTCGATGCGGGGTGCTATGTTGATGACCTGCAGGTTGAGCGGATCGTCGCCGACGATTTTCGCCTGGGCCGTTGCCGCCTTCGGCCGGCCGGCGAGTTCGTTGGCACCCGAATTGCACGGGTAGCAGCGCTTGGGAAACGTGGGATCCTCCGGTTTGGTAAACTCGCCTTCGCGCACAAAATGGACATACTTGTCGCCGTTATCCAAGAGATATCCGTCGGTCCACGGTGAGTAGAGATTTCCGTCGTCAGCCCAAGTCGGGTACCAGGTATCTGCGTTGGTGTAGTTGCGGTACCGGCCCGTGAATTCGATCCCGGAAAACTGCCCGGAAGGCGGAAAAGGACAGTCGGCGGGCGTCTTCGAGGGCCACCGGAAGGGCCTGACCTCAGTCTGCATACCACTGTAACCCTTCGGAACAGTTTTATTAGCTTCTCTGGAATCAGAAGTTTGTGCCAGACTCTGTGATGACATCAGCGGAATCCAAAAGGCCGCAATGATAAATAATACTATATGCCTGGTATTGTGTCCCTTCAAATGGACCAGAACGTGATCAGATTTCCCCATCTCCTATCCTCCCGTTTAGACTAAAAAAACCATCAGTTAGTAGCCTTTATCTCTTGTTAAAATTAAAGGATTCTTGTTTTCTCCATTAATCCTCTGATAGAGTTTCCAGGTATCCCTGTTTATTTCAACCAATCTCCAGCTCTGTAAAGGATCGGCCAGCTTTTTCCTGATTGTTCTTGTAAAAGCGTTTGCCGCACGGGCATTCTCCCAGGTTCTGATAACCTTGAAAATAGCATCCTTCTGAGGGCAACTTTCAACATCTTTCTGATTTAGAGTCAGGCTGTATGTGGTGCCCACTCCCACAGAAATTGCCTGTATGTGCTCGTATTGCTCAACTGTTGAATTGGCTTTTATGGGGAAATTGCCACCCATACCCACCGGGAAAAAGTTGGCATAGGTTACATCACGCAGATCTTTACCCTGACTGGTTGTACTTCCCCACTCCCGGGTGTCAGCATCGTACAGGTTTTTACCCCCTCCAACATTCCAGATACTCTGATAATGCCATGATCCTTCCGACAAAGTAGACCCGGTAAACCGGATATACGGAACACCAAGTTTTGCAGCTTTTTCAAACATCCTGCGAAAAAAAACCTTTGCCGAGTAGTAGCCGTGACCGTTGTTGAACAAGAACTCCTGCCCGTCGAAGTCGTAATAAGCTAAACCGTTGATGGAACAAATATCGGCATAGTATTCCGCGATTTTCTCTTGCAGCTGCATATTTGGAATCAGCCCGTCGTAGCCGTAGTTGATGGTCACCTGGAGTTTATAAACAGTATCCCGGGCTTCGTGGCTTGTTGGAGTGGTGCCCCAGTACCCTCGTTTTACTTTTAACAACCTGTAAGGTTCATTTTCAGAAACTCCAAGATAGTAAATAAGTTCCTTGCCAATTTTTATCATGTTCAAATTCACGGCATGCCCTTCCCAACTGGCAATTTCTTCGAGATGTACAGGATTGTCCACGATAATGATGGTATCGGTTAGGCTGATGCTTTTCATCAAAATGCGCCTTTGCTGAAAACACAAACTGTCACTTGGTATGGGGCATGCATCCTTGGTTCCGGGAGCCAGCGAAGTGGTTATGGGAGTTCTTCCCACAATAATTCCATGACTGGCGGCCATCTCAGAAAACTCTTTATGCGATTTATTTCCGGCTGTCAGCTTCAGGGGTTTCCTTTCAAAATTTTTACCGTCAAGGTACCCTTCATTTCCGCGATCCGCCCTGATAAACCCCTGATCGTATAAACTGATTGCCTTAAAACCCAACCTGACTGTATAGGAAATTATGCTGTCGTATAAACCTCCGCTGGTAATGGCATCGGGAACAAATGCGGCAGGATCCTTAACCCATTTGCCATTTATTATCGGATATGGGAGGCCTTCCGACAATACAATTTCCCGGATAACATCCATCAAAGCAGTACTATCGGGACTTCCCCACAGGGCTATTGATGAGCCGATGTAATCCACTCCCGGCAATGGCTGAACTTCAATGTGGTTTGGAGTATTGGCAGCCATATTGGGTATTAGGGAAAAATAAACCTCTCTGCTGATGGACCTGTCCCTTGAGTGATAAGCAATGGATATTCTTCCCTTTTCGTCAACCATCGCAGCATTTCCGTACAGGATCCGGTAGTACGCTTCTTTATGTGCGTAAAAAGCCACATCACTGATTCCATCACCCCCAAGAGTGAACACCTGTCCTTCGTGCAGATTGTCCGGCAAGGGATAACGATTTGCATCAGGGCTGTGGATAATATACTGGAAAGGAGCTGCATCGCCAATGGTTTCGGAAAGGCCACCCAATGTATTGTCGTTAAGGGCGAGCATGCCAATGGCGTAATTAACCGCATCGCTGGTATCTCTTGCAACTCCGATTATTTCTCCCAAAAGATTGGTGATATTGGTGTGATAAGGACCCCATTGAATATCATCAATATCATTGCGAGGAACCAAGGATTGAAGTATTAGTTTAAAATATTTCTTTTGTGGCAAAATGGTGATTTTAGCGATGGAACCGTTTGGATAGTTCAAAGTAACCGTTCGGTCAGCCTTATTATAATCAGCTTTATACGGTTCGTAATAGACTTTTCCCTTTGTGTTATAAAGACTCAATAATGGGGAAGGTTTTTCCGGCAAGCTGAATTCGCGGTCTGGCGTTGCCGTAATGTTCTTCATGCTGGTAATAAACCCTTTGTTGTCGATATGGATTTTTAAATAGTTAGTTTTAAAATCCCATTGAGCCGTGGCAGTAAAACCAAACTGACATAGCAACATAGCCATAGTGAATGCAAGGCTTTTATATTTTTTTTCAATCATTGATTTTTTATCCATTTTGGTAGTATTTAAAATTGAATTGATTTTCTCCCAGGATGCGACTGGGCCCCTTCGTGTATCAGCAGGTATCCGGTGGATACCATGGAGGCCGGCACCTCCGCCCAGGTCTTCGCATCCAGGAGTGGAAAGTGCTGAATCAAGAGATTTCCGACTTCTTCAGCAAAAAGCGAAGGGGTCACGCCCATTGCGACAACCGCACCTAACCCGGTGAATGAATTGCGTTTCAGGAAATCACGTCTTGAATATTTCTTCTTTGCCATTGAACCCTGAATTAATGATAAAGATTTGCCCGGTCACGGCTGATATAAAGCCCAATTTTATCAAATGGAATCTGCTCAAAGCCAAGTTTCAAGGCAGGGGAACTGATATCCAGTTGAAATTTTCCCCGTTCAGGATTTTTTCGGTCCACAAACTTCGGATCGGCCAATACGATGCTTTTCGACAAACTATCTTCAACTCCAGTATTCGGTGCCACAATATTATCTTCCATGGTCAGGTAAGGACGAGCTTTATTCTCAATCGACATTTTCCAAAATCCCGAAGCTTTATCCCAGACTCCGCCTGAACAGATGTTCCGTGAAATCACATTCCCTTTGGGAGCAGCCGGCTCATCGCCAAGCATATTTGCCAATTGAGGAAAACGCGTGCTGTAGGGAGGTTTGTTGTAAACCATCCCTGAAATAGTCCCTTTTTCTTCTGCCTCTTTTAGCCAGGCAGGTATATATTTGGCATACCAGCCCAATCCGCGGGCATCCACATGCAAGGAAGGAACACAGTCAATAAAAATATTGTTTATGATACTGTTGTTTCTTCCTCCCCCTATCATTGCTGCGCGTGTAACCCGGTTAAATACATTCCCCTCTATGGTCGTTCCGCAAAACAGATCGTCGAGGTATACTCCCACACATCCCTTTCCCTCGAAACCCGAAATGTCGTGAAAGTAATTGTAGCGGATTATAGTTCCCCTCATCGTCCAGTCGCGACCGGTATAGATGACTCCCGCATCGTTTGATTCGTAACCGGCATCGGATATTTCATTAAACTCAATTAAATGATCATTCCCTCCAAAACCCATTGCCATGTGAGGCACATGTGAGATCAGGTTGTGTGTGGCACGATTGCCGACACCATTTAAGCTGATGCCCGGACAGTAAGTTCGATAGAGCCGTGCAATATCATGGATATAATTGTTATCTGCGAAATTTTTTGCCGGAGTTAAGGCCAGCCGGTCGCCTCCGTGAATCAATATTCCTGTACCACCTGTCTCCGATATATCACAGGCAATTACTCCGTTCTTTTCTCCACCATTGATGTGAACTCCAATGTTTCCAATATTTCGTATGGTACATCCTATAATCCGGCAATTCTTAACACCTGTCATTTGGATGGCTGTTCCCCGGCAGGCCTCAACAATCACCCCCTTTATGGTCAGAAATTCCACATCTGTCATCTCAACAATACCTTGATTAATCGAAACGGTGGTCCTTCCCTTTTCAATTGAAGAAGGAGGATAAAAATAGAGTATTCCCTTCTCGCGGTCAATATAATATTCCCCGGGCACGTCGATCTCTGAGAGAAGATTGAATCCGTAAAACCACTGTCCTTTACGATAACCAAAGGCATGGTAAGGCGGCATCAGCTTAACATATTTCCGCGTAGTATCAATTGATTCCACCTTTTGCCGCTGCTCGCTCCAGTCCCAGAACCAATAGCCATGCAACCACGGATCTTTTTCATTCTTCCATTCACTGATTCGTGAATCACTGTAAAAGAATTGCCCGATGGTATCACCTGGCGCCATGTTATCGAGGGGAATGGGTTGCTCATTCACCAGCCCGGTAATTTTAATAAAACCTTTATTTGGATATCGTGAGATCCACATCGGCCTGTCATTGAAGAATAACTCCAAACCTTTTCCGTCCGGTAAACCAAAATCGTTTATTCCTGCTGCCCGAAGATCTGCCTGGTAGACTTTGTTGCGAATATCAGGTCTGAGTTGTAGCGAAATGCTTGAATCTGGTATCAAATCCCAATCCGTCAGGATTTTACCTCCCAAAAACCGTACCTCGGCATCCTTTTTGCCAAGATAAATAATGCTCGACAGGGAGTCTGTTCCCCCATCGATGGCTTCCAAAACAAACTTCCCCGGCAGCTCATAAACGCCCTTTTTAATCTCCACAATTACATTTCCCTTTGGAAGATTTCCTGATGCTTTTAAGTTCCGGATGGCATTTCGTGCGCCCTCCAATGTTGCAAAAGGACCATCGGTTTTAGCCTTGTTCGGGTGCCCGGGTTTTCCTGTCCAATGGTCATTCCCGTCGGTGGAAACATACAGCTTCAGACCATACTTTAATTTTGAGTCCGGAGTTGTACACATTACCAATATACAGGTTACAACAAACCCGGTAAATAAATATGGCAGCCTGAATGATGCTGAAATGATGCGATTGAAAAAAGATTTATACATAGCCTCTAAGTTAACCTGTTGTCTACTGCGAAATTATTAATATCAAACCCCTGGACGCAGGGATCTTCAGGTGCTTTAAATCGGCAGCTCCTCCGTCCTGCAATTTCTCGATTTCCGGTATTTCTATTTTTGCCCTTGACGCATCCAAACCCATTTTTTTCCAATCGAGTTCTAAACTTACATTCTGTTCTTTATCGGTCCAGTTACCCAGAGCTATCAGCACTTTGTCATTCTTAATGTATGCGCTTGCCAATACTTCCGGATGATCCGTCATTGCCGGATTGGCTGTATCCCAGTAGCCAACGTATTTTGAACCCGAAATGCCAAAATAATCCCATAATTTCCAGATATTAGTCGGATCACATCCTCCCCAGCCTAAACGCGATGACATACCGTAAACCATTCCCCGGTAGGCGTTACCGCAGTCCTGCAGCATCTCCCCATACAGGCCAAAGGGAATCCCTGATATCTCAACCAGCCAGTAATCGGGAGGCAGATTGTAATTATACATTTCACCGAACCACAAGCTGTTTACGTAGGGTAAATGCTCCATATACTGATTGGCAGGACTGATTTTATGGTCAAGGTATTCATAGTTGTTGCCAGAGTGAAAATCTATCAAACAGCTATCGGTGGCTGAATCCATTGATTTGCGCAGCCTTTTCATCACCTCCCTGTCATACCCTATACCATCCAGATAGAGTCCCCGGGTGCCGAGATTCTTTGATAACCAGTGCAAGCCCTCGATATAATAGTTATGCCAGCGGGAAAGGTATTGAGTGCCAATCGCAAAGTCCCAATCCCGGCCTTCCACGGGAAGCGTATGCCACGCGGGATTATAATTGGTCCGGAGATGTTCAAAAAGCCAGGGATGCCCGCTGGTCGATGAATAACCACTTCTGTCGGCACCCTTTTCGTGAGTATCCGCCAGTTTAATCTCACCCGAAGGGGTGAATATTTCATTATCCAGTTGGCGCAGTGCCCAAAGTTCACAGGTGTAGGTTGTCAGTTCTCTCACTGTGTAATAAAGCTTTACGCGCATATCATGCTTTTTTGCAATGTCAACAAGGGGCTTCAGCTTATCATTCGCTAAAAATGGATAATTAATGTTCGGATTATATTTATTTCCCTGGTGAATATTCATTACCGTTGCCCCGTTCTTTATCGCGTAGCTGGAGTCTATTTTGAAATAGTCCTGATAATATCTTTCTTTCCAGTGTTTATCATCCAGAGTCTTAAACGGACTGATCAATAACGCAAAGTGAAACTCCATTTCCTCCCCCTCTTTCAAAGTCCTTTCACCGGCATAGCTGGTCAGAAAACACTCGCTGCCTAATGCTTTAAAACTGCAGCCCCCCTTTCCTTCATTTCTCCAATCCTTACTGTCATGCAATTTTAATTGCATCCCTGCATTCACTTCCCCAATCCAAACCATATTGCCCGGTTGACCCCATTTCCACTCAACCTTGTCAGGACAATACCCGCCTCTCACCCCAAATCCCATGAAATATTTGGCTACTGACTTTTCGTAGGGTATGGTGAGCACTATATTTTCAAGATGGATTTCCCTTTTCACCTTTACCTTCGCCACATAATCAACATTT
>CAIXKO010000764.1 GCA_903919925.1 uncultured Bacteroidota bacterium | reverse complement strand
GAATTAGAAATTCAAATAAACCCCACCGCGGCACCGGATGCATCTGCCGACGAAGTTGACTCCAACTCCGTCGTGCTACTCGTCCGGTAACCGCTTATAAATCTTGACATGATACAACTGAGCATTAATGGTGAACCGGTAGACCTGGCCTCGGATGCCACTATATCGATTGAAGAGGAAAGTCCTGTTTTCGATAAAGACGTTATTCCCGGCGGGTTTTCATTTCCATTCGAACTACCGGTAACACCCCGCAACGCAAGGATACTCGGTCATCCGGGAAGGATCCAGTCACTGGCCCAGGGCGGACTGGACCTTCCGTTTCAGCTTTTCAACAACGGAATATTCATCGGGGCCGGCACCGCCACCGTTCAAAAAGCAACCGACCGGTCCTACAGCGCATTTCTGCAGGTGGCAACCGGTGACTTTGCCGGGAAAATTGCAGGCAAAAAACTCATTGACGTTGATTTCGGAGGCTTACGTACCTGGGCATTCAAACCAGAATACACTTTTCCGGAGGATGATTTTGCCCTGTTCCCCATCTACAACCCTGAATTTATGAAGGGTACCCAGTATGAAGCCGGCTTTGCAGCCAACAAATTTCGCCTGAATTCTCATGAAGAAGGACTCTGGTATGACGTGGAAAACTCGATCATGGCGATTTCACCGTTTCCTTACCTGGCTTATGTAGTAAACCGGGTATTCAATTACTTCGGATTTCCAATCGATGAAAACATTCTGGCTAGCGATCCGGATTTAAAGCAACTGGTAATATATAATAACCGCGATTCATCGGAATTTAGCACTACGGTTACCACCCATACCCGAATTATTTACGATACCCGCACAGGGGAGTGGGCACCGCATGAGCAGATTGTGAAGGTTTCCACGATCACCCGGGAATTCGACACGTGGGATCTGAAAGATTTCCTGCCGGATATAACCATATCTGATTTTATCCTGGCCATCCGGAATATGTTCAACCTGGCGTTTACCGTAACCAGCCAGGGATCGGTGCTTATCAGGAAAAGAAAAGACCTGGTCCTATCCGGGAAGACAGTTTCCCTGGATGCCAAAGTGATCGGCCGGCCGCTGATCACCATCGGTGCTACAGTAGCCGGAGTCTACCTTCGATGGACACATGAAGAGAATGACCTTCTGTTCTCTGAAGAATTCAAGGATATTTATGCAGATCCTTTGCTCATAAAACCTTCGGTAAATACCATGGATGAACTGGAAGAAATCGTGGCGACCATCAATGAAATTCGTCTGATCACCACCTATGGCCAGTATTACCAGTATTCAGGTGAAGAAGTTGATGGTGTGACCACCTACAGCTGGAAGTTTTTCTCGAACGACTTTCAGGATTTTAAGACTGGAGAAAACCCGGAAGAGTTCACTGCAAAGGCATCAACCCTCCCGATGATCCACTACCAAAGACTTATAGGTGGTCCCACCATCCGGTGCCCGGAAGCGAAGCAACTATCCAGCTCCATCCTTCGAAGTGTTTCTTTGCCCTGCAGCTTGCGGTTGCTTTTTTATCGCGGCATGATTGATGATTCCCTGGGAACACCATATCCCTATGGATCATCCGATGCCTTCGATCCCGGCGGCGCCTTACTTCCAAATGCCACGCTTAGTTTGAAATGGGATGGTGAAACCGGGCTGTACAACCAACTCTGGAAGGATTATCTGACCTGGTGGAACACCCGCAAAGTTGTTACCTGGACGATCACAGATCCATCTATGCTTGACTTTTTTACTGTTTATGCCATCGAGAACAATCACTATCTGTTAAAAAAACGGTCCCTGAGCATTACTGCAAAGGGACCGCAACCGGGAGATTGTGAGTTCTATCTGGTTTAAACGCTATCCAGGAAGGTTGAAATAATTATTCAAATTCTTCGGCTAATTTTATTTGGAACTTCTTGAAAAACATATAGCCAAGCCAAAAATCACTTGGATCGAAATCATCATCGTTGCAGCATTCGATAAAATTCGGTAATTCATATACCTGCACGTTTTCCAAAAGTTTAACCCAATCCTGCTGCCGGAAATGATCCTCATTTTCATAAACAGTTCCCCTGTGCAAATCAAGAAGATCATAGGGAACTAAATCCAACTCATCACCAAGGGGTACTGTAATAATCATCGTTTTCATATTGCTACTTTTCAGGTTTATTCTCTTTATTGATCTCGTCCTGATATTCCATGGCTTTTCTCACATCATTCGCATCAAGGTGAAGGTATTTCTGCAAATCCTGCAATTTAGTATGTCCGGTGGTTGTCTGAAGTGCTGCCAGATTACCGTTTGTATTTTTGGCAAACAGGGTGCAGTAGGTATGCCTGGATGAATGCCAGTTTAATGATTTTTTTATATCAGTATGCTTAGTAGCAATCAGTTTGATGTAATCCCTCATATTCTGTTCGGATATGCAGTTAAACACCCTATTCTCGATGCGTTTTTCCCCTTCATCCCTAATCAGTTGTTGAGCGAAGCCCATTAAAGGTATTCTGACGGTTCTATTGGTTCTTTTTTTTGATTTCTTGGGAACCATGATCAGAGTATTCTCAAATATCTGATCCATAGTTATCAACCTTACATCACTTATTCGAAGTCCGGTATTACACGAGAACAGGTACCACCTGAGAACCGATTGCAAGCTGTTTGACAGGATTTTTTTATGATAAAGCTCGACCAACTTACCGTATTCAAGACTTGTTAAAAAGACTATTTCCGTATCAACCACATTTATAGGATTATGAATCTTAGCATCATGGTCCAGCAGCTTGAGGTCAATGGCTCTTTGAACATAGGTTTTTATAACCTTGATGTTTCCCTGTATCGTATTCTGAGAATTGTCCAATTTCTTCTCCAGGTATTTGGCATACTTGAGGATGAATTCCGATGTTAGTTCATCAGACAATATCCTCTCCTGGTAAACCTTCAATTTACTCCATACGCTCTTGTGATACCTTGCGCTACTCTCTGTTATTTGAACCGGGGTCCTCTCTTTTATCGCCCGATCCATGAAGTCAATGAAATCAAACCCGTAGTTAGGTCTTGCCATTTCAAGTTTGAGCAGATCAGGTGTAAGAACTGCATCCTTTAACCGATACTTGAATTTGATCTCATTGATCTTTTGCACTTGTTTATCAAGGGTAAGATTGTGTTCGACGTACTCCTTGCAAGTCCTTCTGACCAAACTCTTGTCTTTATCCCATTCATTTGGTTTAATCAATACACCTGTGTTAAATCTAATGCGCTCATCATTCAAGTAGACGAAAAGTTTAACCTGGGCTAATCCGTCCTTGTTCAATTTTTTAGGATCGTATCTTTTGAGAACATTAATCATTTGCGTCTTACTTTCTACCGATAGTAAAATCCTTTTGGTATCAACAGCACAAAATTCCTTTTGTACTTCCTCATGATCAATCTTTGATTTTGCTTCAAAACCAGGTACACCACGTTTTGAATCTCTCTTGGAATTTTCAGACTTTTCACCCCTAAGCAAACCTGCTTTATTTTTGGTGGCGGTTTGGTGGCGGTCAATGTCGTTTTTGGTACCTTTTGTCTGTTTTTTACTTTTTTTCTTTTGCCTGATTTTCAGGTCTTTAACTTTTTCAACTTCGGGGTTTTCCCCAGGTTTGTGATCCCGGCGGGATTGTTTGTGATCTCGGCGGGATTCGAACCCACGACCCGCAGCTTAGAAGGCTGCTGCTCTATCCAGCTGAGCTACGAGACCAATCGGAGTGCAAAGATATAGGATTTCAGAAGAATAACAAACAGGAAGACCAGGCTCGGCAACGATCGCTAATGCTGCATGCTGCGAATCTTGCTCTCCAGAAATATCCCTGCTACCGTTTGTATATCCTCATTGGAGGTGCTCAGTACTTCTTCAAAACCCCTTTTGCCAGATGAACCTTTCTCATCAATAGTATCGTCCTTGCCGGTATCCAATTCCCCACCTTGATGGAATGCCCTCATCATCCGCTTACTAAACAATACTATAGATTCGTTGGGTGAGCTCAGCCACCTCGAAAAATCGGTGTGCTTGATCTGGTGGCGCTTCATTAGGTGATAAACCTGAAGCTGCTCTAGTGGCGTGAATTCCTTTTCTAATTTGTTGAGGAAAGAAAAAGGATCCTCCGTGTTCAAAAGAATTAATGCCATTTCCGCCTCCATTCTCATAATCTCATTGCTCGAATTCAAACAACGCTCCAACTCAGGCTTAATCAATCCATAATCCAGACAACCTTTCCCTGTTTTAAGCTCAACCTCCTTAGCCAGATTTGAATTTAACAGCATGATCTCCTGAATCAAAACTTCCCTTGTTTTTTCATTATCATTGCTCGTTAAGTCAATCTCCCCACTGATCGCTTCATCTATATAAACCTCAGCAATGGATTCATGGGTATCTTTAAAATTTAATCTTTTCCTTGAAGGAACTTTTCGTTTTTTAGACCTGATTATCAATAGAATAGACACAATAAGTAACACCGATACTGTAAGTCCTGCTATGACATAAACTTTACGGGGAAATTTTTGCAAGGTGTGCTGTGAACGCTTCTGAGTCAACTGCTTATCAATTTCAAGTATCTGATCTTTAGGATAGCTTTTCCCCTGTCCCAATAAACTGGCTTCCACATATAATATGCGTGCAAGCAAAAGATTCCTGGCAATATTAAAGACTGAATCTGCCTCGTGGATTTTCTGGTTGTACAGCCTCTTTAGTTCAGGTTGCGAAGATGGTACGTTGTCAACTTTAGAAACCTTAGTCTCCTTTTCAACATTAGCAGTGTCCTGGACTTTCCTTTGGGAAAATGAGGTAACAAATGCCCCGGACGGCATGCCCGCAAGCTTTTGCATGGCCTCCTGCTCGCTTGTACAGGTTCCAACAACATATTTATACCACCCACCTTTTTGAAAAAAACTCACGTTTTCGGTCAGGTTAAACTTCTTCTTGAAGAATTCCGGATCGATAAAAACTTTTGAAGCTGCAATTTGAATGGCATAAACCTGGTGCGAACCAGCAGCTAATGAATCAGTTTTGTTTTGGCCATAGGAAAAACAAGGACACCACAAACTGACAATCTGGTGAATAATAAAAACAAAAAAAACTCTTCGCAGCCTGCTCATAATTGGCAATTTTATTGCTCCCTGATCCAGTTAACCAATCCCTTTTTTTCCACTATTTCCATTAGTTTATCAGGCAGGGGCTCAAATCTGAATTGCTGGTCGCCAATCCTGATCAACCCGGCTTTAAACTCTATCGAAACATCGGAACCCGGACGATAAGCATCGACTGCCTCTTTATGAACGATCAATAAGAGGCCCTGGTTAACTGAGGAACGGTAAAAAATCCGGTTAACCGATTTAACAACCACGGCTCTGATGCCAACGTGTGCTAACCCAACCGACGGGTGCTCCCGCGAGCTCCCACATCCAAAATTCTCGCCTCCAATGATCAGGTCCCCTGATTTTACCCGTTTGGCAAATGAAGGATCGAATCCGGCAAAAAGGTGTTCGATTATCTTTTCCCCGTCTGAACTCAATATATTATAGGTAAGATTTCCAGCAAACATCTGGTCCGTATTCAGGTTGTCCTGGTCAGCATAATTCCATACTCCCTGATTATATCGGTCCTCACCAGCTGGAATCTCCGGAGTTTTCCCTTCGGGTCTGCCGGAAACAAATACTTCTGAATGCCCCGGTCCTCTTGGATCGGTAATGGCACCAACCAGTGCGGTATGAGCCACTGTTGCCGGCGATGCAAGAAAAATACGAGAGTTTGGATTGCCCATCCTGCCCTTAAAATTGCGGTTTGCCGTTGAAATCACCGTAAACCCATCGGCAGGAATACCTTGCCCGGTACCTAAACAGGGTCCGCATGATGAGCTCAGAATGGTAGCACCAGCATTTACGAAAATGGTAATTAAACCCTCTTCAATCGCCTGCAAATAGATCTCCTTTGATGCTGGAATCACTAAAAGTTGAAAATCGCGCGCAACTGTTTTCCCTTTTAATATGGATGCTGCTATCCTGAGATCCTCAATCCTGCCGTTCGTACAGGTTCCGATCAATCCTTCATGAACTGGGGTTCCAACTGTTTCTGCAACAGTTTTAACATGGTCAACCAAATGGGGTGCAGCAACTAAAGGGGTAATCTCAGCAAGATCAATATCCATTTCAAACAGATATCTGGCATCAGGGTCTGACCAAACGCCGGGTTCATTGGATTTCAAAAATTCTGACAACACAGAATCTAAAGGGAATACTGCATTTTTAGCGCCCATCTCGGAGGCCAGGTTAGCAATGGTCATCCGGTCGGAAATGCTCAGGCAATTCAATCCATCACCATGAAACTCGATGGAAAGGTAATTAGCACCGTCAGAACCAATTTTTCCTATAATGTATAAAGAGATATCCTTGGCGTAAACGCCCGGATTCAGAGTCCCTTTCAAGTTAATTTTTACAGATTCCGGAACCAGGAACCAAGTCTCACCTTTTTTCCACAATCCGGCTGATTCGGTACGATCGATTCCGGCAGCCAAAGAATTCATAGCCCCTGCTGTACAGGTATGCGAATCGCTGCCAACAATTATCATCCCCGGCTTTGCGTAATACGACATAATCTGGTGACAAATACCACTCCCGGCATCATGAAACTTTTTTATCCCCTGTGATCGTACAATCTGGCGTATAGACTGGTACTGTGTTGCAAGTTTGGAATCAGTTGGTGGAGCATTGTGATCCAGTACAACCAGGCATTGATCAGGATCAAATATCTTTTCGGCACCCATCTTTTTAAAAGTGCTGAAAATACTGGATGTATTATCGTGAGTTAACACAATATCTGGCTTCCTGAACACAATGGCTCCTGCTGGAGCATCAAGCACCTTTTCAACAAATGTTTTTGCCATCAGAATAGTCCTCCACGTTTAAAAATATCTAATTGAACTTCACTAAATGGTTCTGCCTGAACATTTTTGCCATTTTTAAGACTGGTTATCAAGCCAGATTCATAGTTCACCCGAATCCGATCGCCTTCCTCAATTTCAAGACCTTCCAGTGAACTATAGGTTATAATCGGAAACGCTGCATTTATTGCATTTCGCTCATATATAGAACCAAAGCTTTCAGCCACAATGCATTGCACACCCAAAGATATAAAACAATCAACCGCCTGCTGACGCGATGATCCGCTTCCGAAGTTTTTCTGAACAATCACAATATCGCCCTTTTGGGCTCTTTTTGCAAAATCCTGGTATCCCTTGAGGTTATCAAAAGTGTATTGGCCCATTTCTTTAATATCGGTAATGGCCAGGTACCGGTTATGAAATATCATATCGGTATCGATGTTATCTTCACGTATATACCATACCCGTCCCTCAATCTCAACCGGCTGTTCTGACAGTGGAATCCTGATTTTCACCGTCGGCATGGCTCCATGACCAGCGTTAGCCTCATTTCTTTCCGGAATTATATCCAAATCGGTTAGGTCAGGTGTACCCTCCTGGTCCGTTATAAACCCGGCAATGGCAGATGTGGCTACCACCTCAGGCGATGCCAGGTAAACTTCGCCCTTGCCCTGTTTACCGGGAAAATTTCTGTTGCCAGTACTAATAGTTACCTCTCCTGCACCATTTTGCCCCACCTGTCCTGCCGCACATCCTGCACATCCAGCATTGGACACCAACGCTCCGGCTCTCTTAAAAATATCGATAAACCCTTCACTCAGGCATCGTTGCCATATCTCATCGGTAGCCGGCACAATTTTTAAAACAACCCTGGGTGCAACTTTATTGTTGGACAGAATTTTAGCCACAGCAGCCATATCTTCATACCTGCCATTGGTGCAGCTTCCGATAAAAGCCGAATCAATCCTGATTTTTGTCAAAGATCCAATTGGGGTTGTATGATGCGGCGCTCCCGGCAGGGAAACCCTCTTAACAAATTCGTTAATATTGAGTTCAAAAACCTTATGGTAAACCGCATCAGGATCAGCACGTACCAAACTTATCGGTCTTCCAGCTTTTTCAGAACAGTAATCAAGCACCTCCTTATTTGGTGTAAACAAAAGCGTTATAACCCCCATCTCTGTTCCCATACTGGCAATAGTTATCCGCTCATCCAGCGTTAATTCGTCGATTGAATCGCCATAAAGCTCAACACTGTAACCCAACAATTCATTTGCACCAAATCGATTCAGCAGGTTAAGAACAATATCCTTGGCTGATAATCCCAGCGGTCTTTTACCCTTGATAACTAATTTTATAGATTCAGGCACTTTAAACCAAAGCTTCCCATAAGCCCATGCTGCGGCAATATCCTGATCGCCCATTCCCTGGCCAAATGCACCCACCGCCCCAAGAATATTGGCATGCGAATCGGTGGTAACGGCTGTAGAACCACTATAGGCTAATCCGTCATGGATAAGAATATGGGTTCCAATTCCCTTATCAATATCATAAACCTTGATTCCGTTATTTCTGGCATATTGACGGCAGATATGCTGATTAACAGCATATTTCTGATCAGAACCAGTTGGATTGCAGTCGAAAGTGAAAAAAGTTCTTGTGGGATCGTCAATTTGCAATCCATTATCCTTCAAATTCTTAACAACATTAGCTCCGCCAAAATCCCGTGCCGCCCTAACATCCATCATAACATCAATAATCTGCCCTGGTTTCACCGATGAATGCTTGGAGTGGTTTGCCAGGATCTTTTCTATCAAAGTTTGGCTCATATATTTGAAAATTAAGGTTTTAATATCGAAAAAACTGCTGGTCTCTTATTTAGGTCCGTGGCAAAACCCGTCCATTCCCATACACGAGCGGTTTTGATCAATTCTGTTTCAGTTGTAAGATCTACTGAAACCGACAGATAGGTATCCGGCGATAGCGTACTGATCAGGTCGGCAAGCATTTGCCTATTCCGATAAGGAGCTTCAATGAATACCTGCGTCTCCTGATTCAGCTTCGACCGGCTTTCTATTTCACGGATTTTCCGGATACGCTCCTGTGGTTTTGCAGGCAGGTAACCATGGAAAACAAATCGCTGTCCATTTAGTCCTCCAGCCATAACCGACATAATTATTGAGCTCGGTCCCACCAACGGCTTGATCCTGATGCCTGATGAATGCCCAAGTCGGATCAGGTCGGCCCCAGGGTCAGCTATTCCCGGACAGCCTGATTCAGACAATAACCCGGCGTCAGTTCCCTTTAAAATCGGAAGAATCAGCGGCTCCAAATCTCCGGCCAGCGTATGCTCATTCAATAATCCTAGCTCAATTTCGTTGAGCAACGCCTTCATTCCTGCCTTAACGAGGAAGCGACGTGCATTTTTCTCATTCTCTACAATAAAATATCGGAGCAGTTTAACCTGCTCAATAACAGTTGCCGGAAGCGATTGAACCAAGTCGCCATCATCCAACGTATTCGGAATCAGCCAAAGTGTACCTTTCATCACGTAAAAATAAGAAAAAGGCCCATGTTTACTATATTTGATGTTTTCAACCAATCATGAATTCACCTTTGAAAGTAACATTGCTCGGAACAGGAACCTCTTTGGGTGTACCTATCATCGGCTGCGATTGCGATGTATGCAATTCCACTGATCCCAGGGACAATCGTTTACGTTCCGCAGCACTGGTGGAATGGAATGACCAGGTGTTCCTGATTGATGCCGGTCCCGATTTCCGGCAGCAGATGTTACGAACCTCTGTCAGAAAAATAGATGCCATTCTTCTTACACACGAACATAAGGACCATGTATCGGGACTCGATGATATACGTGCATTAAATTTTCTGCATCGAAAACCTATAGACATTTATGCAGAGAAAAGAGTGCAGGATGCCATAAGAAAAGACTTTGCCTACGTGTTCTCTGTGATACAATACCCGGGAATTCCTCAGATGAACCTTCACCATATCTCAACGGGTTCAATAGAAATCAATGGAATGGAGATCATTGGGATCCGCGCATTGCATTACAAACTCCCGATTCTTGGTTTCCGGTTCGGCGATTTCACTTATATTTCAGATACCAATTATATTCCCAGCGAAGAAATGGCAAAAATCCGTGGAACAAAGGTTCTGGTTTTAAATGCCCTCAGGTGGGAGGCTCATCTATCGCATAACAGCATCCCCGAAGCAGTTAAGATTATTCAGGAAATCAATCCGGAAAAAGCTTATCTGACCCATTTATCCCACCAGGCCGGAAAATACGTGGACCTCATAAAGCAGCTACCCGAAGGGATTGAACCTGGATACGATGGGTTGGTGATTGATCTTTAGAAGATATCGACCAGTTCAACTTCAAATATTAAAGGGGTATAACCCGGAATCCCGCTGGTGCCATTTGGTCCATAACCAAGATCCGAAGGAATGATCAATATCGCTTTCCCTCCTTCTTTCATGTACCCGATACCCTCATCCCAACCCGCAATAACCTTACCCAAACCAAGATAGAAATCAAAGGTTCCGGAATCAAATGAGGTTCCATCAACAAAGGTCCCCAGGTAGTTAACCCGAACTTTCTTGCCATAAGCAGGTTTAGCACCGGTACCAGCCTTTGTTTCAATATAATAAAGTCCACTGGCCAATGCTGATGCCGTAATGTTATGCTCCTTTTTATAACCTTCTATTGCAACTCTTTCCTTTTCATAAGGATCACCCGAATCACAACCAGCAAAAAACACCACAATCAAAACTCCTAAAATGTACTTTTTCATTCCTATCATTCTTTTCATTCTTTTCATTCTTCATGTTCTTCACATTCTTCACGTTCTTCACGTTCTTCACGTTCTTCACGTTCTTCACGTTCTTCACGTTCTTCCCCTTCACTTCACCTCCAACAATTCCACTTCAAAAACCAATGTCGAATATGGCAAAATCAAATTAGAATAGCCACTCTTACCGTAAGCAAGATCCGAAGGAATAATAAACCGCGCTTCCCCACCCTCCTGCATAAACTGGAAACCCTCATCCCAACCCTTGATCACCTGACCGCGGCCTAAAATAAAAGAAAAAGGTTTTCCTCTTTGCAGTGAAGAATCAAATATTTTTCCATCGATGGTAGTACCGGTATAGTGCACAACCAAAGTTTTCCCAGCTTCTGCTATTTTGCCCTTTCCCTTTTTCTTTTCAATATAGTAAAGTCCCGATGCTGTTGGTTTTACAGTGGTATTTGTTAGTTCGATATAGTTTTTCAAAAGATTTTTCTCTTGCTCAAAATCAGTATGGTAAGTGCTTTCCTTCTCACTTTCAAGATCCTCCGAAGACAGTATGTTCTTTAACCTGACAAAAATATAAACCGGATCACCCCGTTTGAATTCGACAGGCAAATCGCGTTTTCGGTTTTTCTCGAAATAGCCTGCAGCATCCAATTTAAAGCAAACGCTGTCTCCAACCTGGATCAATGATAAAGCGGTATAAAAATCGCCCTTAAACATTGGCTTCCCAAGCTGCATCCGGTAAAAGCTGGATTCATCGACAACCTTATTATCCTCATTTTGAATTTTCAGGGATAGTATAACAATATCACCGGCTTTGGGGGTTGCACCTTCAGGGTGCATATCAAAGAACCGGTAAGACAAACCCGAATCATGTTTTTTGAAGCCCTTCTCTTTATTACCACAAGATCCACAAACATTAATAATAATAAAAATCAAGGCAATAACAGACCATCTCATAATCATCATATTTCCCGCAAAAGTAGGAAAATGGTCACTTATTCTGATGTCTGAACACGGAATCAATACGAATTTCGTATACTAAAATGGCTCGAGGCGGAATTTGGTCGCCATCGCCGGTTAAACCAAATGCCATGTGCGGGGGAATAACCACCAGTGCACTATCGCCAGGATACATCAATTTAACCGCCACGTGCAGTCCCCGTTCAGCCTCACTCTTTTCCACAACAAATCGTTTTAAACCCTGTTTATCAGATGAATAGCATTCTTGCCCATCAATAAGTCCTACCCTATAGGTTAAAACTACGCCATCCCCGGTTTCGATTCTTTTGTTTTGATTATTGGCAAGTGGTTTAATAATCTGGTAAAACACCCCGGTACCGGTTTCAGTAAGTTTCCAGCCTTTTTTTGAAGCCTGATCTCTGATCAGGGTGGCATTTTGTTTGACCATCACCTGGTTTGACTGAAAAATCTGTTCAGTATTGGGTTTAGTAATCTCTTCAGGAATATTTTGCTGACGATATTTTGTTTTGCAGCCTTCCAGGTTAAACCAAAAAATGATCAATAAAAGAAATATCAGTACTTTAATATTGCTCATGGCATTCCGTATGAAAGAGTCAGCGGATTACTTTTCCGAAAGTAATAACTCCTTGTATTCATCTAAAACAATCTCAAATCGATCCAACGCTTCTTTAAAAGATCCAAAATACCGCCCGCCCGCTGCATTTTTATGTCCGCCACCATTGAAATATTTCCGGGCAAATTCATTCGCCGGAAAATTTCCGCGCGATCTCAACGACAATTTAATATGATCATCTTGCTCAGTAAACAAAACAGAGAAAACAACACCGTTAATGGACAAAGGATAGTTTACAAATCCTTCAGTATCGCCTTTGCGGTGATTATAACTATTTAATTCACTTTTAGTTAAAGCAATATATGCCGTTTTGTAACCTGGCAAAATCTTCATATTTGTATTCAGGCAATATCCCAGTAACCTCATTCTATCGGCAGAATGCATATTGTACACCTCATTGTTAATGCGGTCCTTATCGGCACCCAGGCGCATCAGAGAGGCAACAGTTTCAAAAATTTCAGGGTACGAGCAATTAACTTTAAACTCAACTGTATCTGTTAAAATTCCGGCAAGCAAGCAGGTTGCTGATTCAGGACCAACATATTCACTGAGCCCTAATTTTTCAATCAGGAGAAATACAAGTTCTGATGTGGAACCTTTTGAAGGATCAATCAGTTTTATATGCGCAAAATCCCCGCTTTTCGGATGATGGTCAATCAGTATGACAGGTTTACTACTTTTGCTAAAAAGGGGTTCAACTGCACCCAACCGTTCCGGGGTGTTGAAGTCAACACAGAATATCAGGTCACAATCGATGAATAATTGTGGTATATTCTTTCCGGATTTGCGTTCATGAACAGCTATTTGTTGATGTCCAGGCAGCCATTTTAAATATAATGGGGAATCATCGGGAACAATAATATCCACCGTGTGGCCTATCCTTTTTAACACCCATTGTAAACCCAGCGCTGAACCAACTGCATCACCATCAGGGTTTTTATGCGTTAAAATCAATACTTTGCATGGGTTTTGAATAAGGGATTCAATGTCATGCCATCCCAATTCATGACTGAGATTTAGCTGACCGTCAAAGGTTTCTTGTTGCATCGCTCAAAGATAGTAATGGATGGCAAAATGGATGGCAATTGAAAACAGAAAAACACTATTTTTATGCAAACAACTTTACGCAACTTTACGATTATGACTGGTAACATCACTTTCACCATTATTAAGCCTGGCGCTGTTTCTCATGAGCATATCGGCGATATTTTAAAGATGATTTCTGAAGCAGGTTTCTCGATAGCTGCAATGAAATATACAAAATTGAGTCAAATTCAGGCTGCTTATTTTTACAACGTTCATAAGGAGAGATCTTTTTTCAGTGGCTTGGTGGAGTTTATGACTTCGGGCCCGATTGTGGTAGCAATACTGGAAAAGGAGAATGCCGTTGAGGATTACAGGAAGCTGATAGGGAACACTGATCCTGCAAAGGCCGAACCTGGAACTATCCGGAAATTATTTGCCGAATCGGTTCAACGCAATGCTGTTCATGGATCCGATAGTGATTCCAATGCCCGGAAAGAAGCCGATTTCTTCTTTTCCAAAAGCGAAAGATTTGACCGCGACGGTAATTTTCTGGAATTAGTTCCTGCAGAGTAAAAGTCGCTCAGGAAACAATTATTTTATTACGATTTCATCGATTAGTACCTGACCACTTCGTCGGTTCAGTTCTATTTTTAACCCTTCCCTGATCATCCCTAATTCATTACGGATGACTGATGATCGGATCGTGACAATAAGTTTACGATCCCGGATATATATGTTTTCTGTGCTCCTGGCGATCGTTATCCCAACTACATCGTCCCATTGGCGAATCAATTCCCTCTCTTTAATTTTATGGTCAATACCAAAGAATTTAAGACTTTCCTCAATGATATCTTTGATCGGACGGGATTCGGTTCTACGGATTACCATGATTATATTTGATTGATTTGACCATCAGTAACACTAAACAACCGGGACTCGACCGTTAATCCCGATAAAATAGATTGGAGATGTGTCAGATTTGTGTCGGTAATAAAAATCTGGCCAAAATGATCCTCTGAAACCAGTTTGATTATCTGGGTAACTCTATTGGCATCCAGTTTATCAAAAACATCATCCAACAAAATTAATGGCCTCACTGATGAAATTTTTTTGAGAAAGTCATATTGCGCCATCTTTAAAGCAACCAGGTAGGTCTTTTGCTGGCCCTGCGATCCCTGCTGCTTCATGGGATATCCCGAGAGTTCAAGAACCAGGTCATCGCGATGAATACCCACGGTTGAAAATTGCATCTGCTTATCCTTAGCGTGTGCCTCTCTCATTAAATCCGATAAAGGCCTGATTCCTGCCTGGGTTTGGTATTTAAGCTCTACCTGCTCATGGCCGCCGGATATATAATCATAATAATACTGAAAGATAGGGAGCAACTGAGAAATAAAATCCTTCCTACTCTTAAAAATACGCTCACCAAGAATGGAGAGCTGATCATCCCATATAAACAACGAATCCTCATCAAAATATCGCTGACGAGAAAAGTCTTTAAGCAACCGGTTTCGCTGTGTAAGCGCTTTATTATAGCGGATAACATCATCGAGGTATTGTCTGTCATATTGCGATATTACCCCATTCATGTATCGCCTGCGCTCCTCGCTGGCTTCAAGAATAAGGCTGGTATCTGCAGGTGAAACCATTACCAATGGAATCAGCCCGATATGGTCCGCAAGCTTCTGGTATTCCTTGTCATTGCGCCTGATTCTCTTTTTTTGGTCCCTCTTTAATGCACATTGTATCCGTTCAGCCTGACCATCAAGAACAAAATCACCCTGAATCATAAAAAAATCGCATGAATGCCTGATATTGTTGGCATCTAAACTATTGAAGTAAGATTTACAGAAGGCCAGATAATAAATCGAATCAAACAGGTTTGTTTTACCAACGCCATTGTTCCCAACAAAACAGTTCAATTTTGGTGAGAGATCAATATCGAGTTCACTGTAGGTTTTAAAATTCAGTAAATTCAGATTTCGCAGGTGCATAATACTTCTGTTTGCGGTCAAAAATAGCAATAGTCGAGGTATTCACGGTACGTTCACAGTTTTTTACCCAGGCTATTTCAAATAAGGTTTAATTATTATAAGTTTGCATGTTTTTTATAATAAACTTTATGGTTAGCAAATCGAAAGGTAAGAAAGAAGACAATCTGGAAGTAGTCGAGCATGCGCTGACAAATACTGAGCACTTTATTGAGCAGAACCAGAGAACAATTACCATTGCGTTGATAGTAATTGTAGCAGTTGTAGGTATTTTCCTGGGTTATAAACGGTTTATTGTTTCACCGAAAGAGAAAGAAGCACAGTCTCAAATGTTTGCTGCTGAGCAATATTTTGAAAAGGACTCCTTTAATCTGGCCCTTAATGGTGATGGCAATTATTTGGGATTTCTTGACATTATCGACCAGTATAAAGTAACCAAATCTGCAAAACTTGCGCGTTACTATACCGGAATTTCGTATCTCAAACTAGGGAAATTTCAGGAAGCCATTGATCAGTTGAAGAAATTCAAGATTAAGGACGATATGGTAGGTCCTATTTCCAAGGGTGCTATCGGAGATGCCTACTGTGAATTGGGCAGAACAAGCGAAGCGGTTGATTACTATATTAAGGCAGCCAGAATGAAGCCTAATAATTTTGTAACGCCGATTTACCTGATGAAAGCTGCCGAACTGCTTGAATCAAATAAGGAATATAGTAAGGCTGTTCCACTTTATAAGGAGATTCAAAAAGATTATCCGGAATCAAGCGAAGGCCGGAAGATAGAGAAGTATATTGCACGGGCTGAAGCCGGGCTGAAAAAATAATGATTTTCAAAACCAGGCCGGGTTTTACTACCCGGCCTTTTTTTTGCACTTATGGCAACATCATTAAAGAATTTGTCTGCATACAATTCCGACTCGATTCCAGAAAACCCCAAATACAGGTATGGTATCATCGTTTCAAAATGGAATGAAACCGTTACAACGCCTCTGGCACAAGGGGCAATTGACACGCTTCTAAAACATGGGTGCCCCCGGGAAAATATCCATCTTCATTTTGTACCAGGCAGTTTTGAACTTCCACTGGGGGGGCAGTTCCTTTTCGAATCGGTAAATCCGGACGCAGTAATCCTCATCGGCTGTGTAATCCAGGGAGAAACGCGGCATTTTGATTTCATTTGTCAGGCCGTTGCACAAGGTTGCATGGATCTTGGCCTGAAATATAACAAACCGAGTATTTTTGGGGTTTTAACTACTGAAAATCTTCAGCAGGCTATTGATCGTTCCGGCGGAATCCACGGTAATAAGGGTGTGGAAGCAGCTCTTACTGCAATTAAAATGGTGGATTTGGATAAACGGATTGGCAGTTAGCCGTAGGCAATAGGCAGTCTGCAGTCAGCCAGAGGGTAGCACGTAGAGACGCATACTTGCGTGTCTTTTATTGGCAGTAGGCAGTAGGCAGTAGGCAGTAGGCAGTAGGCCGTAGGCCGTAGGCAGTAGGCAGGTAGGCAGTAGGTAGTAGGGAGTAGGGAGTAGGAAGTAGGTAGTAG
>CAIXKO010000763.1 GCA_903919925.1 uncultured Bacteroidota bacterium | reverse complement strand
GCCAGATGTGAGCTTAATTCAAGAGCCAGCTGAGCACCAATGGTTTTTGATAACGCATGGATTTTCAATTCTTTTTTGGACGATCCCGCTGTGTCGATTTCAATACTCATCACCTCCAGTAATTGCTGCAGCATAGTTTGATCAGTATGTACATTCTGAACCCGATCCAGTGGAATCGTAAGCGTTTTTCGGTTGAGATATCCCTTTTTAAGAATAAACTGCTGATTTTCAATGTTAAATTTGAAGTTCAGGTAGTAAAGTATGGAATGGATCAGGGTAAGGATCAAGCCGGCCAAAAGAATGAGCCCGATAATCAATATTTTTTTGTCTGATTCTTTTCCTAATATTACGGGTACCAGTAACGGCCAGAAAAATTGTATCCCACGTTTTCCCTCCTGCAAAAAGATTAAAACAAGCCCTTTTATGGATTGTCGCCGGGGTTGGGTAAAGTCATTCTTACTCATCCGGGCTGATTTTAGCGGTAAGAAATTCTCTGATTTGTTCGGCAATACCAACTGGAAGACCGTGAATGCTGAGATCATCCGAACTGCTTCCGGCAGTATAAATCTTTATAGATGCCAGGTCAAGTCTCTTGGCTAAAATCCCCTGGCTGAGCTCAACATGTTGAATCCTGTTAAAGGGAATTGAGGTAAGTTTGTATCGGATCAAACCTCGCTGATAGGCTATGTCCTTTTCCCGAATCAGATAACCCCGCCGGGGGAACGACAACCTGGAAACAATTATCGAACTGCACAGGATAACCAAAGAAAGCCCGGTTACAACCCAGTGAATAATCTCCAGTAATTCATCTTTATCCAAAATAGTGAAGAACACCAGCCAGGCTATCAGGCACAATGCAAAAATCAGATACTGGAAATAAATAATCTTAAGATACTTACGATCAACCGGAGTAAAATCAGCAACCCGGATGGAAGGCAGGTTTTCCGGCAGAATTACAGAGTTCGAGAAATCAGTAGTCATTTAGATAATTACTAAGCATTAAACCACTAAAGTACCTATTCGAATTGGGATTCAATATTATTGATGCCTGCTGTAATACAAAAAGTGCCAAATGCGTCATAGTTCGTTTATTTACTATCTTTGTTAGGCGAGATGACAAAAGTAAATGCGTAAAAAAGTAAAGGAGATTATTATGATTATAGAGGCCGATGGCTGGTTTTATACACGCCAGAAAGGAAGCCCAAGCAATACCATCACCTTTCCCAAAAAGGAACCGTTACTATTCCGGACCATGGCAAAAACGAGGATTTAGAGGATTTTCTTGTGAATTCGATTTTAAAACAAGCTGGACTCAAATAGTGCCTGATTAAATATTTTGGTTATGGAAAAAGTCATTGTAGAAATTTATTACACCGGCAATAACTATTGTGCTCACGCTCCCTCATTATTAGGTTGTGTGAGTACGGCAGCGTCTTTAGATGAAATGAAAAAGAATATAAAGGAAGCAATAGAGTTTCATATTGAGACCTGTCTGGATAATAGCGAACCGATTCCTGAAGTTTTTAAAGGAACTTACCAGCTGGAATTCAAGCTATCGATAGAAGCTCTATTGAATGCATACAGCGGAATTTTCACCAAATCTGCTTTGTCGCGAATTACAGGAATAAACGAGCGCCAACTTTGGCATTATGCTGCCGGCATGCGGAAACCACGTCCTGCACAGCGTAGACGGATAGAAGATGGGTTACATCGTTTGGGAACGGAATTGTTAACCATAGGAGTTTAAAACTTTTATATTCATCGGTTGTTTTGTTTCTTTGCTCGGTTTTTTGTGAACTAAAGATTAAGAACAACTTGTATGAAATTGCCAGGCCAAACACGGGTTCCGCTGAATGAAGAAGCGCGTGAACTAATCAACTTATATGCTTCGTTGGGCGATCGTGCTGCAAATATTCTGCCTGACGGAGTGTTTGAAAAGCTCAAGAATTTTATCCGGATTTGCCATGATGAGCAGATGGAGCCTGCCATACAGAAAGCGGCAGTCAATCAGGCGCTGCTTGAAGTAAAGGAGGCCCTGCCGGGTTATACTGATATCAGCCTGATGCTGGCTCCTCACCGCAACTCAAAAGCTTTTGAATTCTCGGCCCGCCGACAAACATTTAAAAAGCGGCTACGCACAATCATTGACCAGGAACTGGTAAATCCTGATGAAAAAAAGCGACTCGAAAATGTTCTCCGGCTGCACGATTTCTCAGTGGGTACCCCTCCTACAACCCAGGAAACGATCGACTTTTTGTATCGGATATTGGTTGGTGATGAAGCCAGAGTGCTGCGCAAATTTCGCGATGTGCTGGGAATCAATGAAGATGTTGAGGAGGCTCAATGGAACTATTTGCTCGATGTGCTCGATCAAATGGTTAACCAATCCACCCACTATACCACCGGTGCCGAGAAGGAGAATTTCCTTGCCCGCACGGAATCAACTGTCAATTTTAAAGGCCTTAACGGATTAATCCGAACCCTGGTTTCCGGAAATGCCGATACTACCATCCGCTTGTTGAAGGAGGAGGTTTTTACGCCCAACTCGGTTAAAGTAATTGATTTTCATGATCCTGATTCATTTTTGCAAACCATGCAGGATGATCCGGTTTCTATTTTTGCCGTACGGATCAGCTCGATGCGCCGGAATATATTTAGCCGGCCTGAATTTGCCAACTATCTGGTTAGATGTGTGTTTATCGATGATTCATCGGAATCGCGCGCTACCAATACCAGTTTGGTTTTTGCCTTTCATAACGGTATCATAAACACCCTCAATAAGGTGCACACCCGTAAAATGGGTACTCCGGCAAATACCCAGATGAACCTCAGATTGATCCTGGATAAGGTTAACGTTCAGAATATCAGGAAATTCAAAGAAAAGATTGATAAAAAAATCAAGGAATATGATGAGGAAATTGTTGAGCTCAAGAAAGAGCAGCTTGCTGAGCCGGGCAGTACCGAGCAGGATATCATCCTGTACAAATTTGATGAGTTTGCCAGTCAGTTAATTAAAGATAGATATACACTTTCCAAGCTTCGTCAATATCTGGTTCTCATTGAACAGGTTAGGGAACCTGCTGAACATAAAAAGGTTAACCGCGAGCTTATCAATGAATTTGAGGAGCGCACCCGAGATTATTTCTATTCAGGCAATAAAAACCTGGGTATTGCCACAATCGTTGAAGGAGGAGGACGTGCCCAGATCAGGACCTACGGAGAGTATCTGCTCCAGCGAAAATTGAAACCGGTTGATAACGAGATTGTACACCGCTGTCAGGTTATTCTTGATGTGATCCCAAATACTTATCAGAGAACGCTGCATAATCACTTTCATAAGAATTTTGGTATCAACCTGTTCCTTGAGAAATACAAGGCATTTCTAACTAAGGTTGAAAATGAAGCTGATAATCGGGGGCGTTTCCGCAATTTCCTGATCGATCTGGGAATCAAGGATCGCTTTGATCAGAAAAATCCGGCCGATCAGGAGATCATCAAGGATTTTTTAAGCAAACTCGGGACTCTCGATAAAACTTCGGTTTCCGATGATGTTCAGATGATTATCCGTGACCTTCTCTTTTGGAAAGGTCGCCAGCCCAATCCATTCATCTATTTTGTTGAAGAGGCATCCTGGGAGTACCGTGATCTTTTTCCGCCCGACCGGTTCGATATCAACCCATTTGATATCAATATTGAATTATTTGAAAACGGACGGGTTGATTTTGAGAGGCTTCAGACCAAACTCGAACTCATCCGCGATACGTTCCATTTATTTGATGACACCGGTACTTTGTGGGACCGTTTCTGCGAGAACACCGTGTTTGTGATCAATGATCCATCGAACCCCACCGGATACACGGATTTTAATAATCAGGCTCTCATTGCTTTTCTTAAGTTCCTGAATAAAACCCAGTTTACGCTGTTTCTCGATGAGGCATACAACGATGCTGTAAAGCTTGATGACCCGGAAGAGCCCAAGTGGCGGACCATATCCAGGTATATCATGAACAATTTTGCCTCGTTTCCAACCCTGGGCATGGTGACTTCCCTCTCCACAACTAAAAACCTGGGAGCAACCGGCGATCGGCTGGGATCCATAGCGGCCACTCCGGCGCGTCAGGATGTGATTGACTACGCAAGGGAGATTTTTTCACCCGACCGGGCAAATACCAACTCACTTTATATGTTGGTAAATGTGCTGGAGGTTGCAGAACTTGCCAAAACCATCAAAATCAGGATGGATGAAAACCTCCCGAAAGATGCATCCAGGCACAAGATCAAATCGAAACTGGAGGAATACATAAAATCGGCTATTCAAACCAATAAAACCGAAAAAGCAACGGGGAAATCCGGTAAACGTCCACGGGTTTCATTGTTTGAAGGTAGTCCGCTGCATTTATTCCTGCTCGATGAACTTCGATCGCTCGATCAGCTGGATGTACTGGAGTTGCCCGATGATTTCAAATACAAGGGCGAGCCATTCTTTTCCTACTATAAAGATCACATTGTTAAGTCGTTAAATAGATTCCGGATTAATAAGGAATTCAGGGGCGAATCTAATCGCCGGATGGATATCGCCAAACAGGTAGCCGAGGAGATTCTGGCGAAACGTCCGGATTGCGGAGTGACCTATCTGGATTCCGACGGGTCCTATCTATTTAATCTACATATTCTTAACCTTCCTTCGTTTCATGAACTCGAGGCTTTTGCCACGGCTTTGGCAGGCGAGCGCGGTTTGGCTATTTTACCTTATCAAACCGGATTTGTGCGCTTTGCTATTGGTGATTACCTGGATGGGACCGAGGCATCGTACAAGGTTTTCAGGAAAGAGCTGGAAACTGCCATGACCTTGTTCCTCGATTATTGGGGAAAGTATCAGTCCTTGCTGGCCAGCGATCCTACCCGTACAAAGGATCCTGCCGCAACCATTGCAGCTGTTTTTCCAAAACAAAGCGGAGCGGCATATGCCCGAAGCATACTCACTGATTATGCAGCTGTTTCCGGATTGGCTAAAACCGTTAACCAATCCTTGCGCATCCGGGATATTAAATCCGTAAATCTCCCATTTGCAAACGATTGCGGAGTAACCATTCACACTATCGCCACTTCAAAAAACAGTGTCATCGAGTTTTTTGATCAAATAGGAAATTGCCCTGATCTCGAATCTTTTGTGGCCAGCAAAGCCTTCACAAAAGTTTATGAAACATTACTCCCTCAGGTTTATAAAAACATTCCATCGCTTCGCGAACTTGATTATAATGAGGTAACTGCAAGATTTGGCAAGAGCACGCTTCAGAAATTTATCCGTTCAAAAAAGGAATTTCAGCCCGATCACCATATCCTGGATGAACTGGATGAGTTGTTGGTGATGAAAGAAATTTTAGTGGAGCTCGAGACATTGCTATTCTCTGATTTCAAAGTTAAATTACTGGCACTCAAGGTGAATGGCGATGATTTGGGTGGCGATCTTGCCCGGTTGGAAGGTTATAACCAAATATTGCGAAAGTATATTGGTGAAATGTTTCTTCATTTTGGGTTACCCTTTGACCAACGTTTAAAAGAACCTGGATTAAAAGAGCTGTTTAACAGAACATTAGGTTTATTTAATGAAGTCACAGGCATCCGTCCCGATGCTTTCAATCATTCGTTGGGTTTGATAGAACTGCGCGATCGTTTAAATCATTTCGACCAGCCTTTTCCATCTGATCCCAGACCGGCTATGGTGGAAATTACCTACCAGTTTTTCAGGGATGAGGCATTGAAAGGAGTAGCTGGCACTGACTTATTGTGGATGGATTATCTGCTCACCGGAACCGAAGTATTTGTGAGAGCCTGGAAAGGACGGGTGGAGAAACTTACTGAGGGTGTCCGAAAACTGGGTCATGGAGAATCGGGAATGATTGCTGCTTCCTATTTGCTGGATATTTTCCCGGAAGAGCTCCGGTACGTTTGGCAGAGCTGCATGAAAGCTGCCGGTCAGATTGTGGGAACAGCGGATTTACCGGAAACGGTGAGAACACAAGTGCTTTTCCTCACCGGCCGGATGAATGCCACCCGCTCAACCGATCAGTTTACCCGTTACAACCACTATTTATCGAGGATGGTGCAATATGAATACCTGCCGCAGAACTCCTCCATAAATGAGATGATTCAGCACGGTTACTCACTGCATACCGGGTTTACGATGGACAACGTTCTTTCGCGCCAGCCTGAATATAGCGGACTCCGCTGGATCAATCAAATCATGGAACAATGTGGTGTTATTGCTGCCGAAAAGGATGTTCAAACGCATACCCGCATTGCTACCGACGCTAAGAAGCGTGAGTATCCTTTCCACAAGATCGATCGTACTGGTTATGAACCGGAGCCGTTTGACCAAAGTGGCAGCGGCAATCCCAGGGACTTTATCAAGAGGATGAAAACCCGGCCCACTGCAGCCTTTTTTGGAAATAGGATCGCCAGATTTACAGATACACTTGATCCTGAGGATTATCGATGCAAAATTCATGACCAGGGATTGGTTAGGGAACTCTATATTTTCCACAAATCCTATCTTAAATACCTGACCGATAATTTCAGGTTGCTCGGTCCGCAAACCATTTCATTAGCTGATGTTAAGGAATTTGTTCCCGATATTGTTCTATTCTATGGAGCGCCCGAAAAAGTGATATCGTATCCACCGGTCGGCTATTTCGATTTAAAGGGCCCAAATGGAAGTATCAAAACCATTGTTACACCGCTCAAGCGCCAGGTCGACTATTTTGGCGATATCAAAAAGCCCCGGCTTACCTTGCTCAATGAAAAAGTGAAAGAACTAGGTGGGATGCCGGTTCATGGATCACTTTTTGCCATTGAGGAGGAGGATGGCAGCCTGTTTGTGGTTTTAATCAGCGGCGATAGTGGTGTTGGTAAATCGGAAATGCTGGCAGCCTTGATGCTTAAATGGTTACGGAGGGATCTAAAAGGAATTCGATCCATCCGCATGATCGCCGGAGATATGCTTCATGTTTTCCCTGATTACAACGGTAACCTGTATGGAATTGGAAGTGAAATTGGTGATTTTTCAAGAGTTACCGATTTCGATCCGGACTTTATCAAACAATATAAAAGCTTGTTTGAAAGTAGTGCTGATAGTAATAAGGAAGATCTGAATTCACGCAGTACCATATCAGGATTATGTGATATTCGGATGCCTTTTAAAATCGATATATTCCTTACTGCCAGTAACTTTTCGAGGGACGAAGCCGGAATTCGGCGATACGCGAATCCGGAAAACTTTATCCTTTATCGGGAGAGTCATGGTGAACGCAAGGAAAAGGCTACCAGCTCTGATTATCCGCACATACAACGTACTTTGCTGAGATATACAGCTGATAAACAAATTGTTGAATTGTTGGGACGGCATGGTTCCTATCTCGATGATATTCTGGATTGGATTCAGGACCCGCACACCGGAAAGGTTTACCTGGGCTCGTCGTTCAAGTTGATGGATAAAATTGATTTGGAAGAGGTAGTTTCTGAAATCTTTAAGGGAAAATCATTTTCCAAAAACAATAAGGTATTTACCATTTCAAAAATCCGGTTCGATATCATTAAGAATCGCTTTCATGCAATCGCATCGGGTGATTCCGGGGAGGAGACCTTTTTGATTGACCGTGACTTTTTCGGTAAGATGTTTAACGCGCTGGCCAGCACACCAGCCGGAAATCCATTTATCGCAGAAGAGGAGGAACTCGCAATCCGACAGCACCTGATCCGGATTTTAAAAGGTGGATCAGATGGTTGCGGGTTAGGTAGAAAAATCCAACTGGGGATACTCTCAACCGATCTCGGTAAGAAAGGAAAGGAAATCTCCGGTCCACAAAAAGCTGCCGATGATTTGCTTAGACTGATTCGGGAAGTACGCCTGCAAAAGCCTGAAATTTCAAGACATAAGCTTTTAGTCAGACAAGCCATTCAAGAGAAATACAGTCAGATTTTACCTGTTAATGAAGTTAGCGGCGAGGTGTTCAGGTACAATTATTATTTGTACCAGATTGAAGGTATGAAAAAAGCCCGTTTTGTGCGGCTCGATCAGCAGGATATTCCGGTGGATCTAAGCCGGTTGCGAGGGTTTAATCCGGTTGATCCCGGTAATGTGTTCAGCCCTCTGCTGTTAACGCCCAATCTGAATATCGAACTTAATTCGATCAGCGAAACCTACCGTCAATTAATGGCTCTGCCTAATAGTTCGGAATTTTCAGCTGGATTTGTGGAACAGTTAGATAATCTGTATGTTGCAAAAGGGTATAGCCGTGAGGTGGTCATCAATAATTTGATTCTGCAGTTACTCCTGCTCAACGGATATATTACGGTGCATGACTTGGCCAGAGGAAGAATCAGTGAAAAAGTTAACCGGGAAACTGTTGCTTCTGCAAAATATGCAGTAATCCAGAAACTAATGCCAGAAGGCTCTGATAATAACGAAGATGCCCAATGACATCAGCACAACACCTGTTATGCGAAACAGTTTTGTCATCAAATTATCGGTGACTATTTTCCGCAGCTTATGTGAAAACAGTATTTTCAGGAGATCAAATATGATAATGGTAAGAATGGTGGTAGCAAAGTAGTAAAGAATGTGGATACCATGGAGATCGAGGCTGGAAACTGCAACGATCATTGCGCCAAACCAAAATACCAGCACGCCTGGGTTAAGTGTGTTCAGCGCAAATCCTTTTACAACCAAAATCAGGATTCCGACACCTCCCAATGGCTTTACCGTTTCATCGGGTTTTCGCAGAAAGTAGCTTAATCCGAAGAAAAGGAAGGCGCATCCTGCTACTAGCTTGAAAATCAAATTGTTTTGGATTGGTCCCATCAGCTCGGATGCTCCATAATAAGCAACAATGATGCAGCTGATATCGCTCAACCAGACACCGGAATTCAGGAAAATGGCCGCTTTTGCTCCTCGCCTCATCAAGGTTTCCATTACCGTAAAAAAAGTTGGTCCCAGGTACCAGCTGAGCAGCAGGCCTGTAAGAAGTCCTTTTAAAACAATTAAATAACCCATAATTAAACGATTACGGCTCTTTTTTTACTGTTCCGGAAAACATTTTCATACCTGGGGGGGCCTGAATGTTTTTGACCGGGCAAAAATAGACTTTTTTACTTGAAAACGATTAATACGGTATTGTAATGTGCCTTCGTGCTAATGTGCCAATGTGCCAATGTGCAAATATGCAAATATGCTAATGTGCTAATATGCTAATGAAGATAATGAATTTGTAATACAAGATTAATGTGGAAGCACCTGCCCTTAACCCTTAACCCTTCCTTAACCCTTAACCCTTAACCCTTAACCCTTACTTAACCCTTTACCCTTACCTAACCCTTTACCCTTTACAATTTACCCTTGAAGTAATCTTCCCCGCCATATCCTTTCAGTTCATATCCGTCGGGATAAATACTCAGTACCCCAAACGATGGGGACACTTGCTCGACCATCCCTTTCAGGTTGATTATCCGGGTGTTGCCAATGGTGTGATCACCACCGGAATGTTTGTGGCCGCAGATGTAAAGGACCTGGTGTTGGAATGCTGCCAATGCTTCGATGAGTTTTTTACTGTCCCACAAACTGTGTTCCTCGCCCGGAACAATAGGCTGATGTCCGAATACGATGAGTTTTTGGTTCAATTGGTTTGCTTTTTCTACCTCTGATTTTACCCATTCCAATTGTTTTTTGCCCAATCCGCCGTTCCAGTCCGATGCGTTTTTTGCTTTTGCTTTTTCCAGTCTTTTCAGCCGGTCCTTGTTTTCTTTATAATCTTTTGTTTCTTTAGACCAGGCAATTACACTGTTTTCAAATCCATTGAGGTACAGCAGACGTATTCCTTTGACCACCTCAGCATGATAGCCTTTTTTTGAGCCAATCATCTTAAATACCGTTTTCTTCAGGCTGTCGGGTACATTAAAGTCATGATTGCCCGGAACAAATATCCACTTTGCAGTAAGGTTGTTCAGCTTTTTAAATACCGGGTCAAAACTGGCAAAATCGCGGTCGATCATATCGCCAACCTCAACGGTTAGGTCTGCTTTTTCTTGGTTGATCACCTGAACCGCCTCATCCAGCTTGACCAGACTCTTAGTGTATTCACGTGCTCCGGCACTTTCACAGTTGCAGTATTGAATATCAGCTATTAACCCGATTTTCAGGATCGGAGCCTGAGCCATTGATGCCACTGAGCTCATGAATAGTGCGATTAGTAATAAAACCTTTATTAGTAAACCTTTATTATGTATGGTGCAGCCCTTCGCCCCAACATTATCCTTAATATTCATCATTCGGAATTCTTCATTGGAATCTCAACATTCTTACTTCTCCTCACCTTCTCGCTGCTTTCTTCAGCCTGATATTCTCCGTTTTGTCCCCATACTTCAGCTCCAGCATATAAATCGCATCCGGATAATTGGACAGGTCGATCAGGAAGTTTCCCTCACGTACTTCCATCCAGCTCATCTCCTGCAGTAGTTTCCCATCGGCAGCGGTTAGCCGGGCCCTGACGGTTTGAGGTTCATTGAAGAAGAGCATCAGAGTGGTGTTCAGGGTAGGGCGGTGCGGATACACCACCACCATTGCATCCTGGAACGGGGATACGGTTTTCTGTTTGTCGACGGTAAAGCTCTGGCGAATCTCATTTCCGAAATCGCTGCCGAATGCCTTGATCAGCTTGCCATCTGTGGTGATCAGGCGCACGTGCCCCATACCGGCTTTTGAATTGTACCAGAACTCAAGGCCATCTCCTGCAGTATCGGTTAGCAGCAATTCATACTTTCCCTGAGCCAATGAAATTGTATCGCGATATTCTTTATTGTTTTTCAAATCGGCTTCCGCTTTCTTAAACCAGACTTTTCCAGTGGCGTCCTCAATTTTCCAGGCTGTTTGAGCCGTATCTTTATTGGTTTTGCAAACCAGGATAAATTTTTCCGGATAAACCGGAGGAGCCACCATGATGGAAGTCATGCGGTTATCACCGGTGTAAGAATCCGTACGATTGTTTGGCTTGCTTATGGTGACAATGAATAAATCCTTGGATTTATCGGGTTGTAGAACACCCGGGAGCTCTGTTTCAATAATTTTACCGAAATCCAGCTGACCGGTCCAGGTGAATAGCATCGGTTTCTGACCGGCTAATCCATATTCAATTTTCACCGATTTTAATGGTGCAGTGCCGTTGTTTTTAATCAGTATACGGGGTTGATAACCAACCGGATTCATCCTCGAAAAATTATCATCGGTTGATGGGGCAATGATCGCTTCGATGGCTGCATCATTTTCTGCCAGTGGCTTTTCACACATCACCAGGAAGGAAGAAAAGACATAATTGGCTGATGGCTTACCCTTTTTGACTTTATAAGGCTGCATATCCACATTGATCTCATGTGTGGAGCTGGGTTTTACGAAGAAATTGAAGCTTTCGGGGTTCACCATACAACCGGGGCACCAATTTGCGCGGTCATAAATCCAGGTGCCGGCTTGCGGATATATTGGATTTGTGGCGCATTCGCTCCAGATATCGCGGTGCTCAATAACCTGATTATCAAAAATTACCTCCCGGAATTTTGAACAAAACTCGGCGCAATTATCCTGGTCGTCCATTCCGTGACCGGTTTGCAAAATCCGGAGGTGCATCAACCCTGTTTTTTCAGATGCTGTTACCTTTTTTGCATCCAGATATTTCTCGATATCGTTGGTGGAATCTCCATAAGGAAAGCTGCCGTTCCACATGGGTAGCACGGAGAGGATGCGGGCTACGGGCGGCCCTCCGATAAATTCGAAGTTTACCGTGATTTTCCAACCACAGGTGGTGCTGGATTCGTATCCGGTGTGAACATATTCAATGATAGCCTGATTTCTTAACAGGGTAGCGAATTCGCTGATATCTGCCTTAAAAGTGAACGACCATTTGGTGCCAAAAAAACGTCCGTAAGGGGTGATCAGCCGGGCGATCTCGTAATTTATATCCTTGCCGGTTGATTGATCTTTGGTTCTCAGATTGATATAATCGATATAGTCCCACTCGCCGCACTGCATCCCATCGGGGCATTGAAAAGTGACAAGCAGGTTGATTTTACGGAATTGCGCACCGGGATCGGGAAAATTCACGGTTGCCGGATACCGGTTCTCGCCTTTGGATGGGTCGGTAACCATTTTAATATGGTCGTGCGAGAGGATGCTGGTAGTATCCTGAGCATTGGTATTAACTGATGAAATGAGGGTTAGCAGAATCGTTAAAGTTCCTAAGATTGGGTTTCTTTTCATTTTCTGTAGGGTAATTATTGTTGATAATTTTGTTTTTACGATTTTAAAAATTCCTGATAGTTATCCCGTGAAACCACCAGATAAGCAGCATCTGGATAGCTTTTGGAGAAGGCATCGGGGCAGCGTTTTTGCCTTTCGGGGTTCCATTTCATTTCGTAAGCAAAGAGTTTACCATTCCGGTCTTCAATCCAATCGATTTCCTGCTGATCGTAAGTTCTCCAGAAGTGGTTGGATACCAACATCTCTTTTGATTCCTGGGCTTTAATTCTTTCACTGATCAGGAGGTTTTCCCATAATTGACCGGTATCATTTCGAAGCTCTGGTGGCTCCATATTGTTAATGAGAATATTTCGGATTCCATTGTCGAAGAAGTAGTACTTGGCGCTTTTGGATATTTCTTTTCTCAAATTTCTGCTGAAAGGTTCCACTTTGAAAATGACCCACACTTTGGACAGCAGGTCGATATACCTTTCCACTGTTTGCCTTGTGATGGAGAGGTTTCTGGACAACTCATTCAGAGACACTTCATTGCCAACCTGATAGGCCAGCAGCCGGAGTAAGTCTTTAAGCTTTGCCGCATTTTTGAGGTTTTCGAATGCCAGGATATCTTTCAGTAGGTAAGAGTTGGCGATCTCCCGCAAATACATCGTTTTTTCATCATTGCCGGGTAGTGCAAACAGCTCCGGATAACTTCCGTAAATCATGCGGTGCCTCAGCAATTCCTGCATATCCACCGGGTTAAATCTGGATGACAGTTCCTGATCCGAAAATGGAAAAAGGTGAAATGTATGTTTCCTTCCCGTTAATGGCTCTCCT
>CAIXKO010000762.1 GCA_903919925.1 uncultured Bacteroidota bacterium | reverse complement strand
TGGGGTGCATTACCGGTTACCGTGGCTCCCTGCTTAACCAGCGCGAGCAGCTTTTCGAGTGTTTCCGGTAGCATCCGCTCATTATCGGGCAACCAGATTAAGCGGTAATTAAGCCCTTCGGGAGTAACAATTTTTCCGTTGCTGACAGATAAACGGTTGAGTAAAACATCGGGATTGCAGTAATCGTACTTATAGCCTTTGGGGAAAGGCGCTTCCTGGTCGGGTTTGTGGTTGATTTCGTCGCCCAGATACCAAAGTACATCTGAAACTGGTTTTCCACGTTCAAAAAGATAGTTCAAACGCGCCAGATAAGTGGTGAATTCAGGCATGTATTTCCACCACGTTTGTCCACGCAGAAAGGGCGATCCGATTCCGGCCTCTCCAAAGGAAGGGCCCGGTGGCAGCCCATTGGTGAGGGGATTATGGGTATAAGTATGAAAAACCAGATGCGTTACGCCTTCAATAAAATTCAGGTTGGCCACTTCTTTCAGCATGCTCAGGTGCTCGTCCCAGGTAAGATTGAACGACGTGAATGCCTCAGCCGAAATGCGTGGCTTTCCATATAGCCGGGCCGCTGAAACGGTAGGTTTGATGGGCTTGAAATTGAGTGCGCCTACATATGAATTGGAATATGGCTGCCAGAACTCGCACATCGGCACATCGGCATATTTGTAATACTCCATGATATCTGCCGGAAATACATCGCCTGCAGATGTTTCATAAGATAAATCCAACCCGTTTTCCTTAGCCAAACCGGCCATACTCCGATAAAACCGGTTGACCAGCAATTCACCGGTGACAAACCGCCAATCGCGCAAAAAACGGCTGGTGGTTTCCTGATCGTTAATAACATACCCAATAACTGCCGGAAGCAATTTCCGTAACGGATATCCGGTAAGGTTAGCAAATTCAGATTCCATTTTGTTGGTCCATGTTTGTGTGTAACATTCCCAGCTGTCCAGCAACATTCCGTTTAAAAGTCCTCCGTTTAACGGGCCGTTATTCAGCCTGCCGATATAACCGGCAAAATGGGCCTTTGGTCCCTCTTCAGAAAGTTTGTCACATTCCCAACCGGTTCCTTCAGGAGGTGCCGGTCCGTTTTTGCGCCCGGAATTTACATGGCCGATACGCAGAATCGTCCAATTTCCAGCGGGCGCCTGCCAGGTCAGTTTCCCCTCTTTATTCATGAATGAAGAGATATCCAGCACATCTTCCGATCTGATAAATGCTTCAGCCGATTGTTTGGGATGCTCACTCTGGCGGACAATGCTCCGCAAGGTCCAGGCAGCTTCGGATTCCCAGTTGTTTTTACGGGCAGCCGAAAGCAAGCGGAGCGAGCGAAGATTCATATCGTGCTGATTAACAATCTCGATGCGATAGGTGCTCACGCCCTCAGTTTCATCGCAAGCCAAAGAAACCGGATGATCGGATTGCCAGGCAGCCATTGGCATCGGGGTATTAAGAATTTCTTTTGTTGCTCCTCCGGGGATGATAGCAGATACTTTTACCTGAACGCCCGGGGCAAAGCACCAGGAATGGTTGAACCCCTGAACATCAGAAAATTCGATGGTACGGATAACAACCGGTTTCGGAAAAGTTACTTCCACCCAATGGGGTTTTTCATTAGAAGCCGGTGCCAACAGAATATTGTTTTTTACTTCACCGGACAGAAACTCTTTCCAAGGTAGGGAAGTATCGCTTTTTACCGATTGCGGGTTTAAAATCCCTCCATCATCTCCCCTGGGTGATGGGAATGCCAGCACGGCAATATCTTTATAATCCCTCCAATCTTCCTGGCTTGGCTGGGGAACGGGAAGGAATTCAGCAACCGGACCACTGCCAGCATCCATCCGGCTCCAAACCAGGCTGCGCATGGCATTGGATGGT
>CAIXKO010000761.1 GCA_903919925.1 uncultured Bacteroidota bacterium | reverse complement strand
CCGATAGCACCCGATTTGTATTGTTCCTGTGACGCAAAAGTATAGACGATCAGATCGCTTACCTGCTTCTGGTTCCGGAGGATGGCACCAAGCTGAATTCCTTTCACCAGTAATTGATCACGGATTGCTTTAAGCTTTTCAATTTCGTTTGGCCCAGCCAGTAATACCTTGTTTTTCAGAATAAAATCATCGAGGGTTATTAATGCCTGGTTTAACACCGGATTTTTTTTATTCAGGTTGTCAACATAGGCGGTAAAGTCCCGCAGGTTTTTTTCCACATCATGGGAATTGCCGGCGGAATCGTTACGGTAAAAGGAGGACAACATGGAAATGGTGTTATTCAGGGTTTTATTGTTATTCCGGATAAAATCCGAAAAATCCCGAAGGGCATTCATTTGCTCAGCTTCCCTGGGGAGTTTTCCCATCCCCTTGGATTCGAAGGAAATGAGGGTATACTCCACCTCTGTGCTAACTTTTTCAGTAAACACCGAAAAATAAACCAATCCCTGAATCAAACTTTTAAGTTTGGCGGTATCCTTCACCAATTCACTCCGGAGTTTAATGTCCTTTGGGGTCATTTGAACCTTCCGGAATTTTTCGGCTTTTCCAAATGTTCCGGTCAGCCTGGAACTATCGGGTTTTGAATTGCCGACACTGATTCCAATGAGAAAGCCTGCCCATAATGTAAAAATAAGACCGATAGCCAGGAGTGTTCTTGTTTTAGTTTTTGCGTTCATAATTTTAACTGATTAAGTTTCCATAAGCTTCTGTAGTTCATTCGGATAAGTGGCGCCAGAGCCATTTCACCAACGGGGCCGATCAGTTTTCGTAATTCAGCAAGTTCTTTTAGTTTTGGTTCGATATCCTTTTCAATCATCATAGGAAATCCCGTTTCATTCAACATCACATTGCGCTTGGCTTTGATTGAAAGTTCCAGAAACAGTGCGATATAGCAATACATGTCAACAATAACTTCGGGAGTAAATCGCTCTCTCATCGAGAGCAGGAAATTGCCTGCTTTGGTGGATCGAAACTCTCCTTTGCGAATCATGTTCAGTAGTTCGACCTCACTGTTCAACTCAATTTCGAGCCATTTCTGCAATTTTGAATTACTGAACGTGAAAACGAGGAAAAACATTATCGGCAGCAGTACTATTATCAGTAAGGTTTGCAATCGTGGATCGAGAGGGAAGTAATTAAACCCCGCATGGAGCAAAATAGCAAATATTAGACCTGTAGGCGCCGCCAGGATTTTCTTATCCGACCGGTTAATGGCGGCAATAAAAAGCACTGCGAGCAAAGCAGTGGCGCCGCCGTGCATGATAGCCGTGCCAAACCCTCTGATTATCCATGTCATCATGTTAAATTCCAACGGATTGCTAATAATGTACCAGATATTCTCCACCAATGAAAATCCGGCTCCGCTGGCAAAACCATAGATGGCAGCATCGATCATGAACCCGATCTTTTTTTTCGATATGAGATAAAAGATGATCATGCCTTTCAGCGATTCTTCAATGATGGGGGAGACATGGCGGGACAGAGAAATTGAATCTAAATTCAGCCACCTGGCAATAAAGGTGTTTAAAAAGTAAGCTGCTGCCGTACAAACTATTCCCCAGGCAAAGCAATAAATCAAGGTTTTAACCCTGACCAGCTTGAAATTATCTAGTAAAAATAGAAATGTGAGAAAGATCAAAACCGGAAAAAAACAAAAAGTAATTTTCATTATTAAAACATTAACGAATTATCGAATCGGTTCTGGCTAACAAGCTTTCCGGAATCATCCAATTGGTTTTCATTAGCTTACGAATGGAATCGTTAATATATAGTTTCTCAGGCACCACGTTTTTCACTTCCACCTGATCGGTATTTAGACCATTGAGGAGTGAAATTACCAGGTTTCCTGCTGTTTCGCCAACCTGACTATAGTTTGCTCCAAGGTTTACCATTCCACCACTCAGAGCATGCTTCGGGCCATTTGTCAAAACGGGTATCTTGCTGAGGCTGGCAGCTTTAACGAGCAACCCCATTGCCGGTTCCACTATATTATCGCCACCTATCCATAAAGCTTCAACGCCCCTGCCACAAATGGCCAAAGCAGATTCGTAAACCTGGGGCAGTGATTCAACGCTCATCTCCACGAGTTGAATTCCGAGTTCTTTGCAGATATTCCGTGCTTTTTTAACGCAGGCGTCGGAGCAGGTTTCGCTGGTGCACCAAACAACACCTACTTTTTTCAATGCAGGATTCATTTGCCGGGCGATTTTAAAGACTCCCTCAACGGGCTGGAATGTTCCAATCCCCACCAGATGAGCCGGATGCTGGCTGGCTGCCGTGCCGGTTATGCCAACTCCAGCGGCAACAGGATCAGTAACTGCACAAAACACATGTAATACATCTCCTTTTTTATTGGCGTTGGCCATTACCTGCAATGCCGGAGTGCCAATAGAAACAACCATATTGAATTTTTCACTCACGATATTTTGCGCGATCGTATTACCTACAGAAATGTCTCCTTCAGCATTGTATCGATGGATATCGATGAGGCCTTTTTTAAATAGTCCGGATTCCCTGATCACCCTAAGAAGACCTTGTTCCGTTTCTTCGAGAATTTGATTGGAGTTAAACCGGAAAACAGCGATCCGCGTTTTTTCAGGATTCCGCAATCCGCCTTTCCGGTTTTGCAAATCGGAAAGAAGTAAAATGGTGCTGACAGCAAATAAAAACAGAAGTGGCCTGAGGAATCGTTTCATACCGAATGGATAAATTAAACGTAAGTATTCAACAACAATTCCGCCACTCCGGTATCAATCTGATCTTTTCGGCGAATTTCATCAAACAGTGCCAGTAAATCGGGCACTTTCAGTCTTTTTTTCTCCTCGCCGCGGAAATCATATTTGATCCTGCCCTGATGCATCATAATAACACGATCGCCGAGGTTAACGGCTTGCTGCATGGAGTGGGTCACCATGAGGGTGGTAAGTTGGCCTTCGGTTACAATCCTTTCAGTAAGTTCAATAACCTTACTCGCTGTTTTAGGATCCAGGGCAGCGGTATGCTCATCCAGCAAGAGCAGATCAGGTTTCAGCCAGCTGGCCATCAGGAGGGTGAGTGCCTGGCGCTGCCCACCGGAAAGTTTTCCAATCGGTGTATCTAGTCGATCTTCGAGGCCCATATTGAGATCTTTAACCTTGCTTTTCAGCTCGCGCACTACGGAAGCCGGCAATCCCCATCCCAGCCCGCGTTTTTTGCCCCGCTTGGCTGCCAGGGAAAGATTTTCAGCGATAGACATTCCCGGAGCAGTTCCACTGAAAGGATTTTGAAATACCCGGCCAATCTGGCTGGCTCTCTTGTGCTCGGGCCACCGGGTGATATTGCGGCTGTTCAGGAGAATGGTTCCGGCATCAGGGGTAAAAGTACCGGCTACTGCATTAAGAAGCGTGGATTTGCCTGAACCATTGGTACCCAGTACACATACAAAGCTGCCCTCCTCAATGGTCAGGCTCACATCCAGCAAGGCCAGAACCTCGTTGATGGTTCCGGCGTTAAAGGTTTTATATATATTCGATAACTGTAGCATGCTGTTTATCTGATGAGTTTGATCTTTTTAGTTTTCTTCATAAATCCCGGCAAGACCAGGGCAAGAAATACAAATGCTGCGGTGATCAGCTTGAGATCGTTCGGGTTCATTCCCCAGCGCAGGGCAATGGCCACCAGGAGCCGGAACAATACCGCTCCAATAACCGCCCCGGCTATCACCAGCCCCAAACTGTTATCGCTGATGAGTGCCTCGCCGATAATTACGCTGGCGAGGCCCCACACCATCATCCCGATTCCCATCTGTACATCGGCAAACCCTTGAAACTGGGCCAGCATGGAGCCTGCCAATGCGATCAACCCGTTGGAAATGGCGACACCGAAAATGATCATCCGTTTGGTGTTTACGCCAAGGGCCCTGATCATTTGGTCATTATCTCCGGTGGCGCGCATCGCCGTGCCAATATTGGTTCGGAAAAACCACAGGAGAAGCAGGCTGAAAGCTATAATGATCAGTAAACAAAATAGGAGGGTCCACAAATCCCTGGTTGGAACACTCCATCCAATGAGGTTAACGGCAGCCTCTTTCCCTGAAACACGGATGGAAAAATCTTCAAACCAGGTGAAAAGAGTTTTCTGGGAAAGCAGTGGGACATTGCTTTTGCCCATTACATGCAGGTTAACTGAGTACAGTGCTGTCATCACCAGGATACCCGAAAGCAGCGGGTTTATTTTGAATCGTGTATGGATCAACCCAGTAGCCGACCCGGCTAAAAGTCCTCCAACAAATGCCATTAAAGTAGCCACTATAGGGTTAGCGCCGGCAACGATCAAAGAAGCCGTGATGGCTGCACCGAAAGTGAAGGATCCCTCAGCCGTAATGTCCGGGAATTCGAAAATCCGGAAACTGATAAAAATTCCCAGAGCCAGCAGTGCAAGGATAAGACCGATAGTTATTGATCCGATTAGTAGTGCCATTGACCTTGTGTTTAAGTTATTAACT
>CAIXKO010000760.1 GCA_903919925.1 uncultured Bacteroidota bacterium | reverse complement strand
GGGTGCCATTGTTTCGGCTAACGGAGATCACTGGCAGATTCCATTCCTATTCACTGGTGTACTCAGCGCTTTATGGGTTTTATTGTGGACCAAAACCTACCAAAAGCCTGAAATCCATCCGTCATTGTCACCTGAGGAACTGGCTTATATCCGCAGCGATTCGGATGAGGAAACAACAGAAAAAGTTCATTGGCTGAAACTGGTTCCAAGGCGCGAAACCTGGGCATTTGCTTTAACCACCGTAACCGACGGGGTGTGGTGGTTTTACCTTTTCTGGGGTGCCAAGTTCCTGGGCGAGCAGTTTGGGGTTGACATCAGTAACATCGGAGTACCCTTCCTGATTATCTTTGTTATGGCTGATGCCGGCAGCCTGATTGGCGGATATGCTTCCGGTGCATTGATTAAAAGAGGCTGGACCGTAAACAAAGCCAGAAAAATCACCATGTTGGTTTGTGCCGTTATTATTTTGCCAGTATCCGTTGTTCCTGTTATTACCAGTAAATGGATCGCTGTTTTTTTGATCGGTTTGGGTGCCGCTGGTCACCAGTCGTGGTCCATCAACAGTTACACACTGGTTCCCGATGTATTTCCCAAAAAGGCAGTGGCATCGGTTATCGGAATCGGCAAAATGGTAGGAGTTTCAGTAGCCATTATTGCTGATATTGTTTTGGGAGCAGTATTGGATACGGCCAACAATTCGGGCTATTTCTGGGCCTTTATTATTGCTGGTCTCTCTTATCTGGTTATTCTGGGATTTGTTCATTTGCTGATGCCGAAAATGGCACCGATAACTGAGGTGGATCCCCGATAAAGACACACGAACAGCAACCTCAAAAATCATACACAGGTAAGTGAAAACAGTAAGAATAATATGGAAACAAATAGATCAGATACGAAGCAAATCCTCGGAAAGCTTGCTGCTCAAAGAGGTGCCGGATTAATCCGGAAGGCTATTCAGGAGAACGGGAAAGCCAATATCATCCTCGCTACCGGAGCATCGCAATTTGAGATGCTCGACGAGCTGGTCAAAGAGGATATTAATTGGTCGCTGGTCACTGCTTTTCATCTTGATGAGTATATTGGAATACCTGAAACGCACCCGGCATCTTTTCGTAAGTATCTGAAAGAGAGGTTTACTAACCGGGTGTTCCCACAGGACTTTATTTATGTAAATGGCAATGCGGATCCTCATCAGGAGTGTAAAAGATTGGGTCTACTTATTAGTCAATTCCCTATAGATGTGGCTTTTGTAGGGATCGGTGAAAATGGTCACCTTGCCTTTAATGATCCGCCTGCCGATTTTGAAACGGAGGAGCCCTATCTGGTGGTGAGATTAAATGAAGCGTGCCGCCGTCAGCAGCTGGGCGAAGGTTGGTTTTCAGCCATAAGCGAGGTTCCTGAGCGTGCTATAAGCATGTCGGTCAAACAGATCATGAAATCCAAATCAATTATTTGCAGCGTTCCCGACCTCCGGAAATCCACAGCGGTATACCATACCATTAATAGTGAAATTTCTCCGGATTGCCCGGCAACTATTTTGCGGAACCACCCAAATGCAGTGCTTTATCTGGATAATCTGTCAGCTTCATTATTAACCCTATAATTGGGTTTTATCCATTTTAATCCTAACTAAATTTTATGCAACCATGGATCAAAAAGTGAAATATTCAATCGCTATAGGATTCATATTCCTATTATTAGCAGGTTGCACGTCCGATACTGGTAATCAATCAAACCTGAATTCCGTTGATCCGTATATCGGAGGGATCGGACATTTGCTGCATCCTACCAGACCTAACGTTCAATTGCCGAACCAAATGATCAGAATGCACCCACTTCGTGCTGATTATCTGGATGATCAGATCAGTTTTTTCCCGTTTACCATGATCTCGCACCGGAAGGGGGAACTATTTGGCGTTCTGCCTGGATCGGGAAAGAGAGAGGCAGGAACCTGGAAGGATCGGCAGACTTATGATCATGATCTTGAAAAGGTTAGTCCCTACTACTTTTCCACTTATCTGATTGATGAAAGTATAACTGCGGAATTTACCACTGGCAGCAAATCGGGTTATTTCCGGTTTACTTTTCCGGAAAACGGCAACAGAATTCTCAGGCTGCATATTAATCAGGAGGGCAGTTGGAATATCCTATCTAAAAATTCGATTTCCGGTGAGGAGCAGTTTTTTGGGATGAAAGCCTTTGTTTACGGTGAGTTCAATCAGGAGTGCCAATCGAGTTTAACAGAAGAAACAAAAAAAATCAGGAAATCCGATAAAACCAGACAGGAGCCCGTTGCCTGGCTCGAATTCTCCAAAGATCAGCCCCGGATAATCGGATTCAAATACGGCATTTCGTTTATCAGTGTGGAACAGGCAAAAGAAAACCTGAGAAAAGAGATCCCTGCATGGGATTTTGAAGCATTAAAAAATCAGGGTGAAAGAATTTGGGCAAATACCCTCAGCCAGATCCAGGTAAAAGGGGGCACCGATGGGCAGCGACGGGCCTTTTATACCTCATTATACAGGACTTATGAACGGATGGTGAACATTAATGAATATGGAAGCTATTATAGCGGTTATGATCATCAGGTTCATAAAACTGATCGTGATTTTTATGTAGATGACTGGGCCTGGGATACTTATCTGGCACAACATCCTTTACGCATGATTTTGCAGCCGGAAAAGGAAGCCGACATGCTGAATTCGTACACCACGATGTATGAACAGGGTGGGTGGATGCCTCAATTTCCGCTGGCTTTTCGCGACGATCCTGCCATGAACGGATTTCATTCCACCATCATTTTCCTTGATGCCTGGCGAAAGGGTATCCGAGGTTTTAATGTAGATACTGCTTATATCGGGATGAAAAAAAATGCGGTTGAAGCAACCATGCTGCCCTGGCGAAATGGCCCAAAGTGTGAACTGGATTCTTTTTATCGCGATAAAGGTTATTATCCGGCTCTGATGCCCGGTGAGCTGGAAACGGTGCTACAAGTAGATGGTTTTGAGAAGCGGCAGAGCGTTGCGGTTACCCTGGGGCATAGTTATGATGATTGGGCCCTGTCGGAAATGGCGAAAGAGCTTGGCCATCAGGAGGATCAGGTATATTACCATGGTCAGGCTGCAAACTATCGGAATCTTTACCGGCCCGATAAAAAAATGATGTGGCCGAAAAATGCAAAGGGGGAATGGATTGAAATTGATCCTAAATTCGATGGAGGTCCTGGTGGGCGCGACTATTACGATGAAAACAATGGGTATACCTATCAGTGGCAAACCCAGCAGGATATTCATGGATTAATCAGGCTGATGGGTGGAAGGGAGCGCTTTTCTGAGAATCTTGATCAGCTTTTCCGCGAGGATCTTGGTCGGACGAAATATCAGTATTGGGCAAAATTTGCAGATGCAACAGGAATGGTCGGGCAATTCTCGATGGGCAACGAGCCCAGTTTTCATATTCCCTATTTATATAATTATTCAGGTGAGCCCTGGAAAACGCAAAAGCGGATTCGGCTGTTGCTGGATGTATGGTTTCATGATAATCTTTTTGGCATTCCGGGCGATGAGGATGGTGGAGGAATGACTGCATTTGTTGTGTTTTCGTCCATGGGATTTTACCCGGTAACTCCGGGATTACCGATCTATAACATCGGCAGTCCGGTTTTTGAGGAGGTGAATATTAAACTGGAAAACGGTAAAACCTTCCGGATGATTGCCAGAAATTGTTCAGTAATAAATAAATACATTCAATCAGCAAAGCTTAACGGAGAGCCACTAACGCGCCCCTGGTTTACACATACCGATCTGATCAATGGGGCAGTTATTGAGCTGGAGATGGGACCCATGCCAAACAAGGAATGGGGCTCATCGGTGGGTTCTGCTCCGGAATCGGCAATTGACAATAAGTGATCGGTAGATGCCGGAAAAAGTAGCTGAACGGGTAGCACAAATATTCACAATAGCCCTTTTTATTCTGAAATGATTTAACGTAAATTTGATTATTGTATAAGAATTCATACTAACTTGCCATTAGCTAATTTAATAACCAAAACTTTCATTATGAAAAAACTTATCCCATTCGCAGGATTATTAATTGTGGTTGGAATGGCTCTGTTCCAATCGTGTAAGAAGGAGGAACCAGCTGGTCCGCCTAAAGCGGCAATTTTCTACAGTATAGATGGTAAACAGGCGGCATTCACTGCGTTAACCAAACGTGTAGTTACGTATAAATGGGATTTTGGTGATGGTAAAACCAGCGCCGACAAGGATCCTGTTCATGTATATACCGATGGGGGTTATTACAAGGTTACCCTTACCGGCACTGCTGCTGATGGTGTTTCCGTATCATCAGAAGCTAATCTGGCTGTTGCATTAACCCCTTATGTTTTAATGACAGGAGGACCAACAGCTGCCAATGGGAAAACCTGGAAATTAAGTGGTGCACATTCATCCAAAGATGCTTTTGCAAATGCAGATGCCACCTTCAGTGTGGTAGCACCGCTCAGTACCGGGATACTTGGAGATGCCGGAGTTGGATTGGGATGGGTTTATGATGATCAGTATACTTTTAAATTCGATGGTTCTTACGTGCATACCCCACAGCATGGCGGATCATTTGCCGGATTGGTTAACACCATGGTAACAGGCAAAACCATTCTTAAAGCCACTGAAACCAGTCAGCAGTATGGATTGTGCTATGCAGCTTACACCCCTCAGGCCGGTGCAACTTTTACCTACGTTGAAAAGGAAGATTTTACGATAGGTTCAGTATACGGCGCGGGTGGGGCACTAACCTTTCCGGGTGTCAGCACGCTCGATTTTTCAGGAACCGAGTTTATTGGGTTTATGGATAATCAAAGAAAGGTTATTATTCAGGAAATAACCGATAATACTATGAGACTGGTATTGTTTATGGCTGCTGCACCCAAGTATTTCCCGCTAAATACGCATGCACTCATTCTCACATTCGAAGTAGTTAAATAGTTTATTTAATATTAACACTTTCACAATAAGAAATTATGAAAAACAAATATTTAGCTATATTATATAATAAGCATATCTGGATTTTATTGGCTTTTATTTCTTTTCTTGCCTGGACTCCGCAAACTGCTGCTGCCGAGCCTTCAGCAAAAGGAATTCCGGAAATTTCAACCGCTGTTCCGGCAATAATTGTTACCGGTAAGGTTGTATCAAAATCAGATAAAACCGGTTTACCAGGGGTAACTATACAAATAAAAGGAACTCAAACCGGTGCATTTACCAATGCTGAAGGTGCCTATAGAATTGAAGTGGCAGATAATAATGCGGTTCTGATATTCTCTTTCGTCGGATTTGGCACAATTGAAGTTCCGGTCCAGGGCCGCAATATTGTTAATGTTGAACTTGCCGAGGATGTTACAGCCATTGATGAGGTGGTAGTTACGGCTTTGGGTATTACCCGCAAGGAAAAATCGCTCGGTTATTCAGTTGGCAGGGTAAGCGGTGAAAATATGGGCAGAGTGGTACAGGAAAATGCTATTAACTCACTGGCCGGTAAGGTTTCCGGTGTTCAGATCAACTCAACCGGGGGAACAGGTTCATCGGTGAGTATGGTGATCAGGGGCGCAAAATCGTTAAGCAACGATAATCAGCCACTGTTTGTGATCGACGGAGTACCCATTGTTAACACATTGAACAATGTTTCCGGATTTGGAAGCGATAACCGTGTGGATTATGGGAATGCAATTTCTGATATTAACCCGGATGATATTGAGAGTGTTACCGTATTAAAGGGCCCCAGTGCTGCAGCTTTGTACGGGTCACGAGCCGGTAACGGAGTGGTTTTGGTGACTACAAAATCCGGAAAGAAGAACAAAGGTGTTCAGGTTACCGTAAGTTCTAACACGGTTTTCGACAAACCAACCGGATTTTTCGGGGTTCAAAAGAAATTTGCAACCGGTTATTTTTCCTTCACACCTGAAGATCTTCCTCCCGGTTACGTGATGCGCGTTAACCCGGCTGAAGCCGCAGGTTGCGGTATTGAACTGGATAAGGAATACTTTGCTGTACAGTGGAATAGCCCCCGCGATGCTAACGGAGTTCAGATTCCTACCGAGCTGGTATCGCATCCGAATAACGTGGCTAACTTTGTTCAAACCGGTATTACCACCACTAACGGAGTTTCTGTTTCCAACAATACGGAAAAAATGAATTACCGGATCGGGGTAACTACAATGGGTAATAAAGGGATTGTTCCTAATTCCGATTTATTCAGGAATAACCTCACTGCGGCTACTTCCATTAAGGTGCGCGATAACCTGACCGTTAGCTCCAATATCAACATAAACCGGTCGTGGTCAAATAACCGCCCATCGAGCAACCGAGGCACCAACCCACTGCAATGGGCATACAATACCCCTCAAAATACCGATATCTATGACCTGCAAAAATATTGGGAACCAGGGCTCGAGGGTATGGTTCAAAGAACTCCTTTCAACGGAACTTATGAAAACCCATATTATCTGGCATACGAGGTAAATAATAGTTTTAACCGCGATAGGATTTTTGGGAATTTAAAAGCCGATTGGCAAATATCAAAGGAATTTAGTTTGATGGCCCGCTATTCGCTCGATAAGTTTTCGGAAACCCGCGAATCCAAAATCGCCCCGGGATATTCCAAGGAACCCAATAACGGCTCATACGGTATTCAGGACATGAACAGCTTTGAGCAGAACATCGATTTCCTCGGTACCTACACCAAACAGCTGAATAATTTCAATCTATCACTTTCGGCCGGAGGTAACAATTTATATAAAAAAGGTGCCGTAATCAGCAACTCATCTATGTCGGGTGCAGGACTGATCGTGCCTAATGTTTATACAGTAAGCAATATAAAATCAGGATCCCTTTCCTACTACAACGGCTGGTCGCAAAAGGCCATTTACAGTGTTTACGGATTAGCCAACCTGGCTTGGAAAGACATGATCTTCCTCGATTTAACCGCACGAAACGATTGGTCGAGTACCCTGCCAAAAGAAAATCAATCCTATTTTTACCCATCAGCCTCACTGAGTTTGCTGGTTAATCAGATGGTTGACCTTGGCGGTAATGTAGACCTTCTAAAGGTTAGGGGCGGCTGGGCAAAAGCCGGTAACGATACGGATCCTTATCAGTTGTACAATACTTACGGTAATGCCGGACAATGGGGCGATGCCACCCGATTGGCCAAATCGGGACAGATACTGACACCTAATTTGAAACCGGAAGAGGCTACCTCAAAGGAAATTGGTATTGATGTTAGATTATTCCAAAACAGAATCAGATTTGAAGGGACCTATTATCAGGTGCAAAATCGTAACCAGATATTAAGAAATATTCCGGTTGCCAGCTCCACAGGTTCCGATGCAGTTAATATCAACGCCGGATTAATTGAAAGTAAGGGCTGGGAATTTATGTTTGGAGGTACTCCCATTAAAACTAAAAACTGGACATGGGATCTTAATGCGAACCTTACCCGCAATCGCACCAGACTGCTGGAAATTGCCGAGGGAATTGATGTAATTAAATTCTGGGAAGATGCTAACGGAGGTGCCTGGTCCTATGTTGGTGACGAGATAGGAACTATCTATGATGCTGAAATACTTACCGTAACGGATAAGAATTCTCCCTATTTCGGATACCCGATTATCGGGTCGGAACTGGAATGGCAACAGATTCAGATAGAGGATACTAAAAATAAAATCGGAAATTATAACCCGAATTTTATTCTGGGTTTGCAATCATCATTATCCTACAAAGCATTTTCTTTGAATTTCACCATCGATTGGAGAAATGGCGGACAGTTTATTTCTCAAACACAACGGTATATGGCTGAGGATGGAAACTCGCAGTTATGGCTCGATAACACGATTAATCCTGGTGGCCGGACCGGAAGGGAACTGCGCGACTGGCTGGTTGCAAATGAGGACATTTATATTAAAAATGGTTTTCATGTTGTTGGTGGACCAACCGCTGAATATGGCGGATTCAGAGAGAATTACAGCGGTGTTTATGTGAGCGACGGTACTTTTGTTCCTGGCGTAGTAGCGGTTTCCGATGGTAAAGGCGGAGTAACCTATATCGAAAATTTAGGGGAAAATAATGTGCTGCCTTATGCACCTTATATAGTTAGTTATGCATGGGGATTTGCCAAACCATCCATGTTTGATGCCGATTTTGTTAAACTAAGGGAAATTTCACTAAGCTATCAGGTACCTCAAAGTGTTCTTAACAGATTGGGTAAAATTCAGAACATTTCAGTGGCTATTTATAGCAGGAACATCATGCTTTGGACCAAGAATACGGTTGGTTTAGATCCGGAACGTGCTTTCCAGGCTGAGTCTTCCACTGAAGGAAGAAGAGGAACCCAGTTTAAGCAGGGAATCGAAAGATATAATGTGGAACCTTGGGTCACCCCGATCGGTTTTAAAATTGACATCACTTTTTAGAAATTGTTAAAATCTGATATGTTAAAATTTGATATTATGAACACAATAAAAAATAAAATTCCCGCTTTCATCCTGTTTCTGGTATTTATGATCTCATGCCAGAATCTCGAAGAAATAAATGTTAACCCAAACGGGGTGGACCCTGCAAAGGCGCATCCTAATCTATTGATTAGTACGGTTATTACCTATACAGGACAAACTATGGTAGGTTTAGGATTTGGTGATATAGCAGGCGTAATGCAACATACCCAAAAAGACGGCTGGGGTGGTGGTCACGATGGATATGACTGGTCGAATCAGGATTGGTCAGGCAACTATGGAATTTTGCGGAATGCTGAGGAATTGCTGAATAAATCGCGGACACTGGGACTTGAGTTTCACGAGGGAGCTGCACTGGTTTTAAAGGCTTATAATTTTGGCTTAATTGCTGATTTATGGGGCGATGCACCTTATTCAAAGGCACTGAAGGGAGAACTCGGCGGAGCGAATCTAAAACCGGCTTTCGATTCCCAAAAGGATATTTATATCGGTATCCTTGCCTCACTCGATACTGCAAATACATTGTTATCCAAAGGGCAGAGCGAGTATAAGGAAATCAATTCCATGCAGGATGTGCTTTATCATGGTGAAGTTGCAAAATGGCAGAAACTCGCCAACTCGCTGGCTCTCCGGTATTACATGAGAATCTCAGCTAAGGAGCCTGCGATTGCACAGGCTGGAATAGAAAAGATTGCCACTCATCCCGATCAATATCCTGTAATGCTTGATGCAGCAGATGATGCCGGCTTTGGCTATGTTGGAAACAGCGGAAGTGATGCCTGGCCTTGTAACACCACTTATGATATTAGTGAAACTAATTACCGCAGGTTGAAAATGTGTTCCACTTTGGTGGAAGTTCTTCAGGCATTGAGTGATCCACGGTTACCGGTATGGGCAAATAAAATTGAAACACCTATTGTTATTGATCCCGCGAGACCCGATAATTTTGATGAGATTATTGGTGGGAAGCGTGTTATTGCTCAGAATGTTGCGGACAATTACACAGCAACTTTCGGAGCCCCGCTTGATTTGGATCCGGAGTATGTGGGAATGCCACCGGCATGGTCCATTATTCCACAATCCTACAATTTGTGCCCTAATCTGGAGCAGGCACCGCTAAATCCGCATGTATCGCACATCAACAGTATGTACAAGCAGGCTTCGGGTGCGTTGCTAAAAGCCAGGATGATGTCGGCAGCCGAGGTGAGCTTTATCCTTTCTGAAGCCGCTGTAAAGGGATGGTCGGTTAATGGAACAGCCAAATTTTATTATGAAAACGGAGTTAAAGCATCGCT
>CAIXKO010000759.1 GCA_903919925.1 uncultured Bacteroidota bacterium | reverse complement strand
TCCCTTTTGTTGTTTAAAGTATTAAAGGAGTTAGAGATTCCCGGACCCGTTTTGGATTTCAGCCGATAAACTTCAATGGACGCATATTTGAGCCCACCATCCTCCATCCTGCCCACCGATGCCATCTTACGGAAGCATTGAATTGGATAGAAATGCATACAAATATATGGACGCAATTATGCGTCCCTACGGATCCCGCATAATGATTGAACCGGACGCAAATATGCGTCCGAACCGCGCGATGCTTCGTAGGGACGCATATTTGCGTCCACCGACCTCCATCCCACCCACCAATGCCATCATATGGGAACATTGAAATTGATGGAAACTCTCCTTCAAAAAGCCAAATAAATCCTTAGGTTGACGGAAGAAGTGACGAGTGAGGAGTGACGAGTGACACGATGTACGTGAAGCGTGAAGCGGTAAGAGGAAGACGTTTCACGACCCGATTGCCCGGAACGGCATATTATTGCAGAAAGGAACCAAAACCCGTCATAACCAGAACTTTCTCCACTTCTTCGTTAGGATTTTCGATCTTAAGACTAAATCCGTTGCGCTTAAGATCCTTCGACGCAACCAATATCATCCTGATACCCAGCGAGGACATATAGGTGACTTCTGAAAAATCAAGAATTACCGGGCTTTTTTGATTGTTCAGCAGCGCATGAAATTTAGCTTCATGATTGGATAGATTAAAGGTATCCAGCTCGCCCTTTACGGCAATAACCAGAACAGATTCATCCGATTTCAGAATTTCAAATGACAATGGCATAAGCAACAGATTTTTATGGCGAAAATAGGCAATAGGAAATCAATAGGTTTGCGAAACTTTCTGATTTAACAATTTAATAATACTGCTTATCACCCTTGGTCAGGTTTGAGGCTTATTATGGGGCCCGGCTTATTCAACTCAATCCCGAAGGGGCGTATTATGCCGCACTTTTGAGTTAAAATATTTTCTTCAGCCAGATTTCAAACAAAGGGTCGAGAAAGGAAATTTTATTCTCTTGATTATCAATAATATCTTTAAACTCCAACACCTTTTTATTTCTCGATACATTGTGGGGTGTTCCAAGCCTGTATTTGTCCATAACGGCTTTTGAGGTTAGTTGAGTTTCCCCGGCTGAAATTGCTTTCAGCAGATTTAACTGGGTAAGACTCAGGTTTTCCAGGTCTTCCTGAAACAAAAATGAGGTGTGGCCAATCATTTCTCCCAAAGCCGTTTCCAGTATTTCTTCGGTAACCGGCCCGGACGACAAAGTCCAAACATAATCGCAGTACATCTGAACATAATATGGATGATTCTTCATCTTGCAGATGATTGATTCAGCCTGCTCTAAGGAAATTATCTTTCCGGATTCGGAAAACCGGCTGCTAATGAATGGCATCCACTCTGCCGTTGCTATCTTTTCCAACAGGATCATGTCGCCAAAACGATAAAACGGGCGTTCCGATTCATTAAACAGCTCCATCATCATGTGACGTTTACTACCGAACAGGCAATAGGTTACGCTTTCATGATGCTGCCAGCATGACCTGAGCTCTTTTTCTATTGAAAGGTTCTCCTGAAACCTGGCGATATTCTGAAATTCATCTAAGCAGACAACAATTCGTAATTTCTTCTTTTTTGCAATGATTTCGGGAAGATTGATGATTTCATCCCGATGTTTCTGTGCTTCCTCCCAGTTGAACTTTATGGATATTTCGCTTGATGGATCGATCCCGAACGAAATTACCGGAAGCAGTTGCCTGAACCAGCCCCTGGCCTCTTTCAGCAATTCCCCACGTTTGTTCATCGTTGCCTTCATTACTTCACGGGCAAAAGTGGTCAGAAACTCCTGCTCGTCACGTATCGAAAACAGATCAATAAAGACAAATCTGATGCCTTGCTCCCGGGTTAACCGAATGGATTCCTTGACCAGTGAGGTTTTGCCCCATCGCCGGGGAGAGATCAGAATGGTATTGATACCACTCTTAAAATGCTGGATCAGAAGCTCCTTCTCCCGGACTCGGTTAACGAAAGTATGCTCCGAAACGATTTTACCGTACTGAAACGGGGAAACATTCATTTTATACTACTTGTTATTATACACAAAGGTATAATACAAATGTGTATAAAGCAAATCTGTTCTGCGAGGTTTCAATATATACAATGCTGAGCCGGTTCCAATACTCTGATCCACAACCCGTAAAAAAGGACGATATACAAAATGGCCCTGCTTACACGAACTGCAGCTGAACCCGTCCTTTATCCAACCTCGTTTTCCCTGGAATGGTCCCGTTTATAGACAATCAACTCTTCTGCCCGCTTTGATTTTTGTTCATTTTGAAAAGCTATCTCTTCATTTTGAAAAGCTATCTCCTTGTTTGCTACAACCAACTCCGCGGTTAGTTTTATGTTATCCTCGTGTTGATTTTTCCAGCTGATCTGTTTTTCGGTTGTTGGCAGTTCAATCCAGAATGTACTTCCTTGATCAACAATACTATTCACCCCAACCTCTCCATCCATTGCTTCCATAAGTTTTTTAACAATGGCCAGTCCCAGTCCGGTGCCCTCCGCTTCAGAATTTTCTGCTCCAATTCGCTCGAAGGGGGTAAAAAGTTTTGGGATACCTTCGGGAGGAATTCCAAAACCGGTATCCGTTACCGATATCCGGACAGAAAAGATACTTGCATCCGTCTGCGGAACCGTTTCGGTTTTGACAATTATGGAGCCGCCATGCCTGTTGTATTTTACCGCATTGCTGAGCAGGTTTATTAATACTTGTTTAAGCCGTTTCCTGTCCGCCATGACAAACAGCTGATTGGCAGGCGATTCTTCCAATTCAAGTTTAATCTCACGGGTATTGGTTAATGGATGAAACATATCCATTATTTCTTCAATAATACCGTTTAGCTGAACAGGTTCGGGCAAAAGTGTGACTCTGCCGGATTCGATATGTGAAATGTCGAGTACTTCATCAATCAGATTGAGCAGGTGTTTCCCGCTGGATAATATATAATGGACCCCTTTCATTTGTCTGGGGTTGAGTTCACTGATATTAAGCAATTGGGCAAAGCCAAGAATCGAGTTCATGGGTGAACGCAACTCATGGCTCATTCGGGAGAGGAATTCACTCTTGGCCTGATTGGCTTTCTCGGCTTCGTTTCTGGCCAGGCTGATGCTTTCCTCCGTATGTTTCTGGGCAGTAATGTCCCAGTTGGTACCGATCAGGCGCTTTGGATTTCCAGATTCATCGCGATGAAGGGTTGCCAGGGCCCGGATGTTGCGGATAGTCCCGTTTGGCCAAACTACCCTGAACTCGGTATTGAATTCTTTTTCGCCACGTATGGCCATCTGGATTTCTGCATCACCACGCACAGCATCGTCAGGGTGCAGTCCTATTTGCCAAGCCTCATAAGCGCCCCCGAAGTCCTCTTTTTTTATGCCGTATAGTGCAAACATCTGATGGTCCCACGCCAGTGTGTTGCTGGCTATATCATAGTCCCATACTCCCACTCCACCGGCACGAGTGGCCAATGCCAGCCGGGAGGATACCAGTTTCAATTCATCCTCAGCCTGCTTACGTCCGGTGATATCGGTAATAAATCCATGCCACAAAACCGAGCCGTCAGCCTCCTGCATTGGCATGGCATTCCCTGATAACCAGTGCACCGTACCATCATCGAATATTACACGATATTCATGCAGCCAAAGAACCAGGTCTCTTGCCGAAACCATAATAGAAGCAGCAACCCCTTCTGAATCATCCGGGTGAAGCCTGGCTAAAACAGCCGAAGCATCATGGATTACCTGATTGGGACTCACATGGTAAATATTGTGGATGCCATTGCTGGCATAAGGAAAACAAGAAGAGCGATCAGGGTTCACCCGGTATTGATAAACAACTCCGGGGACCCGGTCTGCAATTTTATTTAGCCGATCAAGTGATTCTTGCAGTGCAATCGACGTTTTAAGGTGTTCAGCATTTTCCTGCTCCAGTTTTGCATTACTTTCGGCTAATTGGTAAGTCCTCTCAGCTATCCGGAATTCGAGGTTCGCGTTTAGGCCAAGGATTTCCTGCTCAGATTTTTTCCGTTCGGTAATGTCAACTGCGGTCCCTAAACATTGGCTTCCATCGTTGGTTGCGGTACCGATAAGGTGAATATACAGGGGCACATTGGCAGTGGTTGAAAGGGAAATATCGCATTCTGCCCTAATTTTACCAGCAAATGTCTCTTCAAGAAAACTATCGAATATTGGCCTCGTCTCTACAGAAACAAAAGAAGCAAAAGGCTTGTTTAATAAAAATTTACGCTCATTGCCAAGCATCATCGAGGTGCACAGGTTTAACTCAGTAATCTCTCCTTTTACTGAAAGTGTAAAATAACCTGATGGGGCAAAATCGTACAAATCAGCATATTTTTCAGTTGCCAGCTCTACTGCCCGTTCTTTTGCCAGAATCAGTTCCTCGTTTTGCATGATCAGCTCAATCTGATGCACTTCGAGCTCGTGAATGAGTTTAAGGTTATCAGCCTCGGAATACGAATGGCTTAAACGGCTACTGAGTGATGCCGATCCATTCAGCATATCTTCGGCTTTTGGCGCAAAGAAGAGCTATCTAATTTATTATCTGACAATTGTATAATTAGGAAGGGATTTGACCTGGAGAAGAATACTTGTTTGACTATTTCACTTATCCAGGCGCCTTTCAACCATAAAGATAGTTATTAATACGATGCCTTGGGGGAAGGGTGAAGGGTAAAGGGTAAATGGTAAAGGGTAAAGTAAGGGAAGAAAGGGGAGAAAGGGGAGAAAGGGAAGGAGGAAGGGGGAAGGGGGAAGGGGCATAGCCGTTCACGTAATGGTCATTTCCGCTATAAAACCAGGATTGAGTGATCTGGAGTGAGGCGGTATGGAGTAGTGCGGCATGGTGAGGAGCCCCAGGATAAATCCCGGGGTTAATAATGAGTCAGATGCAATCTGTGGTAAAAGTGCTCCCCCGATTAACCGAT
>CAIXKO010000758.1 GCA_903919925.1 uncultured Bacteroidota bacterium | reverse complement strand
TAAGATTGAGCGATTTCTTTTCAATTTTCTGAGTAAGGAATTGCCCCCATTAGGGCATAAGCGGCAGCAATTGCTGGATCGGGTTTTAAAGGAATTTACGGAGATCCGGCAGGATGTTTTTGAGAAGCAGATTCTGATGATTTTTGATTTCACCGCCTGGGTGGAGTCGTTGATCCGGAGGGTTCCGTTAGCGGAGGTTTTGGGTGAGCGGTTCGGGGGGAAGTAGGCAATGGGCAGTGGGCCTGAGAGTAGCGTGTAGAGACCCCCATCATGCTGCCATATTGCCTCAAACCTAATAACCCGCAAACTATTAGTGCATAGGCGTTTAAAGTACCCACCCCCTTGCCCCCTCCCTAAAAAAGGGAGGGGGAACGAGCTCCAAATTTACATCGGAGAGAAGCCCCTCCCTTTTTTAGGGAGGGATTGGGGTGGGTACTTAAAGACCGGTTATATAAAAGATGCATAATTGCGTGTGACCTATTGACAATCCGCCGTCCGCCTGAGGTTGGTGGGGCACCGTCACCGGGGAGCCTGCACTGGGGTTGGTGGGGTACCGTCACCGGGATAAATCCCGGTGCTACAGTCTACCCTGTAGGGATATAATGCCGGAGACATGACCGATATTATAGTCCGGGATCAGGCAGGTCTGGTGCAGGCTCCTGAGCAGGGAACTGCCTATGCGTCTATCATCGCTTCCTAAAGTTTATGAATCACCAGACCGCTGCGCAGTTTAGGTTCAAACCAGGTGGTTTTTGGGGGCATTATGTTACCTGTATCCGCAATGTCCATGAGCTGCTTCATAGAAACAGGATACAAGGCAAGCGCCAGGGCCATTTCGCCAGAGTCAACCCGGGCTTGCAACTCTCCCAGGCCGCGGATTCCGCCAACAAAATCAATTCGTTTATCCGTTCTCAGATTGTGAATACCTAGAATGTCCCTGAGAATCAAATCAGAACTGATGGTAACATCCAGAACACCAATAGGATCAAGGTCGTTATAAGTGCCCGGCCTGGCGGTAAGACTGTACCAATTTTTATCCAGATAGAGCCCGAAGTTGTGAAGGCAGTCAGGTTTGTAAATTTCAGATCCCAGGTTTTGAACAGTAAAAGTTACCGCCAGCTTTTCAAGAAGTTCCTCAACACTCAAACCGTTAAGATCTTTCACCACCCGATTGTAATCGATGATTCTCAATTGTTTATCCGGAAAATGAACGGCAAGGAAGTAGTTATACTCCTCGGTTCCATCATGATCGGGATTCGAATTACAAAATTCGTTGCCTACTAAAGCAGCGGCAGCAGTACGGTGATGACCATCGGCTACATAAGTATATGGAATTTTTGCAAACAGGTTGGTTATCTGATTAATAATCTCATCGTTGTCGATAATCCAAAAGTGATGGCCAATATGATCAGACGAAGTAAAATCGTATTCAGCCGGATGATTGGCCACCCAGGAACTCACAATACCATCCAAATCAGGATCAGCACGATAGGTAAAAAACACCGGCTCCAGATTTGCCCTGGTGATGCGAACGTGCTTCATCCGGTCTTCCTCTTTATCGGGCCGTGTTAGTTCGTGTTTTTTAATGATTCCATCGATATAATCCTGAACACCGGCGCAGCCTACCAAACCATATTGGGTAATGCCGTTCATGGTTTGGGCATAAATATAGTAGCAGTCCTTTTCATCCTGAGCCAGCCATCCATTGCGCTGAAAAACTTCGAACATTTCAGCAGCTTTTTCATAAACCACCGCCTCATGCTCGTCGATAGCCGGGGTAAAATTTATTTCCGGCTTGATCAGATGGAGCAGCGATTTTTCATTACCAGCAGCCTCTGCGCGGGCCTCATTCGAGTTCAGAACATCATAAGGGCGGGAGGCCACTAAATGGGCTATGGATTTGGGTGGGCGAACTCCTTTGAAAGGTTTTAAAAGGGCCATGAGGGGAAAAAATTAGTAATTGGATTTGGTGGGAAACTAAAAATCTAGCAACTATTTATTAACCTGATACTTACGCTCCCCTTTTTCGAAAAAGTCCCTGATTTGTTCAGCGGCGGCGATACCGGCATTGGTATTGGCCTCTTCTGTTTGGGCACCCATTTTTTTAGGAGTGGAGTAGAATCTTCCGGCAAATTTAGTTTGAAAGGTTTCGATTGCATCCGGGGCAACATCGCTCAGATACTGAAACTTAGATTTCTGTTCCATGATCTGAATGAGGCCTTCTTCATCAATGACCTCTTTGCGAGCGGTATTGACTACCACACCATCATTGGGCATAAGAGTAAGAAGGCTGGCTCCGATCGATTTTTTCGTTTTTTCGTTAGCCGGCATGTGCAGTGAAATGTACTGACATGTTTTGTACAAGTCCTCTGCGGTATCAACCGGTTTTACCCCACTGGCTTCAATATCGTGCTTGGGAACATAAGGATCGTATGCATAAACATCCATCCCAAACCCTTTTGCGATCGTTGCAACATATTTCCCAACATTGCCAAAGGCATGAATACCAATCTTTTTACCTTTCAATTCGGTGCCTGATTTGCCGCTAAAAAATCCACGGGCGCCAAAAACCATCATACCGAGAGCGAGTTCGGCAACCGCATTGGAATTTTGCCCGGGTGTATTCATCACTACCACCTCTTTTTCAGATGCAGCAGCCAGATCTACGTTATCATAACCTGCACCGGCCCTAACCACTATTTTCAGGTTTTTTCCGGCATTCAGAACTTCCCGGGTAACAAGATCGCTGCGGATAATTACCGCATCAGCCTCGGAAACTGCCTCATACAGTTGTTCAGGGGTAGTATACTTTTCCAACAGCAGCAATGTATAGCCAGCATTTTCAACCACTTCGCGTATTCCCTTAAGGGCTACTGGTGCGAATGGTTTATCGGTGGCAACTAATACTTTTTTCATAGCTCCGATAGATGGTTAAACGATTGACAATTCAAATTCTTTCATCGCATCAACCAGCACCTGAACACTGGCAATATCGAGTGCATTATAGCATGAAGCTCTGAACCCGCCGACGGAGCGGTGTCCTTTAATTCCAACAATTCCCTTAGAGGTTGCAAGTGTATTAAAATCAGCTTCTTTATCCTGATAGCCATCTTTCATAACAAAGCAGATATTCATTCTGGAGCGGTCCTCTTTAGCGGCTGTGCCAACAAAGACCTTACTGGAGTCGATGGCATTGTAAAGCAGATCGGCCTTTTCCTGTGCCCTGCGATCCATTTCTTTCAATCCCCCAACAGATTTAACCCATTTCAAAACCTCTCGAACGGTAAATATAGCCGTGCACGGAGGGGTATTCTTCATCGAGTCATTATCAACATGCACACGGTATTTGAGCATGGTGGGGATATTGGTACGGGTAACCCTTTCGAGCAATTCATTTTTAATGATCACTACCGTAACACCTGCCGGGCCCATGTTCTTTTGGGCACCACCGTAAATCATGGCATACTTTGAAACATCAACCGGGCGGCTCAGTATGTCTGATGACATATCGGCGATCAGAGGTACCGGGGAATCAAGATCGGTCAGGAGTTCAGTACCAAAAATGGTGTTATTGGTCGTGATATGGAAGTAATCAACATCTGTAGGGATAGCGTAGTTTTTGGGATAATAGCTGAAATTTTTATCCTCGGATGAAGCCAGGACATTGACTTCTCCAAACAAACGTGCCTCCTTGATTGCACCTGATGCCCAGGTACCGGTATTCAGGTAAGCAGCTTTACTGTTGAGGAAATTAAACGGGATCATGGCAAACTGGAGGCTCGCGCCACCGCCCAGGAATAGAACTGAATAACCTTCCGGGATTTCGAGAAGCTCCTTCAGGAGAACAGTAGTCTCTTTCATGATGGCTTCAAAATCTTTCCCACGGTGTGATACTTCCATAATGGACTGACCGCTGGTACCGAGTTCAATAACTGCTTTAGCCGTATTTTCGCGAACAACATCGGGCAGGATACACGGACCTGCGTTAAAAATATGTTTTCTCATGATGTTTAAATTTTTCTGGTTAAAACTCTTGTATTAAACTATTTGGGGTTGATAAATG
>CAIXKO010000757.1 GCA_903919925.1 uncultured Bacteroidota bacterium | reverse complement strand
GCCTTGGAGAACGAGTAAGCAGCGAATGATTCTATCTGTCGCCAGACCTCCCGGGTAACCTCCTCGGAATAGCCTTTTTCCTGGCAGTTCTGGAAAAACTTATTCACGATGCGTTGAAATTCATCCTTCGATCTGTATTTCCCGCTCATCGCCCGTCGGAGCACATCGGCATCGCCAAGGTCGAGACCGGCGAAGTGGTGGCAGACTTTGAGGACATCCTCCTGATAAACCATAACTCCGTAAGTTTCTTTTAGCTGTTGCTCCATAACCGGGTGCAGATAGGTGAATTTCCCGGGGTTGTTAAACCGGAAGATATATTCCCGCATCATACCCGAGCTGGACACGCCCGGGCGGATTATTGAACTGGCGGCCACGAGTGTGAGGTAGTCGTCGCAGCGGAGTTTTTTCAGCAGGCCCCGCATGGCAGGGCTTTCGATATAGAAGCACCCGTTTGTTTCTCCGACTTTGAGTAGTTTTTTTACCCGTTCATCCTTTTTAAACTTATCGACCTGATGGATATCGATACTGATCCCCCGGTTTTCGCGGATGATTTCCACTGCCTCATGAATATGCCCGATACCGCGCTGGCTGAGGATATCCAGTTTCTCGAAGCCGATATCTTCGGCGACATACATATCCCATTGGGTGGTAGGGAAACCTTTTGGAGGCATATCTAGAGCGGTGAAGTAGGTGATTGGTTCTTCGGAAATCAGAACTCCTCCGGCATGAATGCTTCGTAGATTGGGATAATCGGTCATTTTGGAGCCGATTTCGCGGATATGGCGAATCATCTCCGTATTATTCAGTGGGCTGTCCGGTTCATCGATCAGCCTGTCGATTTCTGCTTTGGGCAAACCGTACACTTTACCCAGTTCGCGGATAATCGATTTGCCACGAAAGGTTGACATGGTTCCGAGCAAAGCCGTGTGGAGATAACCGTAACGTTTAAAGATATAATCCTGCACTTCATCGCGGTCTTTCCAGGAGTAATCGATATCGAAATCCGGGGGGCTGGTGCGGCGGGGGTTGATAAATCGCTCAAAGTAAAGGTCGAGGTCGATTGGGTCAACATCAGTGATTTTCAAGCAATAAGCAACTACGGAGTTAGCTCCGGATCCGCGACCCACGTGATGAAATCCGCGCGACATAGAATACCTGATAATATCCCAGGTGATCAGAAAATAAGCTGAGAAACCGAGGCGGGCGATGATGTCAAGTTCTTTTTGGACCCGCTGGATGGCCTCCCCGTTGTTTTTGCCATAACGGTGCATTACGCCATCCATCGCCAGTTTAGAGAGCAGGTGATAATCATCGCGGCTGTTACCGGTGAATGCCTGTTTATTTTTGACAGTAGTAAAATCAAATGTTGCTTCACATTGGGCGATAACCTGAAGGGTATTCTGGATGATCCGGGGATAATCGTAGAGAGCAGCCTTGAGTTCATGAACCGGCCAGAACCGCTCCCCGGGATCAGCGGTTTGGTTTCCATTAAGCTTGGACAATAATGTGTTATGATCGATGGCCCGAAGGTTTCGATGAAGCTGATATCCATCGGTATCGGCAAAGGTAACCGGATGCATGAGGATCAGTTTCGACTGGTTGGACTTAAATTCAGAACTGATCAGTCTACGGGTTTCGCGCATCCGGATACCCACCCATTCATTATCGCGGAGGCGGGCTTTAGGATATGCGCTCAAAGGATAAACGATCAAGCAGTTATCAAGATTATCGGGCCGGTCGGGCAGGGGATTTCCGGAAATATTATGCTGGGTGAGCAGATCATTCAGTTCACGCATTCCCTCGCGGTTGCGCGCTATTCCGACATACCTGAGATTATCATCCGTATGAAATTCGATGCCGGTAATGGGCTTGATGCCGGCTTTAAGGCAGGCCTTTATGAAATCGGGTATCCCTGTGGAGTTGTTGATATCGGTTAAGGTTAGGGCAGTAATACCGTTTTTCATGGCTTCCTCTACCAGATCGTTGATCGGGAGCGTTCCGTAGCGGAGGCTGAAGTAGGAATGGCAGTTAAGGTACACGGGAAGTGGCTAATGAAGAGTGATTAGTGACATGAAGTGTGAAACGTGAAAAGCAAGATCGTAGAGACGCATAATTGTGTGTCTTTTGTGACGAGTGATTGAAGAAGTGACAAGTGACAAGTGACTGAAGAGGTGACGAGTGACAGGAGAGAAGCGTGAAGCGGACATGACGCGATTTACAAGTAATGATTAAAATATAAACAAATTAACGATTATAATATAAGAATATTAATTGAATTTTGCATGGAAGCAGCAAAGTGTACCCCCGATTTTTTGAATAGGGTAATTTCTTTTGTAACATTACAATCTGTCCATAGTCAAACTTGAGAACTGAAAAGCGACATGAATAGCAGAGACACGCAGTACAAGCAGATCATCGAAGCGAACCAGAGCCGGATCCGGTCAGTATGCCGCTACTATGCCGGGATTACTGCCGATGCCGAGGATCTGTACCAGGAGATTCTGATCAATGTTTGGAAGGGGCTGGAAAAATTCAGAGGAGATTCACAGTTGTCGACCTGGGTTTACCGGATTGCTGTAAATACAGCCCTCTCATTTGTGAACAAGAAGAATAAGTATCTCAATTTCAACACCTACCTGGATGAAGGGAAAGCGGCCAACCTGGCAGGTGATGATGAAACGCCGAGGGTACAGGAGAAGCAGCTCGAGTTGATGTCAGATCTTATTAATGGGCTTTCTGTTGTGGACAAAATTATCATGTCGCTGGTTCTGGAAGATCTCAGTACCAAGGAGATTGCTGAAATTGTTGGAATTACGGAGAGTAATGTCCGGGTAAAGATTCACCGGATTAAAGAAGAGCTCCGTGAAAAAGTGAAAGGAGGACAGTATGACTATTAAAAGAAAAATTTTTCCTGACGGTGAGGTTCCGCACCTCGATCAGGTTGTTGATCAATTAAAGCGGCTCGACAGCAAGAATACGCGTTTGATGTATCGCATGTTTATTCTATACGTAGTGTTTGCGGTATTCTATCTGGGGCTCATGATTCTGAATCCTGATCCGGAACTGACTTTGGCAAATCGGATACAGGGGGTTATTTATGTGTTGATTTTCGTGATTGCCGCCATATTCTTCCGATATCATTATCGGAAAACCTATCAGGTTGACTATTCGGCACCGATTTTAAAAATGCTCGAAGATGCTCGAGAAAGGCACAAATTGCTCCGGCCCGGGAAAATGTGGTTTCTTGTTTTCATAGTTTTAACATGCGATATCGTTGTAACCTGGGCATTGGCTGAGCGAACCTGGCCAGCCTCATGGAGCCTTTTAACCATTATTTTGGTGATACAAGCCGGATATTATGCCATTATGGGAATTTCCTATCTCATAGGCTACCTGGTTTGGCGCAAGAAGTCGCGTCCGCTGGTACGGAACCTGACGATGCTGATCGAGGAATTTAAGAGGGAGTAGGCAGTCAGCAGTCAGCAGTCCGCCAGAGGGTAGTGTGTAGGGACGCATACTTGCGTCCACCAATGCAGTAGGCAGTCCGCAGCTTTCCTACGGCACTCCGATGGCGCGTTTTATCGCGTCGCTGCCGTAGCGCAGCCGGAGTTTATCCATGGCGAGGTATAGATTAACCTGCTCGGGGGTGTCCTCGAAGAGGTTGAGCTGCTGGGTGCCGTGGACGAGTTCGCTGAATCGGACGCCGATGAGCCTGACTAGCATTCTCCTGGTATACAATCTTTTGAATAGCTCTTTGACGATGGGGATCAGCACATGGTCGAAGCTGGTGTAGGGGATTCGCTTCTGCAGAGTATGGGTATCGAAATTGGCGTACCGGATTTTTACGGTGACACAGGCGGTGAGTTTTTCTTGCTTGCGCAGTTCGAAGGCGATTTTTTCCACCATGGTGATGAGTTTACGGTTAAGTTCCACCACATCGGTGGTATCCTGCTCGTACGTGCTTTCGGAGCTGATGCTTTTCTGCTCCCAGTAAGGTTCCACGGGGGTGGGGTCGATGCCGTTGGCCTTTTTCCAGATGATGATGCCGTTTTTTCCCAACACCTGTTCCATCATTTCGGGTGGGATCTCGCTGAGGGTATGGATGGTGAGTACGCCCATCGACCGGAGCAGCTGGTATGTTTTCGGCCCCAGCATCGGAATCTTCTGAATCGAGAGGGGGGCCAGGAAACTGTGCACTTCGGGCTCGGGCACCTCCTTTTCTCCGTTGGGTTTGGCGATGCCGGTGGCGATCTTGGAAACGGTTTTGTTGATGGATAGCCCGAAGGATATGGGCAGTCCGGTTTCTTTGATGATCCGCTGCCGCAGTTCGTGGGTCCATTTCAGGGAACCGAAAAAACGGTCCATCCCGGTGATATCCAGGTAATGCTCATCGATGGAGGCCTTTTCGTACACCGGGGCTGAGTCGGCAATGATATCGGTTACGGTGCGCGAATACTTGCTGTACGTTTCCATATCGCCTCGGATGTAGATGCCGTCGCTGCACATCTGCTTGGCCATCTTCATGGGCATGGCGGAATGCACGCCGTACGAGCGGGCCTCGTAGCTGCAGCTGGCCACCACGCCGCGGTCCGACATGCCCCCGATGATCACGGGCTTGCCCTGGAGGCTGCTGTTCATGAGCCGCTCTACTGAGACGAAAAAGGTGTCGAGGTCGAAATGGGCTACGGTACGGTTCATAGTGTTTGGTAAATGGCTCGCTGCGCTCGCTAAATATGCGTTTCGTACTGATTGGTTAAAATATAAGCATTGTTGCGATTACAATATAAACATAATTTTAAATATAGAAAGGGGGCTGGGGCAAAATAGGGCAGGAGGGCAGAAAGGCAGAAAGGCAGAAAGGAAAGATTAAAAGTAAGAATGTTACAAGTTGATTGTAATCAAAATATTACATGAATTTTAAAGCCTTTATTTCTTGCCTTTCTGCCCTCTTGCCCTCTTGCCCTATTTACCCATATCGATTTTGGCCCAGCCCCAAGTTGCCATCTGTATTTTCCTCAACCTATCACTGGGAGAAGGCCTGGAATTCCGCGAAAAATTATATATTTATCAAATTGCTTGTTTAATTGTAATTGTCAATTTATGAAACGTTTAGCCTTTATTCTCATTGCAATTTGTTGGTCGTCATTGTTGTTCGCCCAAAAAAAGTACGAACCCACCTGGGAGTCGATCGACAGTCGCCCGATCCCGCAATGGTATCAGGATGCCAAGTTCGGGATTTTTATACATTGGGGTATTTATTCTGTTCCTGCCTGGTCGCCAAAAGGAACATATGCAGAATGGTATCAGTACTGGCTGCAGCAAAAGACTTTATGGGGAAATGGCAAGTTTACCGGAAATGAAATCGTGGATTATCATAACAAGAAATATGGAGAGGGCAGCTCGTATTATAACCTGGTAAAAGATTTTACGGCAGAGCTGTTCAACCCCGATGAGTGGGCACAACTATTTGAGCAGGCCGGGGCAAAATATATCGTTCTGACCTCCAAGCATCATGAGGGTTTTTGCCTCTGGCCAAATGAAACAGCGAATAAAACCTGGGGATTTCCGTGGAACTCCATGGTAACCGGTCCCAAACGCGATCTTATTGGCGACCTGACCACCGCAGTACGTAAAACATCCGTGAAAATGGGATTGTATTATTCTCTTTATGAATGGTATAACCCTCTTTATAAATCAGATATCAATAAATTTGTTTCCGATCACATGTATCCGCAGTTTAAAGACCTGATTACCCGCTATCATCCTTCGGTGATCTGGTCGGACGGGGATTGGGACCAGACCGCTGAAACCTGGAAGTCGCCCGAATTGCTAGCCTGGGTTTACAATGAATCCGGTTCGGGTGAGGATGTGGTAGTCAACGACCGGTGGGGTAAAGGCATACGCTTTAAGCACGGTGGTTTTTTCTCACCTGAATATGATCCGGCCTTTGAGAGCGACCGAACCTGGGAAGAGTGCCGCGGAATGGGATTCTCATTCGGTTACAACAGGCAGGAAGATGCTGAAGATTACATCAGTCCGCAAACTATCATATTGCTGATGACGGATATAGTTTCACGGGGCGGCAATCTGCTGCTCGATATCGGCCCGGATGCAACAGGAAAGATACCTCCGATTATGCAAGACCGTTTGCTGGAAGTTGGAAAATGGCTGAAAGTAAACGGGGAAGCGATTTATGGAACCCGGAAATGGATACGCAGCTGCCAATGGTCGGCCGGGGAACAGAAATATGATAAAGAAGGTCAGCATTATGCAGGAGCTGGTTTTATCCTGAAACAAACAATTAATCCTGATGCAGGCAAAGCAGTGCAAGAAGTTTTTTTTACCAGTAAAGGAAAAAACCTCTATTGCATACTGCCGAAATATCCGCGTGAAAGCATAGAAATTCATGATATTCGCCCATCGCAAAGTGCTAAAATTACCTTTCTGGGCACTGGAAAACCATTGAATTGGGTGAGAACTCAAGATGGTATCCGGGTAGAAGTTCCGGCTTTACTTCCCGGTGAAATCCCTTGTCAATGGGCATGGACGATAAAAATTGAGGAGGGTTCTGATCCGGTTAAATAGTGTTCATAACTGCCAGATCTCCGGCAGGTGCTTACCATTTTTGCAGTACTCATTTATAACTTTGATAAAACTTTTTTCAAATGGCTGAAGATTACAAAATAATTTTTTCGATGGTTGGCGTGGGCAAGGTAGTTCCACCTAATCGTCAGATATTGAAAGATATATATCTGTCTTTCTATTACGGTGCAAAGATCGGGATCATCGGGTTGAACGGATCTGGAAAATCCACCCTGTTGAAAATCATTGCCGGAACGGACACTGCTATTCAGGGCGAGGTTGTTTTTGCCGGAGGGTTTTCCATCGGGATGCTTGAGCAGGAGCCTCATCTCGATGACACCAAAACGGTGCGTCAATCTGTAGAAGAGGGGGTTCAGGAGATTGTTAACCTCCTGAAAGAGTATGAAGAGGTGAATAACAGGTTTATGGAACCGATGGATGATGACGAGATGAATCGTTTGATAGCCAGACAGGGCGAACTCAGCGAGCTGATTGATTTACACAATGCCTGGGAGCTGGATAACCGTTTGGAGCGAGCTATGGACGCCCTTCGGTGCCCGGAACCGGATGCTCTGGTAGGAGTGCTG
>CAIXKO010000756.1 GCA_903919925.1 uncultured Bacteroidota bacterium | reverse complement strand
TAACATGAAGATAAGCTGGATTTGATATTTCAGCACTAACCTGTATCGTTTCCGAGGTATAATAATTGGTGCCAGCTGAAGGAGTGATGATGGCTATTTTTTGAGCCGAAACGTGATTTGTCACTAACACCGAAAACCCCAGAACGGTTGCTAAAAAGATTGTTTTCCTGATATCCATAACTTCGTTTTTATAAATGGAGGTTTAGCTCTTTATATCTTTCAATAGCAATATGAATGCCAATTAAAAACCAGCACTAAAAAAGGGTCCGATATTCAATGGAAAAACAATGAAAATTACGATAAGTACATCAATTTCAATCGATAACAAATATTGGAGAATTTCGCAAAAATCCATGTCCCTTCAAAAACTCAGGTTATGAATTTTCTCATTATCGGAATCGAGTACTCATTAATGAAGAAGGAGGTCCGAAACTTTGCTGATTTCCAGGAATGATGCACCCTTCCTTGGGCCAAAAGATCCACCTACAACAATGATACGATCGGATCCGACGAGCTCTCCATGATCCAGCAGGTAAGAAACAACCGACTTTTTAAAGGTGTCCGTATTTTCTTTTGGATCCATGTAAAATGGATAAATCCCATACGAAAGGGCCAGTTCGCGCATGACTCTTACCGAATAACATGCGGCAAAAACCGGATTTCGGTTACGGAATGCGGCCATGTAACGTCCGGTTCGTCCGGTTAAAGTATCAATGACTACCGCACTAATTTTCAGATCCTTTGAAGCATGAAAAGCAGTATTTGCCAAAAAAGCGGCTATTTCATTATCGATAGAGGTTATGGAATAGATTCCTTCAGATTCCTTATTATTTTCCACTTCCATGGCAATTCTTGTCATCATGCTCACCGCCTCAACAGGATATTGGCCGTAAGCAGTTTCTCCGCTAAGCATCAGTGCATCAGTACCAGTATAAATGGCATTGGCAACATCTGAAATTTCGGCACGGGTAGGCCTTGGATGCTCAATCATGGTATGAAGCATCTGAGTAGCAATAATTACCGGCTTTTTTCGGCGTATGCAGGCATTAATCAGCATTCGCTGAATACCGGGGATTTTTTCACCGGGTATCTCAATACCAAGATCACCGCGGGCAACCATAATTCCGTAAACGTGATTCAGAATCTCCTCAATATTATCAACACCCTCCTGGTTCTCAATTTTGGCAATAATTTTAATCTTGGACTGATGCTCTTTCAGGATCGATTGAATGGCCATCACATCTTCTTTGCACCTCACAAATGAATGGGCAATGAAGTCTACATCATTCGCAATGGCAAAGTGGATATAATCAATATCCTTATCGTTGAGGGGTGGCAGACTGATTTTCACTCCCGGAACATTTACACTTTTTCTGGATTTTACAAACCCGGGATTCAATACTCTGCAATACAGGGAGAGATCACTTTTTTCTTCTACAATAATCTCAATGTCTCCATCGTCGATGAGTATACGGTCGCCAATATTCAAATCTTTTACAAAGCCCGGATAAGTCACTGACAACCGGCCTGGTATGCAAGCGAGATCAGGATTTCCAACCACCTCAATCATTTCGCCCGTTTCAACTTCAATCGGGTCACGCGCTATAGTAGTGCGAATTTCAGGCCCTTTGGTATCAATCAGAATAGCAATCTCTTCAGAAACATTTCGTACCGAGTCGACCACCTTTTTTGATCCTTCCAGATTTTGGTGTGCAGTATTGAGGCGAACCACATTCATTCCGGCTTCAAAAAGTTCCCTGATATGATCCTGCGAGCACCTTTGATCAGAAATGGTAGCAACAATTTTTGTATGTTTTTTATGCATAATATTCAATGTCAATTATTTTGAAAATTTCAGAAAAACCCGAAGGCTTTCGATTCCTAAACGATATGAATCCATTCCAAAGCCCATGATGGTGCCAATGCAATTGGGTCCAATGAGCGACTGGTGGCGGAAAGCCTCCCTTTTCAGTAGATTTGATATGTGAACTTCCACTACCGGAAGTGTAATGGCAGCAACGGCATCGGCCAGTGCAACCGAGGTATGGGTATATCCACCGGCATTCAGCACAATCCCATCATAGAACCCTGCAGCCGAATGAAGTTTGTCGATCAGCTCTCCCTCCCAATTGCTCTGAAAATAATCAATGGAGATTCCTTCAAAAACAGGTATTAATAGTTCAAGATAACTCTCAAACGACTGGTTGCCATATATACTTTTCTCTCTTTTGCCTAAAAGATTAAGATTGGGGCCATTCAGAATCAGGATTCTCATTTGAACATTTTTGTGCAAAATTACTAAATCCCGCTGGAAAAGAGCGTAATTTCGAGTTTCAACCAAAACTGATGACTGACGGTTTTCCATTTCAAGAGTCTTTCCGGGCGCATCTCATGCTGGAGCAATCACTGGCTGGCAACAGCATAGATGGCTATATGGCAGATGTTTCCAAGCTTTTTCAGTTTTTAAGCATGGCCTACCCCACTTTACAATTATCGGAGGTTACGCTAAAACATCTTCGTGAATTTCTGGGTTGGCTCAATGAAATCGGACTAGGTGCGCGATCACAGGCCAGAATTATCAGTGGTATAAAAAGTTTTTTTAGATTTCTGACCATTGAAAACCTATTGAGTGTTAGTCCGGCAAGTTTGCTCGAAACTCCTCGTCTACCCCGTAATCTGCCAGAAATTTTAACTACTGCTGAAATAGAAAAAATTATCGATACCGTTGATTTGAGCAATAAGTCAGGTCACAGGAATAAGGCGATAATTGAAGTTTTATACGGATGCGGGCTTAGGGTATCGGAACTGGTGGGATTAAAGCTTTCGCATGTATACTTTAATGAAGGTTATATCAGGGTTACGGGAAAAGGAAGTAAAGAAAGGCTGATCCCGCTGGGCAGTCCTGCCGCCAGGGCCATGGAGTTATATATTGAGTTTGAGCGTGTGCACCAACCCATTGCCCGCAAGGATGCAGATGTGGTTTTTATCAACAATCGCGGGAATGGCCTTACCAGAGTTATGATCTTTACGATGGTCAAGGATTTAGCGAAAAAAGCCGGCATCCGAAAATCGATCAGCCCCCATACTTTCCGCCACTCATTTGCAACGCATTTAGTGGAAAATGGGGCCGATCTGCGTGCTGTTCAGGACATGCTGGGTCATGAATCGATTTTAACCACAGAAATATACACCCACCTCAACCGTGAGTTTCTGCGCGAAACCGTTAACCTTTTTCATCCACGTGCGCAACATACGTAGATCGATTTTTTTATGTACTTTTGCCGCCGTTTTCAAGATATTCATTATATCATTATACTTAATTTAAATAGATTAACTATGTCAGTAAAACGAGTTTACACCTTTGGAGACAAGAAAGCTGAAGGTCGTGCCGACATGAAGAACCTGCTGGGCGGCAAAGGTGCCAACCTGGCTGAAATGAACCTGATCGGGGTACCGGTTCCTCCGGGTTTCACCATCACCACTGATGTTTGTACCGAGTACAACCAGCTGGGAGAAAAGAAAGTTGTTGAATTGCTTCGCGAGGACGTTGAAGCAGCAGTTAAACAGGTTGAAACCATTATGGGTACCAAATTCGGCAGCAGCGAGAACCCTTGCCTGATGTCGGTTCGTTCCGGTGCACGTGCTTCGATGCCTGGTATGATGGACACCATTCTGAACCTGGGTTTGAATGATGATGCCGTTGAAGGTTTGATCAAGCGTACCGGCAATGCACGGTTTGCATGGGATTCATACCGCCGGTTTGTTCAGATGTACGGCGATGTTGTTCTGGGTTTAAAACCAGCTTCAAAAGAAGATATGGACCCGTTTGAAGTGATCATTGATGAAGTAAAAGAACACAAAGGCGTTGAGCTGGATACCGAACTTACAGTGGAAGATCTGAAAGAACTGGTAGTAAAATTCAAAGCAGCTGTAAAAATTAATACCGGGAACGATTTCCCGACCGATCCATGGGAACAGCTTTGGGGAGCCGTTATGGCAGTATTCAATAGCTGGAACAACGACCGGGCTATCTATTACCGCAAACTCAACCGCATTCCTGATGAATGGGGAACCGCTGTAAACGTTCAGGCCATGGTTTTTGGAAACATGGGTGAAAATTCAGGTACAGGAGTTGCTTTTACCCGTGATGCAGGTACCGGCGAAGACATCTTCAACGGTGAGTACCTGATTAATGCTCAGGGTGAAGATGTGGTTGCTGGAATCCGCACACCTCAGCAGATATCAAAAGAAGGATCGCAGCGTTGGGCACAATTGGCCAATGTTTCAGAAGCCGACCGCGCAGGAAAATTCCCTTCATTGGAAGAAGCTATGCCGGAAGTTTTTGTTGAATTGAACACCATTCAGCAAAAATTGGAAGACTATTTTAAAGATATGCAGGACATTGAGTTCACCATGCAAGATGGTAAACTTTGGCTGCTTCAAACCCGTAACGGAAAACGTACCGGTGCCGCAATGGTAAAAATCGCCATGGACATGCTCCGTCAGAATATCATTGACGAAAAAACAGCACTTAAACGTGTTGAACCTAATAAGCTGGATGAATTGCTTCACCCGGTATTCGAAAAAGCAGCTATGAAGAGCGCTTCGGTAATTGCCAAAGGATTACCGGCATCTCCAGGTGCTGCAACCGGACAAATTGTTTTCCACGCTGATGAAGCTGAAGAATGGGCAGCAGCAGGGAAAAAGATCATTTTGGTTCGTACGGAAACTTCACCTGAAGACCTTAAAGGGATGAACGTTGCCGAAGGTATTCTTACCGCTCGCGGTGGGATGACCTCACATGCTGCAGTAGTTGCCCGTGGTATGGGAAAATGCTGTGTATCAGGTGCTGGCAGTTTAGTGATCGATGCCAAGAAACGCACCCTTAAAGTTTCAGGTAAAGAATGGGCCGAGGGTGAATGGATTTCACTCAATGGTTCAACTGGTGAGGTTTATGATGGAAAAATCAAAACCATTACTCCTGAAATGAGTGGCGATTTTGGTGAACTGATGACACTGGCCGATAAGTACTCACGTATGAAAGTACGGACCAATGCCGATACCCCACATGATTCACGCGTTGCCCGCGCCTTTGGTGCTGTTGGAATCGGACTTTGCCGTACCGAGCACATGTTCTTCGAAGGCGACCGTATTAAAGCCGTTCGCGAAATGATTCTTGCCGATGATGAAGCCGGTCGCAGAAAAGCTCTTGAAAAACTTCTTCCGATACAACGTCAGGATTTTGAAGGCATTTTCGAAGCGATGGCTGGCTTGCCGGTAACCGTAAGGTTGCTCGATCCGCCACTTCATGAATTTGTACCTCACGAAGAAGCCAATCAGAAAGAAATGGCCGAAGAAATGGGTATTTCACCTGCTGAAGTTAAAGCCAAAGTGGAATCCCTGCACGAGTTTAACCCGATGCTCGGTCACCGCGGTTGCCGCTTAGGTAACACCTATCCTGAAATTACTGAAATGCAGGTTCGCGCAATCATTGAAGCTGCATTGATCCTCAAAAAGAAGGGCATCGAAGCTAAACCTGAAATCATGATTCCGCTTACCGGAACATTTGAAGAAATGAAGCTTCAGGAAAATATCACCCGTGACACCGTAAACAAGGTATTCGCCGAAATGAATGATACAATTGAATATCTGGTTGGTACCATGATTGAAGTTCCACGTGCTGCTCTCGTTGCTGATAAAATTGCCGAATCCGCTGAATTCTTCTCCTTTGGCACTAATGACCTTACCCAGATGACTTTTGGCTACTCACGCGATGATGCAGGAAAATTCCTTCCTGTTTATTTGCAAAAAGGTATCCTGAAAGACGATCCTTTCCAGGTTCTGGATCAGGTTGGTGTTGGTCAGCTGATCACCATGGCCATTGAAAAAGGCCGTAGCACCCGCAATAAACTGAAAGTAGGAATTTGCGGTGAACATGGTGGCGAACCTTCTTCAGTAGGTTTCTGCCATCGCGCCGGAATGGATTATGTTAGCTGCTCTCCTTTCCGCGTTCCTATTGCCAGACTGGCTGCTGCTCAAGCGGCTTTGTAGGTTCCCTAATTTAAAGTTGGCAACTCTGGGTACAGAGTTGCCAACTTTTATATTATATTTGTAAAAACATATTTAGTTATATGAATATCTTTATATCAGTAGTTTTCTTGATTTTGGCCTACCTGATGGGTTCTGTTTCATCAGCGGTGTGGCTGGGACGGTGGATGAAAGGTGTGGATGTTCGTAATCTCGGAAGCGGGAATGCAGGGTTTGCCAACGTTTTGCGAAATCTTGGCCCTGTTGTCGCTATTCCTGTTTTAATCATTGATTCTATGAAAGGATATTTTGCCGTTCAATTGGCATACCTCATTCCTGGAGTAGGATTGGACAGTGAAGCTTTGTATTTTATGCAGATCTTTTTTGGAATGGCTGCATTGATAGGACATCTGTTCCCAATTTTTACCGGTTTCAGAGGGGGTAAGGGAGTGGCTACCGGTTTAGGTATCATGCTGGCATTGTACCCATTGGGCGCGATGCTTTCTTTAGCCGTTTTCGTTATTTCTTTTCTGATCAGCCAATACGTAAGTCTTGGCTCTCTTTTAGCCGGTATCTCTTTTCCACTTTTCGTTCTCTTCCTGTTACCGGGTAATAATGTTCCGCTGATCGTGTTTTCATGGGCTGTTGCCGGACTCCTGGTGATTACCCATCAAAAAAACATTGACCGGATTTTAAAAGGTCAGGAGCGGAGAGCGGTAATTTTTAAGAAAAAATAGAGTCGCCCAAAACTAAGGCTAGAACTCTGCGCAGTTCTTCTGCGGCTACATTTTCAACCAAATCCCCTTGGTTGGCATACGATATTTTTCCTGTTTCTTCGGAAACAACAATTACAAACGAATCGGAGTTTTCCGACATACCGACTGCAGCCCTATGCCGGAGACCAAGACCTGAAGGGATTGAAGGATTATCAGTTACCGGCAACACGCAACGAGCTGCAGAAATTCTGTTTCTGGCTAATATCATCCCTCCATCGTGCAAAGGACCATCCTTACGGAAAACTGATTCGATTAACTCCACAGAAATTACAGCATCAATCCGGCATCCTGTTTCAGCAAATGCCCGTAATTCTGATTTCTTTGCCAAAATAATCAGGGCTCCGGTTTTTGTTTTTGAAAGTCTTTGACAAGCCAAAACTATGGGATCAAAATTCCACCCCGAGACTCGTTGTCCATTGAAACGAAAGAAATTTTTCATGGAAATTTTGCCATTCTGAAAATACCGGGTGCCCAGAACAAGCAGAAACCGGCGAACCTCCTGCTGAAAGACAATTAACAGTGCAATTAACCCTAAACCGATTATCTGCCCAAGTATCGAGCCCAGCAATTGCATGTTAAGCGCCCGTACAACCAACCAAAGCAGGTAAATCAAGAACACTCCGTAAAAAATATTTACTGCCACAGTTCCCCTGACCATCTTGTATACCTGAAAAATCAGGAAGGCAACCAGCATAATATCAACCAGATCGAGTAAACGGAAGGTATCAAAAATAAAGCCCATTCTTTCTTATCTTATTAATTTTTCAGCCTTTCAATCAATCGAATACATTCAAAAGCCTGTTTTACATCATGAACCCTGAGAATACCCGCTCCGTTAATCAAAGCTGCGGCATTCAAAACGGATGTTCCATTTAACGAGGACTCCGGTGCACCCATCAAAACGTTATAAATCATTGATTTTCTGGACAATCCCACTAAAATGGGTCTCTCAAAAATCTCAAACTCCTTTAACCGGTTTAACATATCATAATTATGTTCGATCGTTTTACCAAACCCAAATCCCGGATCCAAAATAATGTCGGCAACACCTTCTTGTGTCAGCTTCATAATCCGGTCGGCAAAAAATAAAGAAATATCACCAATAACATCCTGATACCGGGGATTTGATTGCATGTTGCCCGGCGATCCCAGCATGTGCATCAGAACATATGCCACGTTTAGCTTACCAGCTATTTCAAACATCCTTGAATCCAAATTCCCACCGGAAACATCATTAATTATCTGCACACCATATTCTTTAACAGACCATTCGGCAATTCCGGATCGGAAAGTATCAACCGATAGTGTGGCATCCGGATACTCCATTCTGATTACAGATAAAGCCTCCTTTAAACGTTTTTTTTCCGTTTCCTCATCAGGCTCAACCGATCCTGGTCGTGTTGAACAGGCACCTATATCTAAAATATCTGCCCCATCTTCCAACATCCGCATGGCTCTTAATCTGATCATTTCGCCCGATTGATACATTCCTCCATCATAAAACGAGTCGGGTGTAACATTAATTATCCCCATTATCAATGGCTTCTGAAATGTTATCAGCCGATTACCGATTCGTATGGAAGCAGGTTTCCTGAATAATTGGGCGGTTGGTGTCATGAATGAAGAAATAAGCGCATAAATGTAAAACTTTGTCGGTGCTTTTCAGCAGCAATTTGTATTTTTGACGCATAATTAAGATCCAATGGATAAAACTCTTTCACAATATAATCAGATAGTTACGATATGCCGGGGAATTTTCGAGAAGAAAATGAAAGACTATGGCACCGCATGGATAATTCTGCGTCCGATATCCGTTACCGACCAGATTTTGATTAAAGCCAAACGAATAAGGAACATAGAACTTAATAAAGTCCAGTTAATTGACGATGATATCCGCTCAGAATTTATTGGAATTGTAAATTATGGAGTCATTGGGTTGATCCAGGTGGAGACAAATGCTGAGCTTCCACTGAATCTTGACCCGGCCAAGGCTTTATCGTTGTATGACGAGCACATTATTCACGCCCGGGACCTCATGACAAACAAGAACCATGATTACGGCGAGGCTTGGAGATCCATGCGTATTTCATCATTTACTGACCTGATTCTTATGAAGATATACCGCACAAAACAAATCGAGGATAATGATGGCAAGACCATGATTTCTGAAGGTGTTGCGGCCAATTATATGGATATGATCAATTATGCCATGTTTGCCTTGATAAAAACCGATTTTAATGATTAATACCCTATGAAAGAGACGATTAAGATTAGCAGTAAGATCATTATCGCTGTAGTTTTTATCTTTTCAGGTTTTGTTAAGTGCGTGGATCCCACCGGATTCTCTATCAAACTGGAAGAATACCTCGTGGTTTTCGGAATGAATTTTCTGACTCCACTTTCCCTTACCCTGTCAATCCTGATGTGCGGCGCGGAAATGCTGGTGGGTATCATGCTTTTACTAAACCTCAAAATGAAGTGGGCCATCTGGATCGCGGTCGCCTTAATGGTTTTCTATACGCCTCTAACCCTGTGGCTGGCAATTACTAATAAAGTTACGGACTGCGGCTGCTTTGGAGATGCCATTGTACTGACCAATTGGGAAACCTTTCTTAAGAATGCTGTTCTCGATGTGATTCTGGTGTTTCTCGTTTTAAACCGGAATAATTATAAAAATCCGCTCAAACCAATTGTCCAGGTTTTCGCTTCTGTGTTTTTTACTATCCTGATTGCAGGTTTCGAGTTTTTCAATCTCAATCACCTCCCGGTAATCGATTTCATGCCGTATAAAATCGGTGCCAACATCCCAAAAGGCATGGTAGTTCCCCCTGGTGCGGTAAAAGACTCATTTGAAGTGGTTTTATCCTATCAAAAAGATGGTAAGGTTCGGAAATTCAATCAGAATAATTATCCCCGGACTGATTCTACCTGGAAGTTTGTGGATAGTGAAACCAAATGGATCATCAAGGGCGATGTGGCTCCAATGAAAGATTTTAGCATCTTATCTCCTGATGGGCAAGATTTTACCGATGTAATTTTAACCGAACCGGGTTTTTCCCTACTGGTGATTTTCCAGTCGCTCAAGGATGCCAATCTAAAGAATATCAAGGACATCAATCGTTTGGTGGATCAAGCCATCTCAAAAGGTTATAAAGTTTATGGTCTTACTGCTTCATCGCCCGAAGAATTTGAAATTTTCAAAGAAAAAGCCAAAGCTTCCTACCCTATTTATAATATGGATGGTACAACTTTGAAAACGATGATCCGTTCTAATCCGGGAATCATGTTAATAAAAGCTGGAACGATTATTGGAAAATGGCACCATAAACAGTTCAGAAAATTAAAGGACATTTAGTCTTATATCCTTATTATTAAATACTTATTTATGAGAAAAAGAATTGTTGCCGGTAATTGGAAGATGAATACCGATGTTGCGGCCGGAGTAAAGTTAGCCAGTGAATTGATGCAGCTTCTTGCTGAAAAGCCAGCACCTGAGAATGTAGGCGTTGCAATTGCCCCGCCATTTACACACTTAAGTGAAGTGAATAAGGTTATTGACCCTTCAAAAATCTGTTTGGCTTCGCAGAACTGTGCTTCTGAGGCTAATGGTGCATACACAGGCGAAGTTTCGGTCAGTATGCTTAAAGCTGT
>CAIXKO010000755.1 GCA_903919925.1 uncultured Bacteroidota bacterium | reverse complement strand
TCCTGGTTTTTCAATGGCAATGGAATGCGTAATACCCTTAAAATCAAAAGTCAGCACCTCTTGATTTCCCACCAGGATCGGGCAATCATATAACCGGTCGAAATTGGGTGCGGAAAAAGTATTGGCAACACCTTTTACCGGATCCAAACCGGTGGATACCTTATTCCATCCGCTGTATGGCTTAACCGCAACTGTTACCGGATGGTTCAGCTTTCCTGCAACATGCATAAACACGCCGGTTGGTGAAATAAACCCACGGTTTTCTGAAAGATATGGCTCGGCAACAGAGGTTCGGTTGGCAAAAATATAATAGCTGACCAGCAGGGTTTTATTACCAGCTGTTGCGATATGCCAGGTGTTTTTTTCAGTTTTCTCAAATACCAGCCGCTTGCCCGATGCATCGGTGACATTGAATTCCACCACATTTTTCGCTAGATCCAGTATCATGTAATACCCGGGGGTCCAGGCCGGCATCTTCAAATCGACCGACTCCGCGGTATTTCCCTCATACCGGAGTTCAACCTTATAGTAATGGCTGGTGGGCTGGTCCATGGAAACGGTGTATGCCATCTTGCTTTCCGCTTGCTGGGCGGTGGACATCCCGGTTGCGAGAATCAGCGTAAGAATCAGGATCAGCGGGTTACAGTAAAGTTTTTTCATTAGTCGGAAAATTATATTTGCCTGTGTAAAGGTAGATTTTAGAAGTAACTTCTAAAGTGTATTCCTTACATTTATTAAATTATTCAAACCCGGTAACCATGAAAAATATAATGTCCATTGAATTGATTATCTGCCTGATAGTGTTGGCATTTGTGAGTTCCTCTACTTTGACGGCACAGCAGAAATGGCCGCACCCGATTCCTGCCCGCATTGCAGACAGCAGCAACAAGGATCTGTTCATCATGACTTTGGGTGATATTCAGACCCCCCTGGCCGATGGAACATTTGATCCGGTAAAGGACGAGGTGACCCTCAAAAACGGCAAGGTACTCTCCCATTATTATCGTGATACTCTTGGGGTAAAATTCTATAAACCAATAGATAAGACCATCTTTCCACTGCCGCCATCGGGCCTTTGTACCTGGTATTACTATTATCAGGATATCAATGAGAACGAGGTAAAAATGAATACTGACTGGATAGTTAAGAACCTGAAAGAGTATGGTGCGCAGTATGTTCAGATCGATGATGGCTGGCAGGCTGAACGGAAAGATGGTAAGCACGGCTCGCGCGACTGGACGGGTGTGGATGCGGCTTTTCCGGGCGGCATGGCGGATCTTGCAAAATACATCAAATCAAAAGGTCTGACTCCGGGCATCTGGATCGCTCCACACGGGCAATCCAATGAAGAGGTGGTCAAAAAATATCCGGGAGTTTTTCTGTTGAAACCCGATGGAACCTCTGCATCCAAAACCTGGGAGGGCGACTGGCTGGTGGATGGTTCATCGCCTGAGGGCAATGTTTATTTGAAAGACTTGTTTAAAACGATGGTGGGCTGGGGTTACGAATATTTCAAAATCGACGGTCAGCCTATCGTTCCGGAGGAGTATGCCAAAAATAAGTCATTGATGAAAATCCCGGGCGAGGCCGATGAAACATACCGGAAAACACTGAACACCATTCGGGAAGCCATCGGGCCCAATCGATATCTGTTAGGCTGCTGGGGCTTACCCGTTGAAGGGGCCGGAATCATGAACGGAACCCGCACCGGCGGCGATGTGGTGCTCGGCTGGGGTGGATTTTTCACGGCCCTGGGTCCCACCATGGAATCGTATTATCAGCACAACATCCTTTGGTATACCGATCCCGATGTGATGCTCCTGCGCCAGCCGCTCACACTGGACCAGGCCCGCGTTTGGGCCACCCTGCAAGGCCTTACCGGACAGGCACTCATGGGAAGCGACCGGTTAATGGATCTTTCCGACGACCGGGTTGAACTCATGCGGCGGGTGTATCCTGCTGTAGATATTCGTCCGCTCGACCTGTTTCCATCACAACGGAACAAACGCATCTGGGACCTTAAAATCAATCATCTGGGAAGAAAATATGATGTGGTCGGATTGTTTAATTTCGAGGAAGGAAAATCGGAATCCATCAGGCTCAACTGGAAAGAGCTGGGCCTCCCGGAAGGTGTGCCCATCCAGGTGTACGACTTCTGGAACAATGAATATCTTGGCGCATGGGAAGCAGGAATGGCTATCGTGATTCCTCCAACCAGCTGCCGCGTGCTCACGCTGATGCCCAATACCAATGATATTCAGCTGATTTCCACCAACCGGCATATCACGCAGGGCTGGACCGATCTGGTTAGCATCAACTATATTCCGGCCCGTAAATATTACGAGGGAACAAGCCAAATGATTGGCAATGACCCTTATCAACTAACATTCACCTATCCGCGCGGAAAATACTTTAAAGTTGCCACGGTTTCCATCACCGGGAGCGATGGAAAAGACATGAAAGTTAAAGTAGCTGACCACCAGGGCTGGTCCACTGTATTGCTAACCAGCCCCGTAAGCAAGGAAATATCGTGGGAGGTGGAATTTGAACCAGCAGTAAGCTATAAATATAAAACCCGCGATCCCGGATCCGTAACCGCCGTGACAGTTGGTTTGGATGGCATTGATCTCAGCTGGAATCCACAGTACTACCTGAATTCAGGTTATCAGGTTTACCTCGATGATCAACTGCTGGGTTACACACCGGATTGCAGTTTCCCGTTGCGCGGTTTGGATCCGAACAAAGCTTACCGTGCCGATGTGCGCACCGTTTGGGATGACGGAACCATTAATGAACGTCCGGCACCAACAAATCCCAATCCGAATCAGCGACCTCCAGGTGTTGGCTTTACTATTGCCACCATGCTTCCTGCCGAATTTAAACTTACCGATATCGGACCTGTGATTCCGCCACAATTCAACTTCACCCGTCCGCTCACCTTTATCGGAAAAAAATATGATAACACCATAACCGGACGTATGAACACCGCTACGGAATACGATCTAAAAGGACTTTTTAACAAGTTCGTTGCTATTGTTGGGGTTGATGATGCAACAGGTGAACCATCGGCAGGTACCACCGTTGAGTTTATTGTTTCCGGCGATGGCCGGGAGCTCTGGCGCAGCGGCCCGTTGAAGAAATCGGATGCAGCGAAAATTGTTGATATCAAAATTACCGGCGTCAAAATTCTGTCTGTTAAGATTGCCGGACCCGAAACCAGGGGATACGGAAGGGGCGGAGTGGTGGCAGGATGGGCAGATGCCGTGGTGAAGAGGTAAATTGGTAGGGGCAGAAGATTTTCTGCCCCCCTACCAGTTTCATTCCAGCCATCCGGTAGGGGCAGAAGATTTTCTGCCCCCCAACCAGATTCATTCCGGCCACAATGGTCATTTGAAATATCGTAAAATTTTGAAAATATCAACAAACATAGCCCCCACCAAATGAGACCTAAAGCATTATTTACTATCCTGATCCTGTTGTTATTACCCGGCATTTCAGCTTTTTCCGCCACCACCACCGATCCATCGGCCCCGGGATACACCGGTAGAAAGGGAACCGTCATTTACGTATCAAAGTCAGGTAACAACTCCAATGGCAGCAGCTGGAGTAATGCATTCCATTCCATACAGGCGGCATTATCTGCAATTCCTGATGATCGGGGCGGACACAGCATCATTATCAGGCCCGATACCTACACCGAGGCTAATTTATATCCGGCTTACAAAGGGGCCGTGGGATCCTATAATTTGTTAACCGGCGATTTTGATGGTTCCTTGGGTTCCGGGGCAACCGGGCGTATTATTATCGATGCAAGTGATCCGCAAAAAGGGTTTAAAAGCTACGACTGGTGGGGAACCATCCGCTCTACAACCAAAGGGTGGCGGCCAGAATATACCGATCAAACATTCTCGGGTTTGGGCTGGGACCGGTGGATTCTC
>CAIXKO010000754.1 GCA_903919925.1 uncultured Bacteroidota bacterium | reverse complement strand
TTGGCCTGATGCCCGGTGTCTGCCTTTGGTCCAGTCTACCCTTGCATCCACTAACAACCAAAATCCCAATGAACACCGGCAAAATTAAATAGCCTCTGACATCCCGGATATAACCGGAAACCCGTCCTAAACTGCTTAAACCACTTTTATTTCCCGGACAAAGCACCATTCATGTATTTTTGAGTCACGAAGATAATGCTTCAAGTTTTATCGTAACTTAGAATCATTCTAAATAAGAAAAATTGGTTACCTTTGCAAAAGATTATGACTTTAGCAGAACTTCATACTGGCCAGAAAGGCTTGATTACCAAGGTGAAAGGCAGAGGTGTTTTTCGCCGGAGAATAATGGACATGGGTTTTATTAAAGGTAAGCTGGTGACGGTTATTAAATCGGCTCCACTACAAGATCCTATTGAATATCTGATACTTAACTACCATGTTTCTCTCCGTCGTTCTGAAGCAGAACTCATCGAAATTGCGGTACCACCCTCCACTTCACCGCATGTCCACTCCCTGCTTTCGGGCCACCCCACAAAGTATGAACCTTCGCCGGATTCACCTGTTTCCCTACCCTCTTCAGACACCACGCATAAATCGGAAACCATAAACGTTGCTCTCGTTGGAAACCCCAATAGCGGCAAAACATCAATCTTTAACCTGGCCAGCAACTCACGGGAACACACCGGTAATTACGCAGGTGTAACCGTTGACTCCAAAATAGCGGATATACAAATCCACAATCAATCCTTTCAACTAACTGATCTTCCAGGAACTTACTCTCTCAGTACATACAGCCCCGATGAAATATTTGTTAACGATCAGCTTCTGGTGCATCAGCCCGATGTGGTAATAAATATTATTGATGCTTCCAATATCGAACGCAACCTTTATCTCACCACTCAATTGATCGACATGGATATTCCGGTGGTGATTGCACTCAATATGTATGATGATCTGCATAAAAGCGGAGATGTTCTCAACCATGAACTTCTTGGGAAAATGCTTGGAATACCAGTTGTTCCTACGGTTGGAATTAAAGGAACGGGTATTGAACAACTTTTTGCTAAAGTAATGGAGGTAATGGATGGCAGGGAAAAAAACACCCGGCATATCCATATTCCATACGATCCTGAAATTGAGATAAGTATAACAAAAATTCAGGACAAAATATGGAATTCACCGGATTTCTCCGACCGTTTTTCCAGTCGTTTTCTCGCCATAAAGCTGTTAGAACGAAATTCCGAAATTCTTAAACCGGTAAACGGAATACATGCCTCTCTAGAGGTTATTCAACTAGCAGATAAGGAGATAGTCAGGATCGAAAGTTTCTACAAGCAGGATATGGAAAGCCTTCTTGCCGATTCCCGCTATGGTTTTATTTCAGGAGCCTTACGGGAGACAATGAAAAAAAAGGTAATCCCAGAGGACCTGAAAACCACCACCTTCAAAATAGATAGTATTCTAACTCATAAATGGTTAGGTTTTCCGATCTTCCTTCTGTTTCTATGGATCATGTTTCAATCCACTTTTAACCTCGGGAAATATCCTGTTCAGGGAATTGAAGCCGGCGTTCAGGCATTGTCCGGATGGCTGCACCTGATTCTTCCGACGGGAATGGTCAGAGATTTTTTGATTGATGGAATGATTGGTGGTGTTGGCGGAGTGATTATTTTTCTACCTAACATCCTCATTCTCTTCCTTTTCATTTCCTTTATGGAAGATACTGGATATATGGCGCGAGTGGCTTTCATCATGGACAAGCTGATGCACCTGATCGGTCTGCATGGCAAGTCATTTATCCCGCTAATCATGGGTTTTGGCTGCAATGTACCGGCAATTATGGCCACCCGAACCATCGAAAACCGGGGCGACCGGCTCATGACCATGTTGATCGTTCCACTGATGTCATGCAGCGCCCGGCTGCCGGTTTACATCCTGATTGCCGGGATTATTTTTCCTGGTCAGGCAGCAAATGTGATCTTTGGACTCTATCTGGTTGGAATTATTTTGTCCATACTGATGGCACTTGTATTGAGAAACACACTTTTCCGTCACAATGAAGCCCCGTTCGTGATGGAATTACCCCCTTACAGAAGTCCTCGTGTCACCGCAATTGGAAAACATGTTTGGTTTCGCAGCCGGTTGTACTTAAAGAAAATGGGCGGAGTCATATTAGTTGCTTCCGTTATTATTTGGGCGTTAGGATATTTCCCCCGTACCTCAGAAAATAAAACCATTCAGTTGGAAAACTCTGCAATCGGACATATAGGCCATGCTGTTGAACCTTTATTGGCTCCACTCGGATTTGATTGGAAAATGACCGTTGCCGTGGTCACTGGAATTGCGGCCAAAGAGGTAGTTGTCAGCACTATAGGTGTTCTATATCAGGATGGAGATCCCAATTCGTCTATTCAGGATCGCATGATGAGATCTACGCATGCAGAAGGCCAGCTCAAAAACCAGCCTGTTTTTAACCTTCGGTCGGGACTGGCTTTTATGCTCTTTGTTCTAATCTATGTTCCTTGTATTGCTGTACTTGCAGCTATCCGGCGAGAATCCGGCAAGTGGAAATGGTCAGCATTTATGGTCGTTTATATGACAGTGCTTGCCTGGTTGGTTGGTTGGTTAGGATATGTGATTGCCGGCCTCATGTGATTCCTGATGTTCTGCCCGGCAGAATAAAAAAAGGCGGTTGCCCGCCTTAAATCCATGCCCTATCGATTGAATCGGGGATTCGGTCTCCTCGGTCCTTCAGCTGGTCCTTCCGCACGTGGACGAGCCTTTTTTACAACGATCCGGCTGCCTTTAAAATCAGTTTCATTAAGCTCATCAATAGCAGCTTGAGCTTCACGATCTTCAGGCATCTCCACAAAACCAAATCCTTTTGACTGGTTGGTGTCGCGATCAATAATCACTTTAGCCGAATCAACACGGCCGTAAGTTTCGAAAAGCCCCTGCAGGTCTTCACCTTTGGTGTCGGAGCTTAGCTTTGCAACAAAAATGTTCATAGTAAAGTGGGGAAATGAGTTATTAAATAATGTTAAACAAAGGTTATGAATTTTTGAATAATAACCACATTGTTGTTAAATTATTGGATTAAAGTTTTTTACAAATGCTTTCC
>CAIXKO010000753.1 GCA_903919925.1 uncultured Bacteroidota bacterium | reverse complement strand
GTTAGCGGTGCCGCCGATGGAAATTACAATATTTCTTATGTTGCCGGAACACTGACCATTGTTGACAAGATCACTCCAACCATTACCTGGGCCGATCCGGCCGCTATTGAATATGGCACCCTGCTCAGTAGTACTCAGCTGAATGCAACAGCCAGCGTGCCCGGTTCATTTACCTACAATCCAGTTGAGGGCACCTTGCTCAGCGTGGGTGCCAATCAAACCCTCTCGGTGACTTTTGATCCAACCGATAATGCGACTTATGCAACTGCCGGCAAGACAGTTAAAATTAATGTTCTTCCAAAGCCGGTGACTGTTTATGCCATTCCGGTGACGAAATCATTGGGCTCTGCCGATCCAGTGCTGGAGTATGCCTTTGTGCCCGCACTAATTGGCAGCGATTCTTTTACGGGAGTACTGGCACGTGCATCTGGAGAAGCCATTGGCAATTACCCGATTACACAGGGAACCCTTTCTGCCGGTCCCAATTATGCGATCACTTTTGTCACCGCCAATTTCACCATAACCAACACACCGGCACGGGAAATTGCTGTGTACGCAAATCCGGGGCAGAGCAAAGTTTTAGGCTCTGCTGATCCGGTTTTCAACTACTATACCCGGCCTACGTTAGATGCAGGCGACCGTTTGCCCGGTGTTTTATCCCGCGTTCCAGGTGAAACGATTGGTGCTTACGCAATTACCCAGGGAACATTGGCCAGTAATGGCAAATACACCATAACTACTTTTGTTTCAAGTGATTTCACTATCACCCAAGCGGCATCCCGAACAATAACCGTTGTAGCTACTCCTGGTCAGACCAAGGTTTTTGGTGATGCCGATCCGGATTTTCAATATACATTCAGCCCTCCGCTGGCAACCGGTGATTCGTTTACCGGAAAGCTTGCACGTGTGGCTGGTGAAAGTGTTGGCTCCTACCCCATTACGTTGGGAGATCTATCAGCCGGGGAAAAATATGACCTCGTTTTTATTCCAAGTGAATTTATCATAACCGGAGATGTCAAAATTCCGATCACCGTAATTGCAGAGGAAAAAAGCAAAAGCTATGGTGATGTTGATCCGGTATTGACCTATACCGTTTCACCAGCCAACAGCGGGGCCGTATTTACCGGCAAACTTGCGCGCGATGGCGGGGAAAACGTTGCAGGTAGCCCTTATGGAATCTTTTTGGGTACGCTTACAGCAGGGCGAAACTACCTGATCACTTTTGTAAAGGCCAACTTCACCATCAATCCAAAACAAATCACGGTTACCGCTCATCCTAAAACCATACAGACAGGCAATCCCGATCCGGCATTTACCTATACTGCCACTCCGGGATTACTGAATGGAGATCAGTTTACCGGCTCACTTACCTGCAATCATCCTGCAACTCCCGGAAGGTATATCATTAAACAGGGAACCTTATCGGCCAGCAACAACTATTTAATTATATATGTATCCAACTGGCTGACCATTGTTAACAGCAATGCCAAGCACATTACCGTAACGGCAGATTCCGGGCAGTTCAAAATGTACGGTGCTCCTAACCCGGTTTATACCTATACAGTTGATCCACCTTTGGATGCAGGCGATTCATTTACCGGCGCCCTGAGCAGGGATCCTGGTGTTGATGCCGGAATTCCTTACCCGATTACACTCGGAACACTCTCTGCCGGGTTAAATTACATCATCGATTTTGTGTCCGCCGACTTTTACATCAAGGGAATTCCGGTGAATGTTAAGGCTAATGCCGCATCAAAACCCTATGGCAGCCCCGATCCTGGATTTACCTATTCCTGGGAACCGGAGTTAATGGATGGCGACAGCTTTACGGGTGACCTCGCTCGTGATCCTGGCGAAAATGCCGGTAACTATAACATCTCCAAGGGTTCACTTACCGCAGGTCCCAATTACGAAATTACCTTTACCTCAGATCTTTTCACCATTACACCGGTATCGTTGGTTATTAAGGCCGATAACAAGTCCGTGCAATATGGCGATCCGATACCGGTATTGACTATTACTTATACTGGCCTGAAAAATGGTGATACCGCCCCTGATGTTCCTCCATCTATCACCACAACTGCAACTGCTGCCAGTCCTCCCGGCATTTACCCAATTACTGCCAGTGGTGCCGTTGATGGCAACTACACGATTTCTTATGTTGATGGTACCCTGACCATTACCAACGGAAGTCCAAATCCGGTGATTATCTGGCTGAATCCTGCCGATATCGTTTACGAAACCGCTTTAAGTGCGATACAGCTAAACGCGACTGCAGATGTTCCGGGCCGGTTTGATTATACGCCTTCTATCGGAACG
>CAIXKO010000752.1 GCA_903919925.1 uncultured Bacteroidota bacterium | reverse complement strand
GTACACGAACAATACCAGATTATCCTCCTCCGAAATACTGCTGTTCAATGCTTTGAGTTTATCTTTGAGTTTTGCAGATAATTCAGGGTCCTTTAACCGTTTGGCAATTTCTTCTTTTAATTCGATAGCCTGAAAACTAAGGACTCCATATTTATTATCGAAGATTGACCAATGCTTAAAAGGAATGGAGCTACGATCGCCAGCCAGATTCAATCCATAAAAAGGATCCTTTAACCTTACGGGGTGAGCAGTATTTTTCTTTTTATCGATACAGAAATAGCACACTGCCATTGGAGACGAATCCCCGTTTGGCCTACGTTTTTCCATCATTTCCCTGATCAGATAATAGCCTGGTGTTTCGGCATTGATTTCGGCATAAACCCTCCCGTTATAATCAGTTTGGATCCCGCCGGCTTCCCGTTCCTTAACCAGCTTTGGATAATCATACCCGTTCTGAGAAGCAGTAAATACCGCCAGCGGTGAAAGTGCCCCGGTTTTGATATCAAGATTGAACAAGGTATCGCGCGCGAAATGTACCCGAAACTGATCCTTGAACCGATATATACTGTTGTTCAGCCAAACAGAGCCAATCTGGACAGCCCGGGCCTGGTATAAAGGATTGAGCCCGAGGATTGTTTTTCCGGAATAATCATGAATGTAAAGGCAGATATTTTTATCATCCGTATTGTTCCAGCTAACCCCTTGATAACCGAACTCGGCTACCTGGTTATCGTTCACTATCATAACATCCGACATAATATCAAGTTTCCGAGGCACCATAACTTGTCCCTGCCCTTTTGAATTGTAAATGATGAATTGATCCAGATGATGGGGCTGTCCGAGAATCAGGGATCCGTTCTCGTTGACTGTAAAATTGTTTAGATAAATATATTCATACGGGCCTTTCCCGATGGTGCCGATTTGCTCCCGGTATTTCCCTTCATAATCAAACGCCATCAGGTATTTCTCCTGATGATAAAGATAGATCCGCTTATCGGTAAAGGCCATTTTCGTTACCTGGCCTACCAACGCTTCGGGCCGGTTTTCCAACTTGATCACCCTGCAGGAATCCACCAGTGCAGAGATATCAAAATTAATGGTATCGCGGCACTGATCCATATCAACATACAGGAGCGACTGACCACTGACGGTGCGGCTTTCAATGCCGGGGGAGGAACTTTGGGGGGTGCAGGAGGAAAAGGAGAGCGTTAAGAACGTGAAGAGGGTGAAGAACGTGAAGAACGTGAAGATTGGTTTCATGGTTGTTGAAGATTGGTTGGGTGATGGTCAGTTCATAAAGACAGGTTTTTCTCGGTGGCCATCTGTGGATCTCTGTGTAACTCTGTGTCAATTCTTTCCATCATAGATTTTCGGTCCTGATAGTTTGCAGTAATCCGCCCTCGTAGGGGTTGAAAATTTTCAACCCTCTTATGTTTGGCTGTAACGGCGTTGAAAATCCCCCTCCTGAAATAAATGCAATTGTAAAAGGTGAAAATCGATGATTAAAATTATGGAACCCACGATAAAGTTTTTTGTAAATATACTTATTTGCTGTGTATCCGTTTTGAGCTTCCACTCCGGAACGGTGGGAATTTTGGCAGGAATAGTGTATCTTTTCGCCCTTGTTCAGCGTACCGAAATAGTTTATCCATCCCATATGAAAAAGCTTTCCGTTAGTCTTCTGGTCCTGCTTTTTTTATTTGCAGGCAATGGTTTTTCCCAGGATTCAGTGTTGTATAAGGCTCTGAAAAATCTTTCTGGAATTGAGGTGGTTGGAGCCACCCGTAAAGGTCAGCAGTTTACCGAAGCCTGGGAGATCAAATTCACTCAGCCGGTTGACCACAATAATCCCGATGGGGCAAAATTCACCCAGCGGATGTTTATCGGTCATGTGGGTTTCGATAGGCCCATGGTGCTGAGCACATCCGGATATGATGCACGTGGGCTGGGCGGTGCCGAACCTGCGCAACTGCTTAAGGCAAACCTCATCCGGGTAGAGCATCGGTATTTTGGGCAATCAGTACCGGACCCGATCAACTGGAAATGCCTCACCGTTTGGCAATCTGCATCGGATCATCATGCTATCGTTCAATTATTTAAACAACTATATCCGGGTAAATGGATATCTACAGGTGCCAGTAAAGACGGCCAAACCACTATCATGTTCAAGGCCTTTTATCCTAATGATATCGATGTGGCCATTCCGTATGTGGCCCCGCTGAACACCGCAAAGGTGGACCCGAGAATCTTTACTTTCCTGGCTAGCGTTGGCACACCGGGGGAGCGGCAAAAGGTGGTCGATTTTCAGAATGCGCTTTTTCAGAAAAAGAAGAAAATCATGCCGTTGGTTGAGGAATATTGTAACAAGAAAAAATGGACCTTTCCCATGGGTATCGATAGGGCATACGATCTGAATGTGCTGGAATTTCCTTTTGCCATGTGGCAGTATGGAGTGAAAAAACCGATGGATTTGCCCGGCAAAAAGGCTCCGGCAAAAGAATTATTCGACATGATGATGCCAGTAACTGACCTCAACTGGTTCAGCGATACCGGCATTAAACAGTTTCTGCCCCACTATTATCAGGCTATGACTGAAATGGGTTACTATGGATATGATGTGGAGCCTTTCAAAAAGTATGTCAAGGATAAAACCTATATCACTTATGATTTTACCCTCACCCCTTACGGTCTGGACACTACATTCAATCCCAAAACTTTGCCGTTCCTCCATGATTTTGTACAGAATAAAGGCGATCAAATTCTCTATATATATGGAGAGCTCGATACCTGGACCGCTACCGGTGTCACCAAAATCACCGGTCCGGCCGATGCCCTGGTAATGATCCTCAAAGGTGGCTACCATGGCTCAGGCATCCGCGCATTCCCGGCTGATGAAAAACAAAAAATATACGATACGCTTGGCAGATGGCTGGGATTTACTGTTCCTGTTGAATAACTTAAGGGTAAAGGGTAAAGAGCATAGCAGTCAACCTAAGGGCTTACAGGATCTGAGCTGTACCCACCCCGGCCCTCCCTGAAAAAGGGAGGGAGTCTGCTTCGTTGCTTCCTCTCAGCGCAACCAACCAAAAGCACATTTTCTCTCCCGGTTTCAAAGAGAGGAATAGAGATTCAGTCAAGATAAAGAAGCAATCATTTTCAATGATCTGATAAATAACAGAATACTGACGGAACAACCTTCTTCACTACAATTTTTGCATGTATAACTGTTTGTATAGAATTCCTGTTTGTTTTCGTAGTAAGGAATCGCCAAGGCAGACTCCCTCCCTTTTTCAGGGAGGGCCAGGGTGGGTACAGCTCAGATCCCGGAAGCCCTTAGGTTGACTGCTATGAGGTTAAGGGTTAAGGGTTAAGTAAGGAAGAAGGAATACCCAGCAATTTGTAGGGGTTGAAAATCTTCAACCCTCTTCCAGCCATTCCCAAAAGGGTTGAAAATCTTCAACCCTCTTCCAGCCATTCCCAAAAGGGTTGAAAATCTTCAACCCCTTCAAATTATGCATTATGCATTTTACCTTTTGCCTTCCTGCCCTCCTGCCCTTTGCCCTATTTCCCAATACAGTACAAGCTCTTTACGCCTTTCAAAATATAAGCATCCTTTGTAATGGCAACCGATGACCAGATTTTGTCAGTGAGTTTGTTCCTCGACAATAACTCAAACTTTTTCCCGGCCTTAAATACATGGGTGGTTCCCTTTTCGTCAGTGAGGAATATTTTACCATTATTGACCCACGGTGAGGCCCAGCAACTGGCTACACTATCTGCTTTTGCACGATAAACCGAATCACCGGTAGCTGCATCAAAGCAGGACATTTTTCCACCCCGACCACCGAGGAAATAAATCAGGCCGTTGTGCAATAGCGGAGAGGTAACGCCCACTTCGGCCTTAGGCTGCGACCAGGCTATTCCGTTGCTGATCTGCTGTCCTTCAGCGGGAGTGATATCGCCTTCAGCACCGGCCTTAACTGCATAAAAATTACCCTTGTCAACTTCCCCCCGGCCAATCCCGATATAAAGGTGATCCTGATCGGCCACCGGTGAAGCGATGCTCATTTCTCCTCCCAGTTTTAACTCCCACAATAGCTTTCCAGTGGCAGGATCATAGGAACGGGCCCTGGTCCCTGCTGTAACCAGCTCATTCCGGATCTTGTTTTTCCAGATAACCGGAGTGCTGTAATTGGTTTTCTCCTGCCTTTCGGCCCTCCACTTCTCTTCACCATCTGCTGCATTAAGCGCTACAATGAAGGAACTCTTTTCATTATCGATCTGAATAAAAAGCAAGTCCTGAAAAAGCACAGGCGAAGATCCGGTTCCCCAGCTGTTCAGCGTGGGATAGGCACCCAGGTCTTTCTGCCAAACCAGGTTACCACTGAAATCATAACAAAAAACACCAGTCATGCCAAAATAAACATATACCCTCTTTCCATCAGTTACCGGCGTTTCGGATGCATACGTATTGCCCGATTCAGCACCAACGCGTGGATTGCCTTTGCGGGCCACTTGTTCCCACAGTTTCTTTCCGGTTTTCAGATCGATACAGGTAACTTCCCATCGGTAAACATCATTCAGATAGCTTGTATCTTCCTTTTCCTGCTCCTGTTCATCCGATCCTTCTGCTCCCTCGGGCTCTTCCGGTTTTACCGGAGATTTCTTCTCGGCAAAAGCAGATGCAATAAAAACATTATTTCCCCATACCACTGGCGATGACCAACCGGTTCCGGTAAGATCATAGGTCCACCTGATATTTTTACCCATCCCCCAATCATCCGGCAGATTGCTGTTCTCGGCAACCATGTTATTTCCCGGGCCCCTGAACTGCGACCATTTGGTATCGGAACAGGAGGCAAACAGAATAATAAATCCCAGTAATACCCAGGGTTTTATCCCAACAAACGTGATTTTGTGATCCATAATAAACCATTAAATTAAATTGTAACTAACCCGGCTGTTCCTGACAATTGTTTACAGGCAATCGGGCTGATTCCTGATTAAAATATGTGGTTAAAATACTGATATTTTATGGAATCTGCCATAAAAAGGCTAAGCCTTTTTAAAGGGTAAATGGTAAATGGTAAAGGGTAAATGGTAAAGGGTGAAGGGTGAAGTAATTCATGTATTTGTTCATTCCTGTGCCCTCCGCTCGTCCAGGTCCTTTTTCATCAAGGCAGTGGTTTTAGTGTCGATTTTGTAAAAAATCATAAACAAAGCGCACGACATGTATAAAATCCCCGGGATAACTGAAACCAGCAATTTAATTCCTGTGATAGCGGTATCGTTTTGAACGGCATTAGGCACAAAACTGGAAGCTGCTAATATCCAGCCTGCAATGGCTGCCCCGATACCCCACCCTGCTTTTTGTGCGAATACCGCGGCCGAGAAATACAATCCCGTGGCGCGCCGTCCGGTTGTCCATTCGCCATAATCAGCCGAATCGGCAATCATGGTCCAAAGTAAAGGAACCGCCGGGGCATAGGCCATCTTGGCAATAATATTGAAAATGTAGATAGCCGTAAGATCGGTAACCCCCGCCAGGTAAATGAGCATAAAAAACAATCCCGATATTAATGAACTGCCAATAAACACATTCCTGTTTCCAAAGCGTTTGGCTAAAGGTTTGGAGAGTGGCAATGCAACAATCAGGGCAACTGTGCCAATTACATTGAAAAGCTGCACATTATTTTCGCGGCCCAGGTAGTATTTGAAATAATAGGCAATTGCCGCGTTTTGCATGGCAAACATGATGAATGAAATAATACCTACCAGGGCCAGTATGATCCAGGCCTTGTTTTTAAATAGATTTCCAACATCTTTTTTTAGTGAATTCACCTGCGCTTTGGGTGGTTGAACACGCTCCCTGGTGGCTTTAAAAGTGATAAAAAAGAATATTAAGCTTAAGCCTGCAAACAGAAATACCGTGTACTGGAATCCGCGGGCCTTATCGCCTCCCCCGAAAAATTCGGCGATGGTCAATGCAAGCCCGGTCACCACAAATTGCCCGGCAAATCCTGCTATGAAACGATAGGTGTTCAATCCTGCCCTTTCATAAGTATCATCTGTCATTACGGCCCCCAGAGCTGAATAGGGCAGGTTAATCGCGGCATAGGCAGTCATTAAGAGAACGTAAGTTGCTCCGGCATATAGAATCTTACCTGTTGCGCCAAAATTCGGGGTGGTAAAAGTGAGGATAGCCAAAACTGCATACGGTATGGCTCCAAACAAAATATATGGCCTGAATTTACCCCATCGCGTATTGGTTCGGTCAGAAATGACTCCGATAACCGGGTCGATCGCCATATCCCAGAATCGGGCAACTAACATAATCGTTCCGGCAGCAGCCGCAGAAATCCCATAAACATCGGTATAAAAAAACAAGAGCCAGAATCCTACCATGTCCCACACAAAGTGAGAAGCGGTATCGCCCAAACCATATCCGATTTTTTCTTTTACAGATAATTTTGTTGTCGTGATTTCCATGTTCATAAGTTTATTATTGATCAATTGAAAGGTATCAATATAGTTGGTATTCCTTATTAATATCGGCGATAACGATTTTTATTCCCAATTGTATTTCGGCGGAACATTTTATTTTGGCCAAAAATGATTAAAGCAGCGGAAACGCCAAGGTCCTAATTAGCTATGCGGATAGTTGAAAAATACTTGCCGATCGAATCGGCCGTCAGGTTTTTGGCATAAGGATTTAGTTTATGAGCCTGTTGCAATGCATAATATGCCGCACGTGGAGATAATTGATAACGCCCGCTTTCATCGGTCCGACCTTTTGCACAAATACCAAACCACTCCTCATTCATATTATTCTTTCCTTCTTGATAATCTGTGTGATAACCAGCGTTAACCCAGGAAGCGTCCGTGTCATGTATATCTAAATTACTGGTTTGTCCAAATTTCCACCAACCATCGCTGAACTGAAAAGTAAATCCGCCGATACAGTTTTGTGCTTTACCTAAACCCGCTGCATTTTCATAGATTTCTTTCCAGTTGTTTGTCATAAAGAATGCTTGCGACTGCTGATCTTCCTGATTGGTAAGGGCATTAAAAGCATCAGCGCCAAACTCGGTAAACAATAATGGCTTATTCAAAACTTGTTTTACTTTTTGAAAAGCATCTCCAAAAGAAGCACCCCGATACACATTAGAGCCAAGGATATCTATGTTTTTACATTCAGCTGCAATAATATCGAGGAAAAGCAGATCTCCGTTGCAAATTGCCACAGGATGAGAACCATCGATAGCTTTCATTGCCACAACTGCTTCATCGAAAAGCTTGTACATTGCTTTGGCGCTAACGGTTGACTTTCTTTGCTCAACGGGAATATCCTCGGTTTCGGCTCCCTGCCAGAAAAGTCCGTAATTGTTTTCATTACCTAATAAATAAAGGAGCAAACCCGGAGTATTTTTATACACCTCAACAAGCTCATTTGTTTCTTTAAGAAGCAAATCATGTACCCGCGGATCAGAATAATCGGTGTTTGCAACCCAAACGCCACTTAATGTTAATCCGTATCTTCCGAAAGAATGATTTAACATGGTATAAATGCCATATTTCTCATAGATATACGTAATCCACTTCGGCTGAATTCCTGTATATACGCGAATTGCATTTACCCCCATTTTTTCTAATGCGGACATTTCCGGATCGAGTGCAGCTTTAATAAAATCATCCGGTTGCTGCCACAAACTAAATGAATAATTGGTGCCAATTGGAAAGTAATCCCAATTCATGCCATTAATCATAAAGTCTTTACCATTGATTAACAGTTTAACTCCTTCATTATTATTAACAACCGATACTTTTTCTGCCTGCGCAAAAATAATAGTTGTCATAAACATGAGATGAGCAAGTGTTGACAGAACTGCTTTCATATTATAGAATTTGCGATTTGCATTTTTATCACATACTCCCCGGTAAGCTTCTGCATTGCTAAAGGCATTTACTTTCCAAGGTTCGATTATAACTCACCTCTGCGTTCAACTAACAATGCCCGTATTTCATGGGCCCTTTTCTCAGTGATGTCATATTTCCACATGACCAAAATTGCCAGGATCCCGGTTATTGACGGAATAAGAATATCTGCAACTCTTAGTTTAGTAATAGTTTCAGCAGTTTGTACCGTTATATTCTGATCAAATCCGACCATATTTAATACAACTCCACTACCCAGTAAAGCAAGAGCTGTTCCCAATTTAACCATCCACCAGTAAACCGCACCAAATGTTCCTTCTTTTCTTGGCATTCCGTTAATTAATTCATCCAAATCACAAACATCAGCAGTCATCGACATCATTAAAGTAAACAGGCCGCCTATTCCGAAAGAAATTAATGGGAGTGGCAGAAACATTAACCATGGATTCCCAGGACTGAATGCCCACCATTTCAGTGAATATCCCACAATGGATATAATGGTAGAAATAATAAAAGCATTTTTCTTTCCAACTTTTGCCGATATTAGGGTAATCACTGGAATTACCAAAAATGCCGTTGCAAGAGCGCTGGCGGTACCGAACCACGCAGGCCATTGCCCGGCTGCGTTGGTGTTGCCATTGAACAAATAGAAAATAATAATAAAAAATGCGAATTGAGCTATCATTTGAAATCCGTTAAAAATCAAAAATGTTGCACCGCACAATCTTAAAAATGATTTATTTGATACTATTTGCTTCATACTTTTGAAAAGTATTTTCATATTATTAAAAAACTGCTTAGCAGACAGATCGGTTCTGCCTGTTAAACGGTCCTGATCAATTTCTTTACAAAACAATGCAGGCATAATCCCTAATATCAAGCAGATAGCTCCAACCCAAACGGATAGGTTACGGGCCCCTTCCGGAGCACTTGGATAAATGTTTACATTATAAATGATCACCCAAAACCAGGGAGCAATCATCCATGCAATCTGTCCCATAAATTGAGAAATTGCCATCAATCTTGTTCTTTCGCCATAGTCAGGAGTCATTTCATATCCCAATCCGATAAGAGGCGCGGCAAAAATGGTATAACCAACATAAAAAAAGAAAGACATAGCCAAAAAGTAGAAAAAATTATAGGTCTGGCCATTTTCGGGATATAACTGCCACATGACCATAAATACAATCCCTGTAATGATAGCTCCGACAAAAATATAGGGTTTCCGGCGTCCCCACCTGGATACCGTGTTATCAGAAATAAATCCCATAATCGGGTCCATTACCGCATCAATAAGTCGTGGTAAAGCTGCTAAAAGACCTGCCAGAATAGGATTCATTTTTAATGATAATACTAAGACGATCATGAAAACGCCCAATGCGGCGGGAAATAACTGATTTGTTAAACTCCCTGAACCAAAAGCAATTTTCTGGCCTAACGGAACCACATCCCGTGGATTTGTTTTGTAACGTTCCATGAAGTTGGTTTTAAATAATAAGTATTAGAATTTATGTCTTAATAACTCTTCCGCGCTCAAGTCCTGATGTATCGAACAGGTTAATACCCTCAAAATAATTCTGGTATGTTATAAACCATCCATATTCCAAATTCCCCGGAACGCAACTTCCAGCTGAAGAATATCTCCGGATCGCGAAAATATTTTTTCGCTAAGTTCATTATCCAGCACATGACCTGAGATAAGGAACTTTTCCCCGCGGTGGTCTGTTATGTTGATCTTATCTTCGGTGGATGCACTATACAGAACCGGAACCTGGCAGAAGGTAAATCCCAGCTGCCCTTTGTGCAGTGCGATTTGCTGTGTTTCGCCTTTCAGATCAAAATACTCAAATACACCGTCCTGCTTCAATAATTCATTTGGATTAAACAGGGAGGTCTGGAATTCTATTTTCCCATTCTGAACATGAACACCTAATTCCCGCATCCGGCAGATAAAGTCTTCTTTTACCTGGCCGGTCATTCCCGGCTGCTGAGCACCGGCATTTCCGGGGGTATGCGAGTAAGCATCTGTTGGAAAAGCACCGTACAGAGCGGGGGATTTATATAATCCGATTCCGGCCAAAATTTCGAAATAGTGGTCTTTAATTTTGCCAATTACTCCAGGATCAGCACCTTCATAAACTCCTTTGAAAAAGCATTCCTGGGTGGCAAGCAATAATTTGGAAACCATGTGCCAATAGATACTTCCCAATCCTTCATAGCCGTAAAACGTACCCGAACGGCCGGTGAATGACTGATGGTCGAAAACCTCTTCATAAATTGCCAGAACAATTTCTTTTTCCGCGGCAACTAAAGGCGCATATTTTTTTGGATCCAACCGGTTCAAAGCTTTCTCCAAAACGGCAGCATTACGGAATGCTCCGTTAAAATGGTAATTGCCTGAATCATCTTTGTTTATAACAGATGAATCGTTATTGGCAATCAGTGCACCAAGCAAACGGGATTCGTTAACCCTGCCGGCAGTGATGTTATTTTTCTGGCTGAACAGAGGCAACTGACGATCGGGATAAAGCAGGTAACTATACTGATCCCTCCGAAATAAACTACTATTCTTCAGTGAATTAAGCACATCCAGACTTTCCTTAACCGTAAGATACCCTGAACTTAACACAGCAACCTGTCCTTCGAGCATTTCGTACAGATGCCTGATTGAAACACTTTCGTCAGAGAATAAAAT
>CAIXKO010000751.1 GCA_903919925.1 uncultured Bacteroidota bacterium | reverse complement strand
CCGGTAAAAGGTGTTGCCAATACTTTTTCCGCACCCAATTTCGACCGGTTATATGATTGCCCGATCCTGGTGGGAAATCAAGAGGTGCTGACTTTTGATTTTAAGGGTATTACGCATTCCATTGCCATTGAAAAACCAGGAAACTGCGACCGGCAGAAACTGTCCGATGATTTTAAAAGAATTGTAGAAGCAGGAACGGCCATTATCGGCGAAATTCCTTACAAACATTACACTTTTATTATCATGGAGAAAGGCGGAGGCGGGCTCGAGCATCTCAATTCCATGGCGGTTTTTGCTGATGTTTCCAATTATCAGGGCGGCGACAAGGACCGTGGATTACTCGGATTTTTTGCTCATGAGTTTTTCCATCTTTACAATATAAAATCCATTCGGCCCATTGTGCTCGGGCCATTTGATTACGACCGGGAGTGCATCACCAATATGCTTTGGTTTTCAGAGGGTGGCACCGTTTATTATGAAGAGATCATTTTGAACCGGGCAGGTTTCCTCAACCGCGATGGTTTTCTGGAGAATGCTGGAAAGACGATTGGCAGCCATGAAAACATTGTCGGCCATGAGTTTCAGTCGGTTGCCCTTTCGAGCCGCGATACCTGGATGCTCTTTTTCAACCGGAATGAGAACTCGCAGGGTGTAACCATCAATTATTACAACAAGGGAGCTACACTTACGATGCTGCTCGACCTGAAAATCCGGTATGAATCAAAGAATGTGAATTCGCTGGATGATGTGATGCGCACGCTATATCAGGTTTATTACAAATCAAAAAACCGCGGTTTTACCGATCAGGAGTTCCGCGAGGCCTGCGTACAGGCATCCGGATGCTCACTCGCTGAATTCTTCGATTATGTATATACCACAGATTCCATTGATTACGCAAAATATCTGGGCTATGCCGGCTTAACTATCGATCTCACTCCGCAGGAACCAGCCATCAGCCACCTGGATAAATCAATCAATAAGCGGAGTTTTAAGATTGCGGTGAAGGAGAATCCGGGCGAGTTGGAGAAGAAGGTTTTGGGTGACTGGATTAAGTTATAAATGCCATTGGTATTGATCCTCCAAGAACTTTCTTTTCTGGTATCACAAATTGTGATTGGCCCGGCTTTTCTCTGGGATCGGTAGAGAATCATTCCAGATCCACCCAAGATTGTTAAAAAAGCTTTAGATTTTTACAAATTCCCTGAAATTACTCCTGTCTATCATAAAGCATTTCGCGTTGTATATTTCGATAAACTTCTCAGGGAATTTGGGTTTTTTATTATTCCACTTGAATTCGTAAGCAGAAATCTCACCGTTTTTTTCTTCAACAAAATCTATTTCCTGCTGCTGCCTGGTCCTCCAGAAATAGATTTTCGAAAATGTTTGCTTATAAATATTCTGCTTTAATCTTTCAGATACCAGGAAGTTCTCCCACAAAGCCCCTTTGTCGACTCTTAAATTCAGCGGATTGAAATTTCCGATAATCATATTTCGGATCCCATTGTCATAGAAGTAAATTTTCCGGGTTTGCTTAATTTCATTTCTAAGATTCCGGCTAAAACTATTTAATCTAAAAACAATGTAGCCTTTCTCAAGAATCTCAATATAATTTTGAATAGTAATTTTATTAATTCCAACAATTTGAGATAATTCATTATAGTTCACTTCGCTACCCATCTGAAGAGCCAAAGCTTGTAAAAGTTTGTCTAAAACCTCCGGCTTTCTTATATCTGAAAATGCTAAAATATCGCGGTACAAGTAACTATTTACCATGTTTTTAAGTGTTTCTTTTTCATTTCCCTGATTGTTAATCACCTCAGGGTAAAAACCATATAGTAGTCTATTTTCAAGTTGTTGCTCCGATTTGACAAAGCCGATGCTGTTTTCATATTCCTCCCAACATATAGGAAACATTTCATATTCCCATTTTCTTCCGGTTAATGGTTCATTTAATTCATTTCCCAAATCAAAAGAAGAAGAGCAACTGACTAGTAATTGAACATCTTTAAACTGGTCCGTTATTATTTTTAAAGTAAGGCCAATCCCCGGTATTCTTTGTGCCTCGTCGAGGAAGATCGTTTTGTGGTCTGCAATGATGGTTCTGATTTGTTCTGTGTTTGGTCCTGATAATAAAGTTCGTACAGTAGGATCATCCGCGTCCAGAAATAAATATTCCAATTCTTTTAAGATGGTTCTGATCAGTGTCGTTTTTCCCACTTGTCTTGCACCAACAAGAACAATAGCTTTTCCGCCGTTAATCTTGCTCGTGATCGTATTTTCCAGTAATCTTTTTAACATCAGTTTTTTTGCAAAGGTACGAAAGGATATCGTAATGACCAATAGTCATAACCAAAAGTCATTATGGTGACTGATTATCTCATCACAAACTCTTCAAAATGGTAATCATCGCATCTGTTTCATTGAGCATTTTTGATTTGAACTCCTTAACCAATG
>CAIXKO010000750.1 GCA_903919925.1 uncultured Bacteroidota bacterium | reverse complement strand
GGTTTTGACCCCAGGTGTGAAGCACGGCCACGGCTCCGCTTTCAACACCAAAGTGGGAGTACCCGAAGGCTCTCAGCGTATTCCAGACGGCAGCAAACAGCAGGTTGTAAAAAACACTTTGGTTGTGCAGGCAAACGACATCAAATGGTAGGGAACAGCAAACACGACATGGTAATGCTTCACGGGCAGGGTTTTCTGCATCAGGTCATCGATCCAGAATGCCTGTTTTGCAGCCTTACATTTGGGGCAGTGCCTGTCGCCACAGCTATTGTAACTGTAGCGCACCGTGCCGCAAGAGTCGCACACTTCCTCATGCCCACCGTGTGCTGCAGTGCGGCAGACAGCGATCTTTAGCAACACCTTTTTCTGAAGAGGAGTTAGTTTGATGTTGGAAAGCAAATCTGCACCGAAAAGGGTTACTGCATGAGCCAGTTCAAACCTTGTCCGCATGCTTGGGATAGTGATAGAGCTTATCCAGCGGGCTGTGAGGTTTAATCAAAGGACATTGGGCTACGTGAAGGTAAATCATGTTAGTGGTAATATCGGCATGTCCAAGCAGCTCTTTAAGCGTTACAATGTTCAGTCCCTGTTCCAGCAGATGGGTGCATAAGAATGCCGGAGTGAATGCAGGCTCACATCTTTTTTTATTGAAGTCTTTTTAAGGTTCTCACGAATTACCCAAGAAAGCCCCCGAACGCTGTATCTGCCGTCGGGTTCTTTCCCATTAAATAACCAGATGTGAGGATTCTCAGCTGCCAGGTATTTTTTCAGCCCGACGGCCATGCTCTCAGCCAGCGGAACCACCCGATCCTTTTTGTATTTGCTTTGCCGGATGTGAATCGTCTTCCTTTCAAAATCGATATCGGAGATCTTCAGATTAATGACCTCCTGGCCGCGAAGCCCAGCCGAATAAATCAGGGCAAGAACGACTCTCTGCTTCAGCAAGGACGGTGCTGCAAGGAGTTCTTTGAGTTCGCTTTGGTTCAGGATAACCGGCAGCTTAGAGTCTCCTTTGAGCGAAGGCAGGGCGATTGCATTTTTGTTCATTCCCAGCAGTCGGTAATAATAACGAAGTCCGTAAACCATGTGTTTAAAACTGCTTCGTGACGGAGACTTCGGATCGCGGGCCAGGAAAACAAGGTACTCGTTGATTTCTTCCGGATCAATCTGTTCGGGCAGCTTCCCGAAATGGACCACGAATAAGGCTATCCTCCGGATGTAATTTTTCAGTGTACTCCTACTCTGACCGCGTAAAGTAACTTGTTGCTCCAGCTTATGAACAACTTTTTCGAACTCAGGAACAAGCATAATGGCCTGCTCAACAATAGTAAAACCCGATTTCTTTCTCATAATCAGAAATTTTATTGGTTAAAAATCTCGAAATTGAGAAAGAATCGGGTCCTTTTAATCAAGCTATCCGCGTAGGCGGATTTAGTTCAACACGCGGTCATACAAAACTGGGGTTTAAGTGGTAAGGCAAGCGCAGTTCACGCTGGCAAGGTTTGTAACGGGGGATAGGTTCGCGTCCACGGAATCCCCCACATCGCATACCGCCGACAGTCAGCATGCATTATAAACCAGAAAATTAACAGAAAGGTTTTATGGCATACTTTTGTACTTTTATGGATATTAATGGCTTTGATGGAAACAAATATTGAAATATACCAACTCGAGGATGGAAAGACGAGATCTCTGTTCAATTGAAGGATGAAACAGTTTGGTTAAATCTTAATCAAATGGTTGAGCTGTTCGAAAGAGATAAGTCAGTAGTTTCCTGGCATATAAACAATGTTTTCAAAGAGAACGAGTTAGAAAGAATTTCAGTTGTTGCAAAAAATGCAACAACTGCTCTTGACGGAAAAGTTTATTCAGAATTTGGGCCAACAAGATTTTGAAGGATTACCTGGTAAAAGGGTATTCAATCAATGCAAGACGTTTTGAGCAAAAAGCTGAATTATTCAAAGAATTGCAAGATTCTGTTAAAGTCCTTAGAGAGGTGATTACCTTCAAACCCCTATCAAATGATGAAAGTATCGGACTACTAAAAATAATTTCTGATTATTCTTTTGCCCTGGAAATATTAGACCGGTATGATTATCAAAACCTTAAAATAGAGAATACATCAGGAAAAGGAACGTATCAATTGACCTATGAGGAAGCTATCAATCAAATTAATACAGTTAAAAGGATATATGGAAATAGTACCTTGTTTGTAAGCGTCTCCGCGATACCATCTTTCCAGATTCCTGATCCGGTTTTATATTCGCCATCTGAATTAAACGACAGACGCAATGATGGCAGAAGAATTATACAAAAAGACCCTGGCCGGCTATGAAGCATCCCTGAGCAAAGT
>CAIXKO010000749.1 GCA_903919925.1 uncultured Bacteroidota bacterium | reverse complement strand
GGTTGGGCAATCAGGAACTTTAACCCTCTTTCATTTAGGAATCGATGGTTCAGATGAGCAGGATCATCTGTTGCCAATCGCAATCACTGACCGTGAAGAAATCCTTTCGGAAGAAACTGCCCGTCGGTTTTTTGATTTACCGGCAACCGTTATCATCGCTCAAAAGGTAACTTTACCAAAAAAGTTACAGTCAGAAACTCAAATGAGGGTGCAGTCGATACTTAAAAATCTGAGAGCCAGACAAGCCGTCTGGTTTGACGAAGAAATAGAGAAGTTGAATTATTGGGCCGATGACAAGCGGAAGGGGCTTAAAACTGAGCTAAAGGAGTTCGATGATGAAATTGCTTTGTTAAAAAAAGAAGCCCGGGTAGCACCGAACCTTCCGGATAAGCTGGCAATACAAAAGAAACTCAGGGATATCGATAAAAAGCGCGATACCGCCTGGAAAGAATATGACGAAGCGGCCAAAAAGATCGAAAATCAAAAAGACGGACTTTTAGATTCGGTTGAGGAACGATTGAAGCAGACGATTCATGAAAAATCTGTTTTCAACATACGCTGGAACATTGTGTAACAAGAAATTGAAATAAGGAACAATCCATATGGCTAATCAGGACCCTGAAAAAATAACCGGAACTTCCCTCGACATATCCGCAGAAAACCGTTCTCAATTGAAGCAACTATTCCCTTCGGTCTTCACCGAAACGAAAAACGATAAGGGCGATTTGGTTGAATCCATCGACTTCGAAAAACTCAAGGCAGAATTGGGCACATTCTCAGATCTCTTTGAATCCCGAAGAGAACGATACGGAATGGACTGGCCAGGCAAAAAAGAGGCATTGCGATTGATCCAGACTCCCAGTGCCGCTACATTGAAACCATGTCGCGAGGAATCAGTGAATTTCGATACTACCGAGAACCTTTTTATCGAAGGTGACAATCTGGAAGTTCTCAAGCTTTTACAGAAAAGCTATTACGGTAAGATTAAAATGATTTACATCGATCCTCCTTACAATACAGGCAATGAGTTCATCTATCCAGACAATTATGCTGAAAGTTTAGAAACTTATTTGGAATATGCTGGCTTGATAGATGGTGATGGCAAGAAATTCTCAACCAATACGGCTAATGAAGGCCGTTTTCATACAAGATGGTTGAATATGATGTACCCGCGACTTTATCTATCCAGGAATCTTTTACGAGATGACGGCGCGATATTTATAAGTATAGATGATAATGAGGCAAGTAATTTAAGGAAAATGTGCGATGAGATTTTTGGAGAGGAGAATTTCAAATCAGATATTAGCTGGCAAAAGAGATACACTCGCAGTAATAACACAGAAGATTTTACAACAGTCATAGAGCATTTATTAGTTTTCGCTAAATCAGAAATGTTCAATGTGAATCTACTTCCTCGAACCGATGAAGCGGACGGCCGTTATACAAATCCTGATAATGACACCCGAGGACCTTGGAAAGGTGCTTCATTTCTCAATCCAGCTACACCACAACAGAGACCAAATTTATGCTATGCCATACAAAATCCTAAGTCCGGAAAAGTTACCTACCCAACCAAAAATGCCTGGAGACGGTCGCAAGATGAGTTTGATAGATTACAAGCAGACAAGTTGCTTTATTGGGGCCCAGATGGACTGCAAGCTGTACCATCGATCAAAATGTTCCTATCCGAAGCTAGGGGATTAACTCCGATTAATTTTTGGTCACATGATTATGCCGGAAATACTGACCTTGGAACCAAAGAACTGGAATACTTAATTCCAGATAAAGTCTTTAACAACCCTAAGCCAACCTTACTAATCAAGCGATGTATAGAGCACTCATGTGGCAGTGAATCGATTATACTCGACTTCTTTGCAGGATCTGCAACTACTGCTCATGCTGTCCTTGACATGAACAATTCAGATAATGGATACCGAAAATTCATTATTGTCCAACTTCCAGAGCCTTGTAACGAAGATAGTGAAGCCTTTAAAGCAGATTTTAAAACCATTGCTGACATAGGCAAAGAACGGATCCGACGCACCATAAGTAGCCTCAATCAAGAAAAGGAAGGCAAACTTGACCTTGACCAGTCTGGAAATCAGGATCGTGGCTTCAAAGTACTTAAACTCGACAAATCAAGCTTTAAACAGTGGCAAAAACTTGACCCATCCATACCTGTTGAAAGAATTGAGGAACAACTCTCCTTGCACATAGACCATATCGACCACCAAGCCACCCCGGAAGATTTACTCTACGAAATTCTCCTAAAAACAGGGTTTACACCGACAGAGAAGATTGAAACAAAGATTATTGCTGGTACAAAAGTCTTCTCGGTTGCAGATGGAGCACTCCTTCTCTGTTTAGAAGACTCAGTCTCCAAGGAATTGATTGACCAAATAGCGGAAATCGAACCCATGCAGTTCATCTGCCTTGATTCGGCTTTTCATTCAAACGACCAACTCAAGGCCAATGCTGTGCAGACCTTTACCGCCCGGAATATGCAGAAGGAAAAGCATAACCAGATTATTTTTAAAACGATATAGTTAATTGAACTGCAATGAATTCAGACAATCTGCCTGATAAAACGCAATTCCTTCTCTATTCAACAGAGGATGGAAAGATCACAATAGAAACCCGGTTGGAGGATGAATTAACACCGGAGGCAACCATTCGGAAATCCCGAATAGTTCGAACAGGATTCTATCAAAACGATAAAGGCAACCTACAACATGATTGACAAAGGAATCATTCAATTGATGCAGTCAAAACTTGACGGTCTGGTACAGGGTATTACTGAAGAAAATATCGAATTCTGGTTCGCCCGCGATCTGATGAAACCCCTGGGTTATGCCCGTTGGGAAAATTTTCTGGTAGCTATCAATCGGGCCATAGATTCTTGTAAGTCAACAGGATTTGATCCGGACGATCATTTTCGTGGCGTCACGAAAATGATCGATCTTGGTAAAGGTGCTAAGCGTAAAATTGATGATTTTATGCTTACCCGATATGCGTGCTATTTAATTGCACAGAACGGAGACCCCAGGAAAGAAGAAATTGCTTTTGCTCAAAGCTATTTTGCCATTCAAACCCGCAAACAAGAGCTTATTGAGGATCGGATGCGACTCCATGCGCGCTTGGACGCAAGGGAGCAGTTAAAAGAATCAGAAAAAGCATTATCCCGTATTATTTATGAACGTGGTGTGGATGATAGTGGATTCGCCCGAATCAGATCAAAGGGCGATGCAGCTTTGTTTGGCGGCAATTCCACTCAATTGATGAAGGTTAGATACGGAATTGTTGGGTCAAGACCTTTGGCGGATTTCTTGCCGACTTTAACTATAGCTGCAAAAAATCTGGCGACCGAAATGACCAACCACAATGTGATTCAGGATGATTTAAAAGGCGAAACGTCCATTACGACCGAGCACATCCAGAACAATAAAAGTGTTCGTAAAATGCTTGGGCAACGCGGTATTAAGCCTGAAGCTCTTCCTCCTGAAGAGGATATCAAGAAGGTAGAGAGGCTGGTAAAATCAGAAGAGAAAAAGTTAGCGAAGGGATCCGGTAAGTTACCCGAACACAAAAAGTCTGATGATGAAACTTAAGTTTGATTCCAGTCTCGATTACCAACTTGAGGCGATCAAAAGTGTTACCGACCTTTTTGAAGGCTTGCCGCAGCAATCGGCGGGATTAGCCGTGACCCTGCACTCGGAGCTACTGAATACTGGTATGGAGTATAATGAATTGGGTATTGGCAACAGCCTCAGTCTTACCAATGAGCAGGTCCTTAAAAACTTGCAGGCCGTTCAATATCGGAGTAACGTACCCAAGTCAAGGTCGCTTATCGAAACAGGCAACTATTCGTTTCCCAATTTCTCGGTGGAGATGGAAACCGGTACCGGAAAAACGTATGTCTATCTACGCTCGATCTTTGAACTCAATCAATTGTATGGCTTTAAGAAGTTTATCATCGTGGTACCATCGGTGGCCATCCGTGAGGGGGTAACCAGTTCCATCAAACTGATGAAGGAGCACTTTAAGGGCCTGTATAACAATGTTGCCTTCGATGATTTCGTGTATCAGTCCAAAGATTTAAGTCGGGTCCGGCAGTTTGCGGTGAATAACGAGGTGCAGATCATGGTGATCAATATCCAGGCTTTCCAGAAAGATGCCGGGGAAAACGTGGATTATTCAACGCTGACCGATGACAAGAAGAAAAGGCTGAATGTTATTCACCAGGAACAAGATAAAATGTCGGGCCGCCGGCCGATTGAATTTGTTCAGGCTACTAATCCGGTTCTAATTATTGACGAACCGCAAAGCGTTGACAATACCGAAAAATCACAAAAAGCAATACGAAATCTGAACCCTCTATTCTGTTTGCGTTATTCGGCTACACACATAAATCCCTATAATCTTCTTTATCAGCTGGATCCTGTTCGTGCGTATGACATGCGCCTGGTAAAGCAGATTGAAGTTATTGACGCCAGCGGCACCCAGGACTATAACAATACATTTGTCCGGTTGGATGCTATCGGTTACTGGCCTGCAACGTCAAAGACCCCTCAGGCGAAAATCACCATTTTTGAGGATACCCCAAATGGTACACGGGAAAAGTCAATCCGGATCAAACATGGTACAGACCTTACTAGCCAGACCAACCGACCGGATTACGAAGGCTATCTGGTAGTGAATATCAACGCCGAACCGGGGAATGAATACATTGAATTTCAAAATGGGATTGTCGTTGAACTGTTTACCGAATCGGGTGGTATGAGCGATGAGCGAATGAGGAGCCAGGTTGAACAAACCGTTGAAGCCCATTTTGCTAAAGAGAAAAAACTGAAAGATAAGGGGATAAAGGTGTTATCGCTTTTCTTCATCGACCATGTCAAAAGTTATCGGACTTATGATGATGAAGGAAATCCACAACGGGGAAAGATTGCTCAATGGTTTGAAGAGGCATATAAAACCATCAGCACTAAAGCTATGTACAAAGAGCTCATCCCGTTTACCGCGGATGAAGTGCATGACGGCTATTTCTCGGCAGACAAAAAAAAGGGAAAGATTGTGGAGCTTTTGGATACCAGCGGAGGAACAGCCAAAGACGATGAGACCTACGAACTCATCATGAAAGACAAGGAGCGCCTATTATCTCCCGAGGTCCCCTTACGATTTATCTTCAGTCACTCTGCATTGAAAGAAGGATGGGATAACCCTAATGTCTTTCAGATATGCACCTTACGGGAAATGGGAACCGACAGGGAACGCCGGCAGACCATTGGACGTGGTTTGCGTTTACCAGTAAATCAGGATGGCACCCGGGTATATGACGAACAGATAAACCGTCTTACTGTTGTTGCCAATGAAACCTTTGAAAACTTCGCCAAGGGTTTACAGAGTGAAATTGAATCGGCAATCGATCCGAGCGGTGGGTTTAAATTCGGCAGGATCCCAGCAATTGCATTTACACAATTACTTAATCCTGAGGGATTAAATTACCTTTCGCAGGAGGAATCAAAGGAGGTTTGGGATTGCGTGGCAGAACAGGGGTTAATTGATCAATATGGGGATTTCACCAAAGAATTTGTGCCAGAAAAGCCCGGATTCTCAATTGAACTTCCCGAAAAGTATTCCGGTATAGAAGAGCATGTTGTTGACCGGATGAAGAAATTCCTGCCCAGAGATTTTGTCAAGGATGCCCGTAAGCGACAAGCGATTAGTTATAATAAACGGGTAGAGTTAAATCCTGATTTCAAGGTCCTATGGGATAAAATCAGTCAGAAAACCCGGTATTCTGTCGAGTTTAGAACAGAAGACCTGATCAAACGTGCAGCCGATAAAATAAAAAGCATGGCTGAAATCAAAGCCATTCAGATTGAGATCACCAAAAGAGATCTCGAAATCTCGGAATCCGGATTGGAAGGGGGCAAAATCACCAGCAGCAGAACACATTTTGTGAGTAATGACCAGCCTTTGCCCGATATTCTTGCTTTCCTGCAGCGGGAAACTGAACTCACCAGAGGCTCGCTGGTTCAAATCCTTAAAACATCGGGTCGGATCAAGGATTTTACCGTTAACCCACGGTCTTTCATGACGGAGGCAGCAAAACGCATAAACCGGGCATTGCATGAATTGATTATCGATGGAATCAAATATGAACCCATTAAAAATCAGTTCTATGAAATGCGCCTATTTGAAGAGCAGGAAATCGAGGAATATCTGAGCCGCCTTTACACCATATCAAGCCATGACGACCGAACCCCTTATGATTTCATCGCCTACGAAAGCGGAACTGAAGAAGAAATTGCCAAGCTCCTGGATGCCGATGAACATGTGAAATTCTTCTGCAAACTTCCCAGGTGGTTTAAAGTTGCGACACCCTTGGGTGACTATAACCCTGATTGGGCGGTGGTTGTGGAAGACACCAAGAAACTTTACTTGGTGCGAGAAACGAAAAGCACCCTGGATGCCGATAAACGCCGGGAAACCGAGAATAAAAAGGTTGCATGTGGAAAGGCTCACTTTAAAGCACTCGGGGTGAATTTCAAAGAGGCGACGAATATTTACGAGGTGCTGCAGCCATAAAAGTAAAAGATAAAAAATTTGAGTCTATTAATAAGAATTTAATTTTACTAAGCCATGGCCAATAGTTTATTTTTAGATACAAATGTGTACCTGTCATTTTATCATTTGACCAATGAGGATTTGGATGAATTAAATAAGCTATTGGTACTCACCAATTCCAAGGAAATTACACTTTATATTCCCGAACAGACGATGAATGAATTTTCCAGGAATCGGGATGTGAAAATTGCGGATGCAATTAAAAGGTTTAATGAAAACAAGTTAAATAACATATATCCACAAATAACTAAGGATTACATTGAGGAGTATGGACTAATGAGAGAGGCAGCCAAAACCTTTGAAAAAGCAAAACAATCGATTCTCGATAAAATTAAAACAGACATACTTAACAATGACCTTAAAGCTGACAAAATCATTGAGAAACTATTCAAGATCGGCACAAAGATTCCTACCACTACCGACCTTGTGGCCAGATCTCAAATTAGATATGACCTTGGAAATCCTCCAGGGAAAAACAATTCTTATGGTGATGCATTGAATTGGGAATCATTGTTATCAACAGTTGGAGAATTTGAAAATTTCTTCTTCCTGTCTGACGACAAGGATTACTTTTCTGTATTTGACGACCACTATTTTAACTCCTTTTTGCTCAAGGAATGGGAATCTAAGATGGTTTTTACTCCATTCAGGTATTACAAATCTTTATCGACCTTCTTTAAGGAAAATTATCCCAATATAAATATCTCCACCGAACTTAAAAAGGAGCAACTTATTACTGGCCTTTCCGAAAGCTCTTCGTTCTCAGAAACAAGGAACATTTTAAGGGAATTGGTCCATTACAATGACTTTACAAATAAGCAATTAGCGGATATAGTTCAATCATCTGTGAGTAATAACCAAATATATTGGATTGGAAAAGATAACGATATAAGTAACTTTCTCAATGATATTGTTGGTAAAAAGTTTTCGATCGTAGACCCGGAAATCGCAAATGATTTTAAAAGAAAATTTCCTAAATATGTTGACATAGACGATAATTTTGAATTATCATTTTAAGTTTTGATGCTGTTGGAATAACAACACCTTCTAAATCTCCTAAATCATTTATTGACAAAGAGTTTAGAGATAATCATTATTTGTCAAATCGTTTTAGGAAAGGCTCCAAAGTAAGTCCAAATAAAGGTGCGTCCAATTCTAGTGGGTTTGGTGCTCTTCCAGAAGGTTAACGATTAAGTCCAGGAGTGTTTGTGATTATAGCGAAAGGTTGCCATTTTTGGTCATTGACAGCCTCCGAGTCTGAAACAACCTACCTTTGGGGCAGTCAATTTTTATTCGATAACGAGGGTTCTCTGAGATTTGCTAATATAAATAGCACTGGATTTTCAGTGCGTTGGATAGAAGGCTGATTATGGTCCATGGTTTATCCACCTGCTTTTGATTTTAGTTTATTCCGTAAACGTTGTTTCTGATAGTACCAGAATCGCATTTATTCTGTCCTTTTTTTCACCCTTCTCTCCCAATATCTTGGCAGCAAATCATTCAATATGGCTGCCAAAATCCGTCGAAACCTAATGCTGAAAGCCCTCGATATCAAGGAGACCCCCTCCGGCGACCAGGTATCGTTCAGCATGGTATTCATCAAAAAGGATGGCGAAAGGGTTTTTGTACCTAGAGCCGTATCCACCGGTTTACCCTATTCTTTATCTGCGAACCGGTTAAAGGGAATTCTTCCCATTGATTCCAGCGGTAATAAAATCGGGCATGTTTATCCGGTTTGTATCGACAATATCCTGGAATATAACTCACTGGAGGTAATACTGTAATGGCTAAAATCCTTTGGAATAAACAGGGCGATCCGCTGATGGCGTATGGGAAAACCTATTTCGCTACTACAACCGGTGCTCCGGAGGAAGTGAAACCGGTAAAGCCGGTTGAAGAACTGGATTCCACCGAAATATTCAATCAATATACCGTCAGCCCTTGGGGATCAGGGAACGATTTTCCGATCAAAGCGATGGATATCATCGGACGCACGGGTGTGCTGAACACCGGCTTAAAATATATAAGGAACTTTACCATGGGTCAGGGGATTTTCCCGGTGAGAGTTACTGGTTACAATGACAAGGGAGACGAAATCCTCGAAGTGATAAACGACCCGAAAATTACCTCCTTCCTGGAAGGGAGGATCGTTCGCCGGTATATGGCCAATGCCCTGCGGGATTATTTCAAGCTGGGAATATCATTTGCGGAACTCATCGCCAATGCCGATGGTTCGCAAATAGTGGGTATCAATACCATTAACGCTCAGCATTGCCGACTCACCCAGGCAGAGGGAGGTTCCATCAAGAATTGCATAATTCATGGCAACTGGCCAGATCCACCAGCGGAAGCTTTTAAAACATTACCAATCCTGGATAATTACGATCCCGAATCCGACCTGATCTCCCGGAGGATTGCCGGAAAAACAGCCAATAAATCCTTTGTTTACCTGATCCGGGATGAATGGGGGAACGAGGATTATTATCCGCTTCCTGCCTGGTACTCCGCCTATCGTGCCGGATGGATCGACATAGCCAACCAGGTGCCGGTATTCCTGAAACGGGCGTATGCCAACCAGATCACTTGGTTGTGGCACATCAAAATACCTTATGCTTATTGGGATAAACGTTACCCGAAATCTCAGCATAAAGATGAAGTGGCCCGGATGGGATTGATCCAAAAAGATATGGACGAAATCGAAGGATCACTGACCGGAACAGCCAATGCCAATAAGGCAATCTTCAGCCACTATGCCGCTAACGCATCGGGTAAACCGGAGGAAATGTGGTACATCGAAAGTCTGGATAACAAATACCGTGAGGGCGATAAACTGATTACCAGTGCAGCTGCGAACTCTGAGATCCTCTTTTCCCTTATGATCAATCCCAACGTACTGGGAGCCGGGATGCCGGGAGGAACCTATGCCGGGAACCAGGGGGGATCGAATATCCGTGAGGCTTTCCTGGTAAATATTGCAAACGCCTGGCTAGATCGGCAGAATATACTGGATCCGATTGAAGCATACCTCGGATTCAATGGAGTGAAAGACGTTCAGCTCCGGTTCCGGAACACCATTTTAACCACGCTGGATACCGGTGCCGGTACCCAGAAACAAATCAACTGACATGCTTTTCAAATCAACCCTGAACGCGAAAATGGAAGAAATCCGGAAGTATGTTCCGGTAAGCGCTGCAACTTCATTCGGAAACATCTCGGCATTTATCCAAAGCTCTGAAGTCAGTTACATAATCCCATTGCTGGGAGAGGAACTGTACGAACAGCTACTTGCCTATTACACCACGCCAACGACCTTACCGACAGGGGTTACCACCGAAAACAAAACCCAATTTGATACATTGATCGAGTATGCTCAGCGTGCCCTGATCAACCTGACCTATTACTCCGGTTTTGATTTCATCAATACCATTATGAACGATGCCGGGTTTCACCGGCAGGAATCGGATACCGAAAAAGGTTTGTACAAGTACCAGGAGGATGCCGTCAAATCAGGATTCCGGAATAATGGATTCAATGCTCTCGATACCATGCTCCGATACATAGAATCGCATATTGATGTATTCGAACTTTTTAAATCGAGTCCCAATTATACGCTCCGCAAAAAGTCGATCATTCCCGATACGCTTACCTTCGATGCCATATTTGATATCAACAGCTCCCGCCTGGTGTTCTTAAAGCTCTGCCGGTTTATTGCTCAGGTGGAAGATTTTGAGATTGGGGCCCTGCTGGGAACACAATTGTACAACCTGGTTAAATCCGAAATCGTAAAAGATGTTCCGGATGTCAGGATCCTTGCCCTTATTCCACATATCCAGCGGCCGCTGGCTTACCTGGCTGTAAGCCGCGCATCCTTCCAGCTGGGGATGAACGTGACGGACAAAGGACTTTTCTTTGAATCCCAGGAAACGACCCTACTGAACTCTTCCGTTCAAAAACCGCTCACCGACCAGCAATATATTTTATTAGCAACCAAATGCGAGAAAACGGGTAACGATTACCTGGAATTGCTCCGATCATTCCTGCTGGCCAATAGCTCCGATTATCCCTTGTACGTTTCTTTAGGAAGTTCTCCATACATCCGTTCCAACACGGGAAAAACAACCACCTGGGTATGACACCGATTGAACTGGAATATTTCCCTTCCCGATGGTTCCGGTTTCCCCGGAAACTCGGTTGCCAGCACCCGGATTCCTGGAGTGAACTCTCGGCCGGCCAGCTGATCGCTGCCGTCCGGGTGATGCAGGAGACCATCTCTGATGATGAGCTCATTGCATCCATGCTAAAACTCAAAATCCGTCTGGCTAAAAGATTATCTGCCTATCAGAAATTCTGCATCATCGATTTGCTGAAATTTCTGGATACCCATAGCCCCTGGTACGAATTCATTCTCCCTACAATCGGTAAGTTCTCCAGCCCACAGCCCCGGCTAAAGGATGAAACATTCGGAACATTCATCTTTGCAGAAACCTATTTCGAGAAATATGCTGCCACCGGCGACAAAGCGTATTTAGCCAAATTCATATCCTGCTATTACCGAACAGGAGCATTCCGTGAAGCCGATATCAAACCCAATTCGGCAATCATTGCCAAACTCCCGGCCGATGAGCAAGAGGCCATTTTCCTCAATTATTATCTGATTCGTCAGTGGTTCGTGGAGCAGTATTCAAACGTATTCGAGCCGGCCGCAGACCAGACGAAAAAAGAAAAATCATCTTGGATCGATGTATATGATGCCATTGTAGGTGATGACATTGTAAAAGAAGCTGAATACGCCAATCTTCCGATATCCACCGTACTCCGGTATCTCGATAAACGCATCAAAACTAACCGTCATGAAAGCAAAGTTTCTAAATCTCGTTGACTATTTCGAGACATTGGCCATCCTGCACAAAGGGATCCAGCACACCGAAGAGGAAAAGCACTTTTTTAGGTTCGAGCTGGAAGAAATGCTAACCGGCATGAAATCAAACCTGAACTACCCGGCACTGATCCTGGAAGGATATGATTTTAATTTCGTGGATGAAGATTCTGACAACCTGCAGAAACGGGTGAGTTGCGCTTTCATGCTGCTCGGGAAGGTCAGCGATAAAGGGGATTATGATGCCATCCACAATCTTTGGGATAAGCTCGAAGAGATCGGGGATGAAATCGTGGTAAAGATCCTCTCAGACAAAAGAGACCGGCAAACAGATTGCCTGGCCTATTTCCATGCCCGGTCGATAACCGGAACACCAATCACTGATATGAACCTGATTCATTACGGGTTCCGCTACGCTTTCGAATTATCCTGGCCCGTATGTAATGATGTAAATCCGGAGGTATGGTATGCAAATGTCGACGGATCAAACTGAAGCCTATAACCTCTTGATCAACAAGTGGGGGTTCAAGACCCGGAATATGCTGAAATCGAGCATTGCCCGGCTCTCGATGAAGGGAAAACGGGAGCTGGTTACCCGCCTGCAATACAAAACTAAGAAGGACTTTGGGGAGATTGATGCCGTGATATTCAACTTTCCGAGGCACGGAGTCTTTTTTCACAAAGGGGTTGGCCGGGGATACATCATGGTCGCCGGAACAGTGGTCCGGGGGAAACGGAAAGACAAGAGTCATTCTGCCAATACTGCAAATAATGCAGTAATCCATCCTGTCCAGAGACCACTCAAACGGCATCCCAAGGAATGGTTCAACCCGGTCTTTATCAAATCTATACCGGTACTGGCCGACATTATCGCAAAAACCAAGGCCGACAATATTTTCGATATCAAACACCTTAAACTCAACACCTGATGGCCAGAGAATACACGCGGGAGATTTACTTGTATATCAATGGCAAGCAGATCAATAACGACATTAAAAGCATCCGGGCAGAGATGCAACTTTTGGTGAATGAACAGGCTAAAATGATCGTTGGTTCTAAAGAATACGTGGCCCACGGGGAGAAAATCCGATCCCTGAAAGGAATCCTGAACGAACATTCCGTGCAATTGAAAAACATGAACCGCTCCTGGAAAGAAACGATGGGTGCCATGGGTGATTGGTTCAACCGGTTCCAGGCTGTGGGGGTTGCTGCAATTGCCACCATTGTGGGTGTGGTGATGGCATTCCGGAAAACCACGGAAGCCAGCATGCTGATGGAGGAACGCCTGGATAACCTATCAGCACTCACAGGATTAACTGGACGATCGCTGGAATGGCTCGGACAAAAAGCAAAAGACTCCTCCGTATCCGTTACCGAAACCGGAGTCCGGATTAAGCAGTCAGCCACTGACATCGTGGATGCATACACCAAGATAGGATCCCAGCGTCCGGAGCTGCTGAAAAATAAAGAAGCCCTGGCAAAGGTCACGGAAGCGGCAATAGTTCTATCGGAAGCGGCAAAATCCAAACTCGAACCTGCAACCCTGGCACTCACTACCACAATGAACCAGTTTAACCTGGGCGCCAGTGAGGTTAACCGGATCATCAATACTCTGGCTGCCGGCTCATTGGTCGGTGCCGGGGAAATCCCATATCTGACTGAGGTACTGGAAAAATCAGGTACCACTGCCAACCTGATGGGAATCAGCATCGAACAGATGACAGGAATTATCGAAGGAATTGCTCCAAAATTCCAGATGGCTGAGGTAGCCGGTACCGCACTGGACCGCGTATTTCTGGAAATGCGAAAACGCGGCATCGGTTTTAAAGACGGAGTATTTGACATCAATCGGGCGATCGATGAACTCTCAGCCCGTTATAAATCCGGAGAATCAGCCGTTAAAATATTTGGGGTGCACCAGGCAAAAATGGGCGAAGTGCTGGTGATGAACCGCGATGCCATCAACCGGTTCACCGAAGGGGTTACCGGAACCAAAGTCGCCTTTGAACAGGCCGGAAAAAATACCGATAACATGGCCGCCAAACTGGCACAGGCAAAAAACAAGGTGACCCTCATGTATATTGAGGTTGGGGAAAAGCTGGCCCCTGCCATGATCTTCTCCACCAATGCATTGAACATCTTCCTCCGGACCCTGATGGCTCTACCGAAGATTATCAGCGAAAACCGGGTTCTGATTGTTTCTCTGGTTGGAGCTGTCCTGGCTTATAATGGAGCCTTGATTGCTCATATCGCAGTATCCGCATGGAAACGTACTGCAGACCTCCTGACGATTAAATCTACTGCTCTTCAAATTCTTATGACCGAGGCCCAGACTGCTCAAATTGCAAAACTGACGATTGTTCAAAAAGCAGCGGTGGTCACGCAATGGCTCCTGAATACAGCCATGGCGGCAAACCCGGTTGGTCTGGTTATTGCCGGAGTTACCGCCATCGTTGCCGCTTCTATGATCTATGCCCGCAACAGTAGGGAGGCACTGGCCATTGAGGCACGTAAAAAAGCACTGGTCGATGAATTAACAACCAGCAATCAGGAGCTTAGCGCATCATACGACATGTTATCCGAAGATCAGGATAAACTGAACCGGATGTCGATGGATCAGAAACGAGAGTTAGCGGAGCAATTGGATGCCACCATAAAACTGGCCGAGGCAAATTATGATCTGCAAAAATCCAAACGAGGTGAGCTACGTGCGGATAACACCCAGCTCAATGCCTGGCAGTTCCTCACAACCTGGAGCAATTCCGGGAAACTCGAAAAGGCGAGGGCCAATGGTCTGAAAGCGGTTGAGGATATCGATGCCGGATTAGCCAAAAGTGCGGACCTTATTCAAAGCATGAAGGATCAGAAGCTGACCCTCGCTGATATCCTTTCAGCCGAATCCACCGGCGATAAAATCGGTACCGAGTCCATCGTGATGATGGAGGAAAAGTTGGATCGATACACCTTAGCCTTGAATAATGCAAAAATCGGAACCGCAGAATACCTCCGGTTGCAGAAAAAGGTTGCCGCTGTTGATGCGGAGCTTAAGAAAGCCCGTGGATCAAATCTCGATGTCGGTGATGAAAACTTCAAACGCAAGGAAGCTTTGGCCGATATCGAGGAATTTCATACCAAACAACTCGCATTGATTAAAAGCCAATATGCAAAAGGTGAAATCGCAAAAGATTATTATCTCGACCTGCTGGACCAGGAGGAAATCCGTTTCCAAACCGCATCCATAGCCAGGCTAAAAGAACATGGACAAAGCACTGTGGATGAAGAGGAAAAGATTCAGAACGTGCTGGTTGGCATCAGGGAAGCCAAAGACAAGCAACAGGAGGATTTGATGAAATCCCTCGATGACCAGGAGAAAGCTATGTTCAAAGCCTGGGATGATGAGTATGAGAAATTTACCAAGAATTTCGAAGGCGCGGACCCTCACTGGACCGATGCTGAAAAACAAAAAATGCTGGAATGGCAGTATTGGCTCGCCACCAATGCCGAAGGTCAGAAAGCAAAACTCGATTCCGATCTGGCTGCAAACCTGATCTCGCTAACCGAATACCACGATAAGGTTCGCGCGCTGGACAAGGAAACCTCGGAGAAGAAATTTCAGCAGCTGGAAGATTTCGCGCGGGCATCCAACACGATACTCGATGCCGTATATACGATGAATGAAGCGTATAAAAACAAGGAGCTGGCAACTACCGGGCTGAACGACAAGCAAAAAGAAGGTATTGAAAAAAAATATGCGCTCCGTCAGCAGAAATTGGCGATCGCTCAAACCATCATGGAAGGCATTCTGGAAGTGGCAAGAGTGAACTCCAATGTAGGAGTAAATGCCGATCTGACCCAAACTCTTCGCCTCATGCTGACCGGTGCCGCCGTGGCCCGGACCATTGCCGGGGTGGCTATGATCCAGTCACAGCAATTCGCAAAAGGGAAATATCCGGTTAAGGGTGCTTCGGATGGAAGAATCTATCAGGCCTCTCTGTTGGGAAATGTCAAGACCGGCTACTACTCGAAACCCACTTTGGGATTATTCTCGGAACGTGAACCGGAGATCGTGATTGATGGACCAACCACCCGGAACATCAAGGCCAATTTCCCGGAGATACTGGGAGCAATAGATGGTGCCAGGGTCAATCAATATGCTGGGGGAAAGTATCCTGACCTTGGGGGAACCAGCCAGGAATCTGCATTGCAGATTACAGCACTCCTTCAGGCCAATATGCAGATGATGAGGCAGGTAATCCTATCCCACGAAAAGCCGGGAACCGTCAGCTTTAAATCCATACGGGATACCCAGGCTGAGGTCGATTTCATCAAATCCAAAACCACGCTGTCCTGAATTCTGACCAGTAATCTGTCCTTTTTCGTGAGTCCGGGTACTCCTACTTTCATCCAATAAACCGGAACTCATGATTGACGCTGGACAATTGCACCTGATCGAATTTCTACTTTCCATTGCAGGATTCCTCATCCTCTTCCTGCTGGGAATCATCGGGTTCTGGATTCAAAAATGGATCCGGTCAACGGATGCACTGACTGATGCCATTTCAGACCTCCGGGTTGAAATTGCAACCAACCAGGTTAATGTCGACTCCCTCAAGCAGCATTGCGCCACCCGTTGCACCATGATTGACGGACAACTCACCATTTATTCCAAGTCCATTCAGGAAAATTCACTCGATATCGCGCTGATTAAACAAACCCTGCATTATGAAACTGAGTAAGGATTTTTCCGTGGTTGAATTCGTACCACCCTCTATCTATGAGCAATTTGCAGATAAATCGATCTGGTTCATCGATCCGAAAATTGTGCAGATGGCGCAGTTTATCCGGGATCGTTTCGGGAAACCCATGACAATCAACAACTACTTCGCCGGAGGAACTTTTCAATATTCAGCTTTCCGGGATCATGCCTGTACCATCGGGGCAGAAAATTCGCAGCACCGGCATGGCCGCGCCATTGATTTTCGCATTTACGGAATGACACCCGCTGAAATTCGGGCCGATATCATCAAAAACTTTGAACTGTACCGGGCATCTGGACTAACCACCATCGAAGGGGGAACACTAACCTGGACGCACATCGACTGCCGGTTCACGAACATGGATTCATTATTAATTGTACCCTTTAAATAATTCAACATCATGCAAAGCACTTTAAACATTAAAATCATTCTGGCATTCGTGCTGGACTTTGTGGCCGATGCTCAGAAAGCAATGGCTGACGGAAAGTTTCAGATCACTGATTCATTCCTGTTCATCGATAACGTGATCCAGGTTCCGAAAGCCATCGGAGCAGCAAAACAGTTTTATGCTGAATTCGAGGATCTGGATGCAACCGAGGAAGCAGATGTCCTGGCCTACGTTTCAGAAAGGCTTCAGGTCAATAGCGTTAAGGCTAAAGCGATTGTCATGCAATCATTTAAAACCGCTATTACCATATCAGAATTGGTAGGAGATGGAATTGAATTGGCTGCAATCATTAAAGCCGCTTAACCATGTGGAAGTTCCTGAAATACATCCCCATATTCTTAAAGTACCTGATCAATGTCGGACCGATGGTTTATGAGGTGGCCAGGTGGGGAATCCGGGTTGTTCGGGAATTCAAAACCAAAAAGGAAATCAAACCCCCGATAGAACCGCCGGTTGAGGATCCGGTAACCAGACCGGACCTTGACCCCGGCTAACGAAATCTGCTCTACTCAAGGTTACCCAAAGCCGTTGCGAAACAACCCAGTAGTTACGGCTTTTTAGCTGTTCTAAAAATATTCATACACTTCATTTATAACTACTTAAATACATTAGAAATGTTGACCGTAACCAAAACCCCACCTCTTGTTGCCTTAACCGGGAACCAAATCCGGTTTGTCGTACACTCCGACAACACGGTTCAAACAGCCAGTCAACAGAGCTTGATCTCCATGTATTTCTATGATAATGGTTTGGAAGATGATACCATCAGCATTTCCTGGGGATCGGTCAATCTTATGTTTACCTGTAAACCCAATCCGGATAGTTCCGGCACCCAGATTCCAGATGTCACGGTAGAGTCTGATTTAAACGATTGGGTACAACTGGTTTCTGAATACCTGCTCCGCAATTATTTTCTTAACCGGGATTGGACACTGGTGGTCACCGGTCCCTCCATTGTCATGCACGGAAAGGATTCGGTGATTGGCACACCCGTAGTTACCTTTGTTATGAATTCCGCGCAACCACCATCTTTATCCATTTATCCCGGTATTGCCCGGCAGAATCGGACGTTTTACAAAATCGGGATGCAGCTGCTGATCAAAAATGGAGCGGCCTGGGATCTGATTGGAGAGGATATCCATCCGGTAAATGAATCCGGGGATGCCACTTTCGATATTCACACCCTTTTTGCTGATCATGTTTATCCGGAATTCCTCTGGCTTGAGATCACCAGCCTCTATTTCATGGATCTGAGACCCCACTCCTCAATCGAATACCGCATTCAATACTATGAGCAGTACGGAAGCCCGATTACTCCCGGCAGTGTTACGCAATCTGCATCCTATTTTGCGCTTATCGGGGGAGTATCCAAATCACAGGAAGCCATTTACCACCGCCAGAACTCCAACTTTTGGCTCAAACTCACCTACAACCAATATTTCTTAACCTGGCAGCCTAAGGAGAAATGGGTATCCATCAATCAGGTAGAAAAACTGTTCTTTTTGTGCCAAACCGAAATGACAAGGTTGTCTTATCGGGTATCCTATTTCTATCTCGATGGAACCAGCCAGTTATCACAGGCTTTCAGCGCCATTGACCTTCCCCCGGATAAAGGAGTGGTAGAGCTGACCGTTTCACCCGGCATTATCGATGGCGCAGCTACCAAACCCGATCAGATCGATTTTTACCAGGTGTGGATCGAATACCAGTCGGAAAGGATCAGCGAAATCCGCACTTACCATATCGATTATGGTTTTTACGAAAATCCCAGGTACTTTCTGTTTCTCAATTCTTTGGGTGGGTACGATACCTTGCGTACCACCGGTGACCAGGAAGACACTTTGGAATATGACCGGGTTTCCATCAGCAAGATACTCTCCGCCGACTTTACGGAAATGGATCATGAAAACGCGACCGGATATGTCAGCGAATCATTGGTTTATAAAGCCAATACCGGATGGAGAACCCGAGAGGAAATTTCCTGGCTCAGGGATTTCTTTTTGTCCAGGCAGGTTTTTTTACTCAATGTAAACAAGCTGGTTCCGGTTGTGGTGACCACGACACAGGCCCGTCATCGGGTGGATAAGGAAGAACTGTACTACCTGGAATTCGAGTACCGGCGCTCTTATGTGAGTGAATACTACTCCCGCGAAATCGTGACGGCTGATTTTACCGATGACTTTAACGACGACTTCCCGAACGAGTAGCCATGACCAAGTATAGCATACAGGTTCTCAAGAACATGATCACCGACCGGATTCATGAAAATCATCAGCGGTCGATCGATGGCGTGGCTATTCAGGAGTTCCTGCATGACATATTGGATTCAGCCACCGGGGTAACCTCCGGGGGTGAGATTACCAATATCAATGTGATCAATGCAACAGCCTTGCCCCGTGATAATTTTCCGGGGTTTTACGGTTTAGCGTTCGATCATACTTCCCTCTACTTCTGCTATCTGAATGAATATTACCTCCCTGAATCATCCCTGGTGACCGGGTTATTACTCCGGGTGGTTGCCCCGGCGGTTTCAGAAACAGGAAGTCCGCTGGAAATCAGGGTGATCAGCGATACCAACGAGTACCTGGGCCGGTATGATTCCACCCTGACCAGTGAGCTCCAACTCATTGAATTCGTTTTGGATGCCCCGGCATCGTTCGAATTTATCATGATTCAATACAAATCCGCAGTTGCTTTTTACGTGAAAGAAATCCTATTACTCAACAAAGACACTCAACTCCCATGATTAAGAATATTACTACCGATGTAACCTACGGCACACTGGCGCTGGCCATTGCCGGATTACCGGCCACCCTGAATCAAAACTATACCATCGAGGTAACCGGAGAACCCGCCGGGATAGCCGGATTCACCTACAGCGGCAATTGTTCGACATTCAAGCTCACTATCCAAACCCCCGACACCTCGCTCATTGACGGAGCCGGGGCTACCGCTATCACTTTTGGGGGAACGACCAAACACAATATCGAATTCATTGGATTCCACATTCAGAATTTCGTGAATGGTGCCCTCTATTTCAACAACACTTTTGCGGATTCCGATTACCTGGTCAGTAACTGTTTAATCACCGGCACCGGTAACAAAGCCATCCGCAGTGTAAGAGCGACCACCAACATCACCCTAATCGGGGTGACCATCAATGTCAATGCATCGGCCAATATCCTGGCGCAATTCAATCCGGCCAAGAATGTCATCATCCGGAATTGCAGTTTCAATAATGTCGCCGGATATGCCACAGACCGGGCGGTGGATACTTTCAATATCGCTTCCATTTTAATCGAGGATTCGTATTTCTTTGGCGCCCTGACCGGGGCCGTTTACCTCAAAACAATTTCCGGGGCGAGTGCCATTAACCGGTGTACCTTTACCGGGGGAACAGGATCAGGCGTTTATATCGCCAGTTCAGTAGCCGGGGCAGTGTCCATCAAAAATTCAATATTCGCTGATCAGGGATCCTCAGCTCTGCCTGCCATTTATGCAAACGGTTCGGTGCTGGATCTGTCATTGGAGAATAACACCCTCTCCTCGAACGTATCCACAGTCAGCACATTGGTGAAATGCTTTACGCTCAACTCATTCCATGCCTACAACAACATATTGGCCAACCGCCATAATACCCCGAGCGGTTTGCTTTGGGATATCCGTTTCAATACACAGGGTGTTCCAGCTTCCTACCAGAGCGATTTTAACCTCTTTTACCGGGCCAACACCTCAGTAACGTATTTATTTAGCATTCAGGCATTTTCACC
>CAIXKO010000748.1 GCA_903919925.1 uncultured Bacteroidota bacterium | reverse complement strand
CGTAGAGACGCATACTTGCGTGTCTTTTATTGGCAGTAGGCAGTAGGCAGTAGGCAGTCGGCCAGAGGGTAGCGGGTAGAGACGCATTATTGCGTGTCTTTTATTGACAGTCGGCAAAGGGTTTATTGAAACTTTTCAGGATTATTGATCATATAACCAAGCAATCGGCCAATTTCATCATATCGGGTATTTAGGTCAAAATGTTTATCAGCGGTCAGGAAGCCACATTCTTTTGCAAAGTCCAGCCAGACTGAAGTTTCGCTGCACTCTCCGTCGGAATCTGCTAGTTTTAATAGGAAAAGTTTGGTATAGATTCGTTTTCTATATCCTTCAGCCAAATTGGCGCAAACCGAGCGACTTGAGCGTCGAATCTGATCGGTGAGGGAATATTTTTCTTCGCTCGGAAAAGTCTTAGTGATGTTATAAACATCCATGGCAGCCGCAAAAGCCATCTGATAAACCTTTAGTGCCTTAAATCCAGTCATAAGAGTAATTCATTTCAATCATCCACTTCCCAACCTCATCGCTAATAACATAGATCGAAGACTCAACTTTACGTCCCTACAAACTACCCTCTGGCCGACTGCCAACTGCCGACTGCCAACTGCCAACTTCCGCCTATTAGAAGACACGCAAGTATGCGTCCCTACGCGCTACCCTCTGGCCGACTGCCAACTGCCGACTGCCAACTGCCAACTTCCGCCTATTAGAAGACACGCAAGTATGCGTCTCTACCCGCTACCCTCTGGCCGACTGCGGACTGCCGACTGCGGACTGGGGGCTGCCGGGTGCCTACCTCTTCTGAACGCCTCTTTCCTTGGCCATCAACTCCAGTCGTTCCTGAAATTTCGATTTCTTGACTGGCTTCTTTTGGTTTTCCTTCAGTTTGTTTAATATCTTTTCTTCGTCAATCGATCTTTTGATAATAATTTGCTGGAGGTAAGATATCACGTTGGAGAAGAAATAATATACACTTAATCCGGCAGCATAGGAATTAAACCAAACCAGCATCATCACCGGCATCATATACATCATAATCTTCATCCCTGGAACCGGCTGGGCGGTCTGGGTCTGATCCATCTGCATTTTCGTGGTTACCAGCATGGAAAGGGCCATCAGTAACGTAAACAAACTAACGTGCGCACCATAGCCAGGAATAGTAAAAGGCAGGGTTAAAATGGAATCAAAGGTTGATAGATCGTGTGCCCAGAGGAATGATTGCTGACGAAGCTCGATGGAAGATGGAAAAAACCGGAATAATGCAATCCATATTGGCATCTGAAGCAGAGCAGGCAAACAGCCACCGAGCGGGTTGACTCCGGCTTTCTTATACAAAGCCATGGTAGCTTGTTGTTTCTCCATTGCTTTGTCGGCACCAAATTTCTTGTTGATCTCATCGATCTGCGGTTTTAAAACCTTCATCCGGGCTCCCGAAAGGAAAGATTTATAACTCAAAGGAAAAACCAGCAGTTTGAAAAAGATAGTGAGGATTATTATGATGATCCCATAATTACTGACAACACCCTCAAGCCAATGAAAAATGTTAATTACAAACCACTTGTTAATCCAGGAAATCCACTTCCATCCAAGATCAACCAGAATGGTCAACTCATGTCCCTCAGCCTTCAATATTTTATAATGGTTGGGCAGGAAATAAAACTTCATTCCAATGTCTTCCGATGTTTTGCCTTCAAAAGGAAGACTTATTTCAGCCGAAAAAGTCTTAAGAGGACCAATCAAACCAGGCAAAGTAGTAGAACTGATTCTGGCGCTGGTCATATAATTATTTGCCATCAAAACAGTTGAAAAGAACTGCTGTTTGAATCCAATCCATTCCACCTTGGTAGTAAGATTTTCTTCAGCCGGCTTATTCTCCTTCGACATTCCCAAATTCCCAACAATATCCTGATAAAACTTATATTGAACGGTGGCATAATCACTTTCCCATTTTCTGCCTTTTTCCTGTTGCCGAATGTCAACGGCCCAATCGAGATCAATCATGGTGGTACTCTTGCCTAACACCTGATCCATGCCTTGCATACGGATATTAAACCCTAATTGATAGGAATCCGGCTCGAGTGTGTACACGTAATCGATATAGCTGCCACCCGCAGCCAATAGCCTCAAGGTCAAAGTCTTTGATTCCCCTTCAGCATTTTGTTCCGTTTCTGTAGTTTGAGGCTGGAAATACAAATTCTGAGTAGCAATGGATTTATTCTGAGAAAAGAATTGCAGGTTAAAATGGGTCGATTCTCCATCGAATAAAATAACCGGCTTTCCTTCAAAGGTTTGGTAATTTTTCATTTCGGCGGAGTACGGACGGCCTCCCTTCGAAGTAAACTTCACCCTGATTTTCTTATTCTCCAGATAAAAGAATTTTTCCTCTCCAGTGGATGCTTCGGCAAATGCTCCGAGTTCATTTACCTTTTTTTGATTTATTTGTTCGGGGGTAAGAGCGGCAGCAGCTTGTGAGATAGTATCTTTACTGATCCTGTTCTTATCTGCCTCCAATCGTTTCTGTGCTTCTACCACTGAGATAGAGTCACGGATTCTTTGATTTTTTGCAATTTCCTCTTCGGAAGGTTTGGTGAAAATGCTGTAACCTACTAATAGAACACCCATTAATAGTAAGCCAATTAGGGACTTTTTATCCATTTCAGATCGATTCGGTTGAAAAATAATTTAGCCGGCTAAAGTAAGGAATTATTCCAAGGCGGCCTTAACAAAGTTCACAAAAAGAGGATGTGGATTCATTACAGTGCTTCGGTATTCGGGATGAAACTGAACTCCGATGAACCATTTGTGACCCGGAATTTCCATTATTTCCACCAGGTTAGTATCAGGATTGATCCCGGAAGGAACCATTCCTGCAGCTTTAAACTGGTCAGTATAGGCATTATTAAATTCGTAGCGGTGGCGATGTCTTTCATTAACACATTCGGAACGATAAATTCCGTAAGCCAATGAACCTTTGCTAATTGCACAAGTATAAGCACCTAGCCTCATTGTTCCACCTTTATCCGTGATTTCTTTCTGGTCAGCCATCAAATCAATAACCGGATCTGGAGTTTTAGTATCCATTTCGGTAGAGTGAGCGTGCGTCAGACCTAAAACGTTTCTGGCAAACTCAATAACGGCGCATTGCATGCCTAAACAGATGCCAAAAAACGGAATATTGTTCTCGCGGGCGAACCTGGCTGCAATTATCTTTCCTTCAATACCCCGGTGTCCGAAACCCGGAGCAACAAGAATGCCTTTCAGATCGCCCAATATTTCAAAAACATTGCCCGTTTCCAGAGTCTCCGAATGAATCCATTGGATATCTACCTTGCAATAGTTGACTGCCCCTGCATGAATAAAGGCCTCTGATATGGATTTATAGGCATCGTGTAATTCAACATACTTCCCGATTAACCCAATTTTAATAGTCTGTTTTGGGTTTTTGACAGACTTTACAAATTCCCTCCAGGGTTCCAGGTCACTCTTGGTATTAGTTGGAAGCTTTAGTTTTTCGATTACAATTTCATCCAATCGTTCCTTTTGCATCAACAGTGGAACCTCATAAATGGTACTAACATCGCGACTCTCAATAACTGCCCGTTCCTCAACATTACAGAATAAGGCAACCTTTTTCCGAATTTCACGATTTAATGGCTTCTCTGTTCGTAAAACCAGAATATCAGGCTGCACCCCCTCCTCGAGCAGCATTTTTACTGAATGCTGAGTAGGTTTTGTTTTCAACTCACCCGATGCGCTCAGGTAAGGTACCAGGGTAAGATGAATGACACAAACACGATCACCCATTTCCCATTTCAACTGACGAACAGATTCGATGTATGGTAGTGACTCAATATCACCCACTGTACCGCCAATCTCAGTAATAACCAAATCAAACTTTCCCTTGGATCCAAGAATTTTTATTCTCCGCTTAATCTCATCGGTAATGTGGGGTATAATCTGAACTGTTTTCCCAAGGTAATCGCCTTTTCTCTCTTTGTTGATAACCGACTGATATACCCTTCCGGTGGTAACATTATTGGATTGAGAGGTTGGGCAATTCAGGAACCTTTCATAATGACCTAAATCCAGATCGGTTTCTGCCCCATCGTCAGTAACATAGCATTCGCCATGTTCATAAGGATTCAGTGTTCCTGGATCAATATTAATGTAAGGATCAAGTTTCTGAATGGTAACGGCAAAACCTCGTGCCTGAAGCAATTTAGCTAAAGAACTCGAGATGATACCCTTTCCGAGTGAAGACGTAACCCCACCTGTTACAAATATGTACTTGGTTTGCTTGGCAGTCATAAATGATTAAAAAGTCCAATTTATGCCTAACGATGGCATAAAAGGAAGCTGGTTAACTCTTTCATACCGGATCCGGTCGAAATAAAAAATATTTTCCCTATTGTAAACATTGGTAATACTCAATGAAATCTCAAGCTCGCTATCTTCGCCCGTAGGAATCATTTTCTTCAGGTTAATATCCAGGCGGTGATAGTAAGGTAATCTTCCCTGGTTAAGCGGACCGTATACAATTCCCAACTCTCCGTTAACACGGGTATAATCGGTATTAATACCATCATGAAAAGGTATCTTTTCGTAAAAACCCTGAGTTTGAGTAAAAGGGAAACCTGATCCCAGGTTCCAACGGGTGCTGAATTCCCAGGTAAGGTCTTTTCCAAAAGTGTATGAACCAACGAGGTTTACATTATGCCTGCGATCGAAATGAGGTGGATATTTGATTACCCCATCATATCGGGTTACCCAGCCAAGTGAATAAGTTGCCCAAAGGTATACACGTTTATAATCGTACTTCAGCAAGAAATCGATCCCATAAGCCTTACCCGTTTCAATGATAAAATCCTTGCGCAAATATTCTGGTTTATCTTGATTATCACCACTATCATCGTACAATTTATTACGATTTATATTGGTAAGCTGAATATTATCCTTCAGGTATGTTTCCACATTCAGATTTAACCTGTTGGTCAGGTCAAACTCAAATCCAAGAATCACATGGTTAGATTTCTGCAATTTGGTATTGATAGCCTTACCGTCAAATTCTTTCTGAAGGTTTTCCGGTCCCGATAAAAATCCATAGAAAAGGTTCACCACATCACGGTCGGAATTGGCCGCAATCAGGTTCTGTGAATACATACCGGCAGCGAGTTTCATCCTGAAATTATCGCTCATATTGTATTTCACACCAAGCCTGGGTTCCGGTGAGGCCTCGCCCAAAGAAGCATAGTAGTGTAACCTGAAGCTTGGTTCAACGAGGAACTTTCCCAAGGTCATTTTATATTTTCCGAATGCAGCCAATTCAGTGGTAAACTGCTGCTGTGAAATTTTCCGTCCAACGGAATTGAAGTAATTAAAATTGGTGTTGTAACCCAGGGTTTCAATCCCATATTCAAGCTGATCTTTCCCGAAAATATAGACAAATTCGAGTCCGACGTTAAACCCGTCGATGGAGCTTTCCCGTGGCTCCTGATTAGCTTCATTCATGGTGATCAGGTATTTGGAGTAGGCAACATTTGCCTTGATCAAAGCCGGATAATCACCTGGAATGAGTACCACATTTGTTCCAAATCCATAGGTGTTCCAGCCGATATCGGTAATGTTCCGATAGGTTACCTGATCATTAAAGTTAAAACCGAAGAAATTCACCTTACTTCCATTTCTGGCATTCAAAGAAATCTTACCATAGATATCGGTAAAATTGAATGGTAGTCCCGCGGTATCAATATATTTGTAAAGATACTTGGAAGATTGCTCCAGAAATGAATGCTTGGCAGTAAGGATAAATGAAGAGGAGCCATCGCCATCGTTTTTCGCTTTTTTGAGTGGACCTTCCAGTAAGGCCTTAGCCATAAAAGTACTGGCAGAGAACTTTCCTGACAATCTGTTTTTATTGCCATCGCGGGTGGTGATATCCATAATTGAGGAGATACGACCGCCATAATTTGCACCAAATCCTCCGGTTAAAACTTCAGCTTGCTTGATTATATCGGTATCGAAAACCGAAAAAAGGCCAATGGAATGAAAAGGATTATAGATGATCATTCCATCGAGCAATACCTTATTTTGTATAGGAGCACCACCCCTGATATATAATTGACCGCCCTGGTCACCGGTAAAAATCACACCTGGAAGCACCTGCAAATACTGAGCAAGATCAGGTTCGCTACCTATATTCGGTATTTTCTCCATTTGCTTGGGAGTGACCCGGATAACAGAAGTTTGAACCTGAGTCTTCATTTCCTGTTTGGCTCCTGAAATCACCACTTCATCGAGATTCTGAACCAATTCATTCAGGTAGATTTTATCATTAATCACCCGTCCTTCCAGTATTTCAACAGGTTTGGAGAATTTTTCAAATCCCAGGGTACTTGCCGTCAGAATATACTTTCCGGGGGGGACTTTACTCACTGTGAAATAACCGTTAACATCGGTAGGTGATCCATACATAGTGCCATCACCCAGATATACGTTACAACCAATAACCGGTTCCCCGGATTTTTTGTCATAAACGAATCCACGTATAACGCCGGTTTGTGAAAAGCCACTCGTGCTAAGTAAAATGCCCCAAATAGCAAAAGCCGAAAGGATTTTGAAAGTTCTCATTTAAAAATGGTAAAGTTTACGATTCTGTACGATCGAGCAAATCAATTTTTTCTTTTAGAAGTTGAATACGCTCGCGCTCTTGGGCAATCTTACTTTCCACTTCACGTATCAGTGATTCAGATTTCTGAGATTTTGCAAAAAAGCCAATATTATTCTCCCAGAGAACCACATCGCTTTCCATTTGCTTAAGCTTATTCACCAATTTCTCTCTTTCAGATGAAATACGGTTTCTATTTTTGGGGGATTGTACAAAGGTATCAACTTTTTGTTTATATCTCAAAATTTCTTTTCTGGGTTCATCAACTTCCAATTGGTCGAAAAGTTTATGAATGGCTTCCCGGAATTCTTTTTGAACTTCATCCTTTTTCTCAATGGGTATATGGCCGATTGAGGTAAAATCTTTCTGAATGGTTTTTAGTGCCATCAGGTCCTCATAATGATTATCGGAGAGTGAAAAGGATTTTACCTTTTCAACTAATTCCAATTTCAATTTGAGGTTCTCAATCTGTTCAGAATCCTGAGAGCTAAAGAACTCTGATTTCTTTTTGAAGAAAGCATCGCATGCAGCGCGGAACCTGTGCCACAGTGGGTCGGAATATTTGCGGGGCACCGGACCTATTTCTTTCCACTTTTTCTGAATAGTAACCAGTTCATCAGTAGTTTTGCGCCATTCTGTGCTGTTACTTAAGGATTCAGCCTGCATGCACAAGTCGGTTTTCATCTGAAGATTTCCATGCTGGTCATCACGATGTTTCGAGAAATATTCTCTTTTACGATTGAAAAATTCATCGCAACCGGCTCTGAAACGGTCATAAACCTTGTTGTTATCCTTTCTGGGTGCAAAACCAATACTGCGCCACATCTGCTGCAGCTTCACCACCTCGAGTGAAAACTCATTCCAATCTTTAGGATTTTGAACTGCTTTCTGCAGAATTTCTTCAATTTTATCGCAAAGATGGGTTTTAGCGTCAAGGTTTTTCTTTTGCTCGTCCTTCAGATTAAGGTAATAATCCTGATGCTTCCGGTTAATCTGATTGGTTGCTTCCCTGAACCGATCCCAAATTTCATCCTTTTTCTCGCTTGGAACTGGTCCCACTTCACGCCATTGGTTATGCAGCTGCTGCAATTCACCAAACGATTTAATTACAGAAGGTTCTAAAAGCAATACTTCTGCTTTCTCGCAAATCTGAATTTTGATTTCCAGGTTCTTTTTTAAATCGAGATCCCGGAGTTCCTTATTGATTTTAATATAATCATAAAACCGCTCAACATGATGGTGGTAATTTTCCCATAGGCTGTGCAAATCAGTCTGGGGAACCGGACCAATGTCGCGCCATTGTCTTTGAAGTTCCCTAAATTCGTTAAAGGTGCGGTTCAAAGATTCCTGTGTGTTCAGGAGATTCTTTATATGATCAATTATCTCTAGCTTTTTCTTGAGATTCCCTTCTTTATCACCTTCAAGGGCCCTGGAATATTCGCCTCTTTTTATTCTATATTGCTCATAGGAAGCTTTAAATCCCTCTTCGAGTGGGTCAGGGGCTGGTTTGTATTCCTCTTCAACACCACCCTCCTCGATAAATTTCTTATGACGTTCCTCCGATTCATTTTTAAGTTTACGATAGAAAGTGGAACGTATATTTTCAACATCACGAGTAATTTCATGAATAGGACGCTGGGTAAGCAGCAAATAAAGCGCTTCCAAAAGTTCCTGGCGAGAATGGCTTGAATAATCAATGATTACGGTGGGTTGATCGATCTTGGAAGCCAAATGCTCTTCCAGGGAATCCCCTTCATCATCGTGGTCTTCATCCAATTCCGGAAGAACAGATTCTTCTGTAGTTTCAGAAATTCCGGATTCCGGCTCAGCAACTTCTGCTTCCGGCTCAGCAATTTCAGCCTCCGGCTCAGCAATTTCAGCCTCCGGTTCAGCAATTTCTGCCTCCGGTTCAGCAATTTCAGCCTCCGGTTCAGCTACCTCTGCTTCCGGCTCAGAAACCTCTGCCTCCGGCTCTGTAACCTCTGTTTCAGGTTCAGCAACCTCTGCCTCCGGCTCTGTAACCTCTGTTTCAGGTTCAGCAACCTCTGCCTCCAGCTCTGCAACCGGCTCCGGTTGAGCTACTTGTTCTTCCACTACAGCTTCAGCAACAACAGCCTCAGCTTCAATAACTTCCATGTTGGATGTTTCAGGGATAACAACCCCTTCTACTGGTAACTGCTCTTCTGGCAGTTGATCATTTTCAGTCATAACAATAGTTTTAAATCCTACAATACCTCAGCTCCGCTAAGTTGTTCAAACGAACAGAAACCGGACATTTGTCCAGATGTTCACATTGGGACAAAAATACCTATTTTTTATTAAAAAAAGCCATCCCTATAAGAGATGGCTTTCTTTAAACGATTCTACTTTATCAGTCAATATCAATCTCCTTGGCTGGTTTCGATTTTGCCTCCTCGGTTTTAGGGATGGTAACCAAAAGAATCCCATTTTCGTATCGGGCAACAATGCTGTCCGAATTGACCCAGTTAGTTAAACGAAAACTGCGGGTGAATGAGGAAGTGCTGAATTCATGCCGGATGTAGCTTTCATCCGTCTCTTCACTTTTTGTTTCAAGCTCGCCTGAGATTTTCAAAACCTGGTCTTCCAGCTTAATCTTGAAGTCCTTTTTTGAGAATCCAGGGGCGGTAATCTCGATTCTGAAGTCTTGTTTGGTTTCAACAATGTTGGCCGAAGGTACGGTACGGCTGCCTAAACCATTTTCAAAATCATTCCAAAACCAGTTCATCAAATTTTGCGAGGCTGGGTATTCTGACCGGGCCGGCATACAATTCCTGTTGTTAAATCTTAAATGTGTCATTTTTCAAATCTCCTATTTTAATTGTTAATGTTGTAAATGTTTCACGACCATTCCATTCAAATCATATTCCATTTAGATATTACCGCCATATTGTCATACTTATTATTAATGTTATGCCATTTTGGCCGCACCTAAATTTTCACCTCAAACAGGAAACCACTATATTTGCAATAAAATCAATTCATTATGCGCATAGACATTATAACCGCAATTCCTGAACTTTTGACTGGTCCGCTCGATCATTCCATCATCAGCCGGGCCAAAAAGAAGGGACTTGCTGAAATATATATACACAATCTTCGTGATTACACTTTTGATAAGCACCACACTATTGATGATTATCCTTATTCAGGTGGGGGTGGCATGGTGATGATGATTGAGCCAATCGATCTGGCCCTGGCAGATCTTAAGTCCAAAACGGGCTATGATGAAATCATTTATACCTCGCCTGATGGAGAGCCCTTTTCTCAGAAGCTGGCAAATCGATTATCCTGCTTGAAAAACATAATTATCCTTTGCGGACACTATAAGGGAGTTGACCAAAGGGTAAGAGATCATTTGGTTACCAGGGAGATTTCAATTGGTGATTACGTACTGACCGGAGGAGAACTGGCAGCAGCAGTGATAGTGGATGCAATTGTAAGGCTACTACCCGGAGCCATTTCGGATGAAGAATCTGCCTTGACTGATTCATTTCAGGATAACCTTTTGGCGCCACCCCTATATACAAGACCTGCTGAATACAAAGGATGGAGCGTACCAGAGATATTGTTATCCGGTAACGACCGTGAAATTGATAACTGGAAAATGGAACAATCAGTTGAACGAACCCGGCGTTTAAGGCCTGATCTTCTTCAGGAATGATTTTGACGTGAACAGATTCCGGTAAAAGGACAATATCGGCACACCTGATCATTTTCACTCTGGACAAATGGGATATCCGGATTGAAAAGATTTTCCAGTGTACTTTTAAGGCCCTGATTAAACTCAATTCTGATTTCTGAAAAGGTAATTTCTTTACCCGAGAGTAAGATCCGGTGATCGTTTTCTCCAGCCCTGAATCTCCCTAGCCTAAACAGAACCGGAATAATTGGTACCTGTGTTAAGCTTTCCTGAAGAAAAAACTCACAATACATCATCACCTGGAATACTTCTTTCGGCCGCTTTTTAAGTGAGCAATCAAACATCTCGGCAACACTTTTGGCGTTCAGATCACAATTACCAGTTTTATAGTCGATAATCCGAATGCCTTGTTCCAACTGATCAATCCTGTCGATAAACCCGCCCAGGTTTACCGTAACAGATTGCTTATCAAGACTTATTTGGTACTGCCTACTGAATTTCTGCTCGAGACCCAGGATTTTTTGAGGAGTATTCAGGTGATCAAATTCCAGAATCTTTACCAGGTATTGCCTGACTACCTCCATGGCCAACAAATCTTTTCCGCCGGATTTTACATTCCCGGTTTCTTTTAAAACGTTATTATACTCTTCGCGGACCACTTGAATCAGTTCCTCACGATCATTTATCAACTTTTGTAACCACTTTTTTTCAGGACCTTTATCCAACCCAATGAATTCCTTATACAACCGGTTCATAACCTGATGAATTAGGATTCCAAAGCCTTTAGGTTCTGAAACAAAAGCAATTTCATCCGGCTCTTTAAACTCATAAATCCGTTTAAGTGCAAATCGCAAACCACAATCCATGAATTCATTTAAAGCACTGGCCGACAAATACTTACCTCCTTGATTTTCATCGAGATACCGGTTTAACCGCTCTTTAACTATACCTTCTTTTCGCAGAATGATTGGGGCTGCAGCGTTTCCCACCTGAGCCGGCGGTTCCATTCGGTATTCAATTCTACCTGGCAATTCAAATTGTAATTGGGTAAGATATCTGCTTTTTTCACCTGATCGGATCACATCATCCCGATGCCCGGTGAGGTAATATATATATAGAGCTTTTGTACGCTGTACCAAACGGTAAAAGTAATAGGCATACATCGCATCGCGATTCTCAGCTGTTGGCAATGAGAAAATCCTACGCATTGAATAAGGGATAAACGAACCAGGCAAGCTCTTTGATGGCCATATACCCTCATTGAAGGATAGTATAAAAACCTCATCAAAATCTATCAGCCTGGTTTCCAGTACACCTGTTACCTGGTTATTGGCATCACGATCGGTTTCCAAAGAAATTTTGGTTACCTGGATAAACTGATTGACCAGTTTTGATATTGATTTCACATCAATATCAAGACTGTAATTGCCGATAACCTCTTTAAAAACAATAACTTGCGAAGCGATTAGCTCGCATGCTGCCTTTTCTATTGAGGTATATCGGTATTCGAAGGCTTTTAAGTGTACAAAAACCGCAGATAGCCTGTTAAGAAAATCCATCCCGCTGTTTAAGGAGGCTATCCAGGAAGACAAATTGGGTTCAGAAATAACAAATTCATAAGGCACTGAATCGGGGTAACGTTTTTGAATCAAGCTGATCAACAGATCAGAGGTATCTCCGGTCAGCCACTTTGCCCAGGGGTGCCTTAGAAAATCCAAAATGATACTTACCTGGCAACAATTATCCTGAGATTGATTAAAAGCAAGATATACAGACATCAGGCTTTTAATGAAACCGGCACTTTGAGTATCGCGCAAGGGATAACCGGAGGTAAAATTAACCGGCAGATCATCGGGCCACAACGACAACAGATCTGAGAACAAACCTTCGTCTGATAAAACAATCCCACGGTTTATTGCCGGTCTGATTTTTATATCGTTCAGCAATGCCTGAACCTGACCGGTATTGGAAGTCAGCGGAACCACCTGAATTACCGGAACCGGATTTGATGCGCCAAAGAAATCCCATGCTCCATCCGGAAAAGGTTGAAAATCAAATGGCGGAGGAAACTGATTGAGGTAGCTTTGAATAAATTTACCTGATTCATGTGGATCCTCCAAATAATAAGAGTGATAATCCCAATAAAAGATTGCCTTTCCAGCATTTCGCAAATAGCTAAAAATAGCTTCTTCAGCGGCGGTGAGAATATTAAAACCAACAAAAACTACCTGACTAAAATTACCAATCGCGGTTCGTCCGCTTTCCATATCTTCCACTGCTTTCCGATAGCATATACCCGAAGTCCCAAAGCGATTTTCAAGCATTCCCTCTCTAAATCCCTGATAAATAGGCAGTAACTTATCCCAAATTTCCAGCCACTTTTCCTGGTGCGATGACCGGCCTGTACCAAAGCCGGACCAGAAAACCCGGATCCGATTGATCAATTCCTCATCGGAAGTAATATCAAACTGACTATCAATCTTTTTAATTTCATTTAAAGTGGTAAAAAGCGTGTGCGGATCAGCCAGGTATTTATCCACATCATCGAAATCGGCGAGCATAGTTTCGCCCAGATCCATAAATTCCCCAAAATTCCTGATAAACGGAAGTTCCTGCCTGACATTCTTAAAAAGCATTGCCAGTTCAGCCAACCGATCGATCTTTTCTAAACCCGATAAACTGACCAACCAATCATCGATACTAAAAATTTTCGGCGACCATGACGGCTTAACAATTTGATTAATAAGCTCCTGCTTGAACATTGAACCGGATCGCCTGTTTGGAAAAACAATGGCAATGTTCTTGAAATCACCAGAGGTAACTTTAAGAATATTTTGGGCGACTAAAGAGAGAAAAGTATTTGTCATGATTCTGGATTGATCAAAATTAACGAATTTGAGCAGATGGCGAACTAATATGGTGTTTGAATTGTTCCCGTTTTTAACTTTTATCTAACTTTAGCGAAACCTATAAAACTGTTATGGATAAGCATTCCTATCTGGGTCAGGCTGAAATCGGGACAATAGCACAAATGTATTCCTTGTATCAGAATGATCCCGGCGCAGTAGAGCCAAGCTGGCAAAGATTTTTTGAGGGATTTGAATTTGCCCGTACCCTTCCGGCATCGGATAGAGTTAGTAACGAATTAGTTGACAAGGAGTTTAAAGTTGTTGAATTGATTGATTGGTACCGAAAAAGGGGACATTTATTTACTAAGACAAACCCGGTCAGGGAGAGAAGAAAGTACTATCCTACCCTCGATATTGAAAACTACGGTTTGTTGCCAGCAGATCTTGACCAGGTGTTTCAAGCAGGAAAGATCATTGGAATCGGGCCGTCGACTTTAAAAAATATCATCGGTCATCTGGATGAAACCTATTGCCAAAGTGTTGGTGCTGAGTTTATGTTCATCCGTAATCCGGTGATATTGGAATGGTTGCAAAAGAAGATGGAATCTTCCCAAAACAGGGATCACTTTTCGCCAGAGCAAAAGATTCACATTTTCGAGCATTTAAACATGGCGGTTGGGTTTGAGAAATATATACACAAAAAATTTGTCGGTCAAAAACGTTTTTCACTCGAAGGCATTGAAGCAGTAGTTCCGGCGCTCGACTGGATTATTGAAAGGGGTTCAGAAAGGGGTATCCGCGAGTTTGTTATTGGAATGGCACACCGGGGAAGGCTCAATGTATTGGCCAACATTTTGAAAAAGCCCTATTCTGATATTTTCAGGGAATACAAAGCAATTGATTATGAAGAAGGTATCGCGTTGGGTGATGTAAAATATCACCTTGGTTACGATAGGGTGATCAAAACCGATCATGGTGATGAAATCCGGGTGGAGTTGCTACCAAATCCGAGTCATCTGGAAACTGTGGGACCTTTGGTTGAAGGCATGGCGCGAGCACGGATTGAAAAGGAATTTGGCGGAAATGAATCCCTGCTGGCACCGGTAATCATTCATGGCGATGCAGCAATTGCTGGTCAGGGGGTTGTATATGAGGTACTTCAGATGTCGCAATTACCAGGTTACAAAACGGGTGGAACCATTCATCTGGTATTGAATAACCAGGTTGGATTTACCACCAGCTATTTGGAAGCCCGGTCAAGCACCTACTGCACTGATGTTGCCAAAGTGGTTAAATCCCCGATTTTTCACGTGAACGGTGATGATGTAGAGGCATTGATTTATGTAGTTAATCTTGCGCTGGAGTTCCGGCAGGAATTTGGGCAGGATGTTTTCATCGATATACTTGGCTATCGGAAATTTGGTCATAATGAAGGAGATGAACCCCGGTTTACGCAACCTCTTTTATACAAGGCCATTGAAAACCATCCTGATATCAGGGAGATTTATGGAAGTAAACTAATAACCGAAGAGGTTCTGAACAGGCAGCAGCGCGATTCCATTGTTAATGGATTTGATGCAAACCTCGATCAATTTTACGATTCTATTCGCCCAGATGAGAAGGCAACCATTAAACCTTTTCTGGGTGAAGATTGGATAAATTATCATCACGCAACTGAAAAAGAGATATTTACACCAGTAAGAACTTCTGTTGAAAAAACGAAGCTCCTTGAATTGGCTGAAAAGATCAATTATCTGCCTGACAACCTCAGATTTTTCCAGAAAGTACACAAGATAGTTGAAGCCAGAGTGCTATCAATCAAGGAGGATCGTTTGGATTGGGCCATGGCAGAACTGCTGTCTTATGCAAGTTTGGTTGACCAGGGCGTTCCGGTGCGGATATCGGGCCAGGACAGCGAGAGGGGTACGTTTGCCCACCGGCATGCTGCTCTGGTTCAGGAAGATACCGGAGAGAAGTATTTCCCTTTAAAAAATGTTTCCAATGAACAGGCAGACTTCAACATTCATAATTCGATATTATCGGAATATGGAGTTTTAGGATTCGAGTATGGTTATGCACTAGCTTATCCGGAAACGCTGACCGTTTGGGAAGCTCAGTTTGGCGATTTTGCAAATAATGCACAAATCATATTCGATCAATACATTAGCTCTGCAGAGGAAAAATGGGGCTTGCAAAACGGGATTGTTCTGTATTTACCACATGGTTATGAGGGACAAGGGCCCGAGCATTCGAGTGCCAGGATAGAACGATTTCTGACCCTGGCAGCCCGGTTTAATATGACAATTGTTAATCCTTCCAATCCTGCCAACTTGTTTCACTTACTCAGACGACAGGTTATCAGGCCATTCAGGATTCCGCTGGTCGTATTCACCCCAAAGAGCCTGCTGCGGCATCCTGGCTGCGTTTCCACTCTGGAGGAATTGAGTTCCGGTGGGTTCCAAGAGATAATTGATGATCCGGAGACGGATCCCGAGCAGGTAAAACGCATCGTTTTTTGCTGGGGAAAAATGTATTACGATCTTCTGAAACCCAAGAAAGAGTGGAATACCCGAGACATCGCATTGGTGCGTATTGAGCAGATGTTTCCTTTCCCACATGAACGACTCGGCGAGATTTTGAGGAAGTATCCGAATGCCCACCTTCACATCTGGTGTCAGGAAGAGCCAGAAAACATGGGCGCCTGGCGGTTTCTCCACAATGAGGTGACCTATGTTAATTGGATACCGGTTTGCAGAAAGGCCAGCGGCTCACCAGCTGCGGGATTGAACCGCATACATCAGATCACTCAACAGGAGCTGGTTGATAAAGTTTTCAGAAAATGCACCTGCAACTTGAAAAACAAATATTGTGGATTACAGTGTGTTGAGGGCAGATCACGAATGGAGATATTAAAAGAATTTGAATACTTATGATAGAAATTAAAGTTCCTACGCCAGGAGAATCGATTTCGGAAGTTGAAATTGGTAGTTGGCTGGTTGAAAGCGGATCGTATGTTGATAGAGACCAGGATGTTGTATCATTAGAGAGTGAAAAGGCGAGTTTAACTGCAAGTGCACCTGAAAGTGGTAAAATCGAAATTCTGTTTCCAAACGGAACCCGGGTAGCTGTTGGCAGTGTTATCGCAAGAATCGACACGACTCAAATCAGGGAATCAGGCACCCAACCGGTAAAAAAACCAGAAAAAAGCACTATCGGGTTAACAGAACAAGCAAAGACTACGGAAGTGGCAGCAGCTGTAAGGATCACACCAGTAGCACGAGAGATGATGCATGCAAATAACCTTTCCGTGGATGATATTATCAGCGGGTTGCGTAGAATATCCAAAACCGAAGTTAACCTGGTTCTGGATGCTGGAAAAGAAGTACAAAAACCTCACAGTGAACCAGTTATTGAACCAGCTATTGAACCAACATTACCTACCCGTCAGGAAAATAGGAAGGTAATGAGCCTGCTACGCGAGAAACTGAGTGAGCGCTTGGTGGCGGTAAAAAATGAGACTGCCATGCTCACCACTTTCAATGAGATCGACATGTCGGCAGTAATGGATCTCAGGAATCGGTATAAGAGTGTTTTCGAAGAGAAGAACAAAGTGAAGCTGGGTTTTATGTCATTCTTTACCTTGGCGGCGAGCCGTGCACTGATAGCCTATCCGCAAGTAAACTCCCAGATTAATGGAAATGAGATTGTTTCATTTAACTATTGTGATATTGGTATAGCTGTTCAAACGCCTAAAGGGTTGATGGTTCCTGTTTTACGAAACACGCAGGCAATGACACTGGCACAAATTGAGCAGGGAATTTCGCAAATGGCTGCAAAAGCAAAGGATAATAAGATCTCAATAGCGGAGTTACAGGGAGGTACGTTCAGCATTACCAACGGGGGTACTTTTGGATCTCTTATGTCCACACCAATTATCAATCCTCCGCAATCTGCCATACTTGGAATGCACAACATTGTTGATCGTCCGGTTGCATTAAATGGCCAGGTGGTTATCCGCCCCATGATGTATGTGGCACTCTCTTATGATCATCGCCTGATTGATGGAAAGGATTCCGTTGGTTTCTTAAAAACGATTAAGGATTTGATCGAAAACCCGGTTAAGTTACTGGATCCTTCGGGTCAGGCTGAACGAACTTTGTTGGGAATCTAACTTCAATCAGGTCTGATTCATCCAGGTACAAAAGGTATCCGGTAACATTGTGGTAACCCATTTCCGACAGGTACTTCATGTAGGTTTGAACCTGTTTTTCATGTTTAGGCTCATAAACACCGGTTTTGTAGTCGAGTACCACCACTTGATTTTCCCTGATCATCACCCTGTCGGGCCGTTTCTCACCTTGCTGAGGCAGCAGAATGGAGGCTTCATTAAGGACTTCCCAATTGCCTGAAAACCAATCGCTCATCTGCTCAATATTAAATAGCTGAGATATTCGGATTTCTACCTCTATCGCCTCTTCTGCTGTAAAGTAACCGGAAGTTACTGATTTTTTAACACTTACTGCTAAATCACTCTTTGATTGAACGTTTTCGAGTACGTGGTGTACGCTTTTTCCAAAACGTGTTCCGGCAAATTCCTCATCAGGGCGGTGCGATATCCTGGATTTTAGATTTCCGGTAATCATTGGTGTGGTCAAATGAATTTCTTGTTCCCGTAAGATAGACGAGTTTTGGTTTTTGAAGTCAGGACTACCCATTTTGAAAATTCCTTCTTCGTTCAGATTATCCTTAAGGCTGGCATACATGGCATCACCAACGGATTTAAACCCGTTTCCATGTGTGCAGAATATGATTAGAACATCGATCGCTCTGGTGAATGCAACATACAAGAGATTAATGTTATCCAAATAGGCATTTGTCCTCTCGATCAAATATCTGTCGGAAAAATACGACTGTTCGAGCAAGGAATCATATTTCACCGGAATCATTCTCACTTGATTGAATGGAGTATTATCAGTTGAAGCCCAAAGCCAGGGAGCACGTGCAGCCGAGTGGTTAAATTCCCAGTTGCAATAAGGAATTATGATTACCGGTGCTGATAATCCTTTTGATTTGTGTATGGTCATTAATCGCATGGACGAACCCAGGCTCTCCGAAGCAAGCATTTGCTTATGACCACTGGCATCCCACCAATTGAGAAAAGCAGCCAGGTGGCTGATGCCTTTATTCATGCAGCTCTTTATCTGGTCCCTGAACTGAAAAATATAAGCCAGGTCAGATTCCTGGTAATCGAGATTATACATCTTAATCAGTTCATCAGTAATGGTTAGCAAATCGCTATTTACCATATTATCGATGAAGCGTTGGAAATGAACCATTTCGGTCTGCTGAAAACCAGCTTCCGGTATTTCACCGGCATGGGAAAGTACAAAGGTATCCCAAAGAAAGAGGTCGCGATAAAGGGTCTGAGAAGGATCCGACATAAATCGCATCGCATTCAATATCATGTTGATAACACGTGAATTTTCGATTCTGAAAACATCAGAAGAAATAAACGTCCAATCGTTTCCAACATCTGAAAGCATCCGGGTGATTAGGTCAGCATCCGTATTTTTCCGAACTAAAAAGGTAATATCTTCTTGCCTGTAACCCTTGTTAACAAGCAGATCATCAACAATCTGTGGCAGATCAAGTTTTAGTTGATCCTTCCATTCGTTTTCTTTATCTGTTTTATCAAAAAACCGGACCTCTACCCTGCCCTCCAGGCCAGCTTTCTGCCCGCTTTGTTGAATAGATTCCTGAAAAACCTCGCTGATAATATCAGCTTGTGGTTCATTTGTTGAACCATCGGATGTTGAAGGAATATCCAATTTTTGAGCGACAAGCTGTGGTAATATAGAAAACACCAGGTTATTGAATTCAATGATGGAACTCCGGCTTCTCTGATTAGTATCGAGCGGTTCAAAAGTGCTTCCAAACGCCTTTAATTCAATTACCGCCTTTTCATGAAGCAACCTCCAGTTACTATTTCTCCACCGATAGAGCGACTGTTTGATATCACCTACAATCATGCTCAAGCCATCGGCAGATAAGCTATCAATGATTAGCGGTTTAAAATTCTTCCATTGAAGGTCGGATGTATCCTGGAACTCATCGATTAAAAAATGGTTATACCAGGTTCCCGTTTTTTCATAAATAAAGGGAGATGGGTTATCACCGATAATCTGATTTACCAAAGGTTGCGACAGACTGAGCAGCAATTGGTTATTTTCATTGAAATAGGATCGGAAGTAGTCAAATAAAAACGAAGCGAATCCGAGGGCATACAGGTTTTTATTTACCGCCTTAGCCGAGTTAAACAGTTTTGAAGATTCGTCGAATAGCCGGATTGCCTTACCCATCAATAAGTTAAGATCGGGGTAAAGGCTTCCAATGATCGCGTTGCGCTCGGCTTTCTTTTTGCTCACCCACTTATCAGGGTTGTTTAAGCTCTCGAGGGATCTTGTTTTCGGACCTTCCGTATTTCCACTCAATTTTAGAAGAAATCCGGCAGGGCCACCCATTCCATGGCTAAAATCATCGATAGAGTAAGTGCTCTTGTCAATAATTAGGGCTGCATCTGTGGCAATTCTGTCTTTTGAATCATTAAACTCCTTGATAGTACGCCTGCAAAAGTCCCGTAGCTGAATAATCTGGTCAGGTGAAGGAACTGCGGAAGCATCAGCAACATAAGAATTCAGGATATCTTCTTTAAGAAGCTCATATCCAAGCCTAACCAGATCGGATTCCAATTTATGCCACGTTTCACTGTTTTCCAATCTTTCATTCACCCATTCAACTAGCCATGACATAAGCTGACTATTTGTGGCAGCCTCGCTAAAAATATGCTTAGAGAATTTTTGGAGAACCAGATCGGTATCCAGTTCCAGCTGAAAAGTGGAGGACAATCCCGATTCGCGGGCAAACGCTCTCAAAACCTGCTGAAAGAAACTATCGATGGTACCCACTGAAATGCGGGTATAATCATGTAGCATCCTGGACTTTATGCGGCCGGCGGTTTTCTGCACCCACTGATCGGATTGGTTGTAGAATCGGGTAAGAAACTCAATATGTTTTGATTGAGCAGGATTTCTATCCAGGATATCCAATTCCAGCAGTATTCTGCCCTTCATCTCGTCGGCAGCTTTGTTTGTAAAGGTAACAGCCAGAATTCTTCGATAATCGGCAGGGGATTGGAATATCTGCTGCAGATATTTACGGACCAGCATAAAGGTTTTACCCGATCCGGCAGATGCCCGATAAACTAGAAATTTTGACACATGGCAGAATTATAGTGTGTCATGATACAATATCATCCAATATTTTCACTAATAAAGGCGGGATCGTTCTCATCGAAAATCACTGAACGGGATGCCATCTCCAGGGAATCGATGCGGCCGGCTTCATACCAAAATGCAGGTGACTGATCCCAGGTTAGAATTTTCTCTTTGGCAGCGAGATCCAAAATCCAGGGGGTGAATCCAAAAACATTTTCCATTGGAAACTTTTCAAAAATGCGGGTTGAAAGCACGTAAACGCCGCTAAAAGCTATTGTTTTCAGACCTTTCCTATTTTCCCTGGTCAGGATACACAATTTCTTTTCAGGATATTCCCATCCGCACAATCTACCGGAGGCATCAACAATAAGACTCCGGCTCGTTGCCCTGTTCTTAACCGCTAAAGTAATGAGGGCATCGTTTTTTTTATGGTAATCAATAAGATCCTGGTAATTCAGATTAGTAAGAATATCAATATTATGGACCAGAACATCCTCCTCGCCTTCAAAAAAAGGCACGGCTTTTTTGATAGCCCCACCGGTATCGAGCAATTCGCCGGATTCATCCGAAATACCTATATCCAATCCAAAGTTGTTATTTGACCGCAGAAAATCGACAATCTGTTCAGGGAAATGATGGACATTGATTACCAAGCTTTTAAAGCCCGCACCCGCTAATCGTCTGATTACAATTTCCAGCAAACTGTAATTGCCTGCTTTAACCAAAGCTTTTGGGGTATGATCAGTAAGGGGCTGAAGACGCGTGCCTGTTCCGGCAGCCAAAATCAATGCTTTCATTATTCAGTGTGGTATTTTGAAATATCGGCGATAATTCGTTTCATGGATTTGCAGCCGGGCAAATCGCTTAATACCCGCCACAATTCAGGAATTTCAGGTTCGATGGAGAAGTTTGAAGTAACCCAACTGAGGTTTACCATGGCCGGCGGTATACTTTGAAGAAAGGCCTTTTTATTTTCAATCAGTCCACGAAATCCAAAAGCGCCGAGGGCCTGCATCTTCCTGATCAAAACAAAGCCAGGATAGTATCTGTTCAGCAAATCGGTCCACTGCGGATCGTATTTCGCAATATGACCGATATATAAATTGTATAAAGCAGTACGCTCCTCTGGTGTCAGACCCGCTTTTGCATCATATAGCAGGGATGCCAGATCATATCCAGGAAAGCCCATCCGTCCACCCTGGAAATCAATAAAGCAAGGCTGGTTATTGCGGATCATAATGTTCCGTGATTGAAAATCGCGGTATAGGAAAGCATTTTGAGGAGCCTGTGCCAAAAACGAGGTAAAAGTATGAAAATCATCCTCCAGGGCCTGTTCATCAAAAGGTATCCTAACCAGTTTCAAGAAGTTATACTTGAAATAATTCAAATCCCACAGCATGGATTGCTTATCAAATGCTTTTCGGGGATAAGCCAGATCGTAGTTTAATCCTTCATGCCCCTCAACCTGAATACGTGGAAGCCATTCAATCACTTTTGTGAGGAGCTCCATTTTAAGATTGCCGGCTGTACCCGATGGTGAGTGCTGAAGAAGTTCAAACAAATCATGATCCCCAAAATCTTCCTGAAGGTAGCATAATGAGTCAGCAGATTCGCAGAAAATTTCGGGGACCGGCAAACCGGCATTCCTGAAATGCCTGGCAAAGCCCATAAATGCCAGATTTTCTTTGAGATCGGTATAATAAACGGCAACCGCCTGTTTGGTTGCTCCAATTACTCTGGCATACAATCGATAAGAACCTGATTCAGGTAAAGCAGAAATGGTCTGGGATTTTTCCCCAGACCATTCCTGAAAAAGTCGGGCAAATTCGGCCCGGATTTGTTCGTCGATATTGATCATTACTTGGCTACACTAATGGCCCGTGTTTCCCTGATAACGGTAATTTTCACTTGTCCGGGATAGGTCATTTCATCCTGGATTTTTTTAGCGATATCATAGGAGAGTGTTTCGGCTTCCTTATCGCTTACTTTATCGCTACCCACAATCACGCGGAGTTCGCGGCCTGCCTGGATGGCATAGGTTTTCACCACGCCTGGATAACTGAGTGCCATATCTTCCAGTTCCTTGAGTCTTTTTATGTATGATTCAACTGCTTCGCGTCTTGCACCTGGTCGAGCGCCTGAGATAGCGTCACAAACCTGAACGATTGGTGCCAGCAAGGTTGTCATTTCAGTTTCCTCATGGTGAGAACCGATCGCATTACAAACATCCGGCTTTTCCTTAAACCTTTCGGCGATTTTCATACCCAGTAAAGCATGTGGCAATTCAGGTTCCTCCTCGGCAACTTTACCAATGTCATGGAGTAATCCGGCGCGTTTGGCGGATTTAGCATTGAGGCCAAGTTCTGCGGCCATGATAGAACATAGGTTAGCTACCTCACGAGAATGCTGCAGAAGATTCTGGCCATAGGATGACCTGTATTTCATTTTCCCGACCAATCTGATGAGTTCAGGATGAAGGTTATGAATTCCCAGGTCGATACAAGTTCTTTTGCCTGCTTCGGCTACCTCTTCTTCCACTTGTTTTTCCACTTTCTTAACCACTTCTTCGATACGGGCAGGATGAATGCGCCCATCGGTAACCAGCTGGTGAAGTGAAAGACGGGCGATTTCGCGGCGAACCGGATCAAAAGCTGAAAGGATAATTGCCTCCGGGGTATCATCTACAATAATTTCAACTCCGGTAGCAGCTTCCAGTGCACGAATGTTCCTACCCTCGCGGCCGATTATCCGACCTTTTATATCATCATTATCGATATTAAAAATGGTGACGGAATTTTCAATAGCTTCCTCAGTTGCAACACGTTGAATGGTATTGATTACTATTTTTCTGGCTTCTTTTGAAGCGGTCATTTTTGCCTCTTCAATTACCTCAGAAACATAACCCATGGCTTCGGATTTGGCGTCAGCCTTAAGCGATTCCATGATATGAGTTTTTGCCTCTTCGGCAGATAGTCCTGATATTGTTTCCAGTTTTTCGACAGCGAGTTTATGATATTTGTCGAGTTCCTCATTTTTCTTATTCAACAATTCAATCTGTTGATTAAGATTATTACGAATGGCCTCAATTTCCTTGTTCTTGCGTTGATTTTCCTCGATTCGTTGTGAGAGGCCTGCTTCCCTCTGGTTGATTTTGTTTTCAGCCATAAGGATTTTGCTATTCTTTTCATTAACAATCCGTTCATGTTCAGCTTTAAGCTGAAGAAATTTCTCTTTGGCTTGCAGAATCTTGTCCTTTTTAATCATCTCCGCTTCAGCCTCTGCATCCTTCAAGATATTTGAAGACTTGGTCTGCAGCGATTTCCGCCCGGCGAAGAAGGCAATTGTGCCGCCAACGAGAAAAGAAGCTATACCAATAATTATACACGTTAAAACCATAATCTATTCATTATTAATTTATTAAAATATATTAAGGGGCTACAACCCCGGTAACTGCATAAAAAAACCCGTACTAAAACCTTAATACAAAGAAAACCCCAGTTATACAGGGATGGAGCTGCCAACTTCGTCGGGCTTCCACTGGCTTCCGAAGAAACTCTCCCGGGTAAGCGGGATAACCGAGGCCTGTCCTGTTAAGTTATGAGCTTAACTCCAATGTGAAAAATGTTGAGTTTTGCAAGGATTAAGGATTAATACGGGTAATATTTTTATTCAAAGAACGCCTAGTTTTTCTGTATGAACTCTTCCAGCTCTTCGGTTATTTCACCGATGGCAGTGATTAAAGGAGTCTCGTTTGATTTTTCCTCAAATTCAATCAATTTCAGCACAAATTGAAAAGCCGCCATGGCCAGAAAATCCTGTCCGTCCTTATCGCGATATCGTTGCTGATACTGTCCAAACTTTTCATTGATAACTTTGGCTGCTTGTCTTACTTTTTCTTCATCCTTACGATTGATGATCAATGGATAGAATCGTCCAGCTATTTGCAATTTGATATGGAACCCGCTATCCACTTATCCTCCTATTTATTTAAAAGAGCTATACATTCGTCAATTTCCCGCACTATTCTATTAATCTGGGCCTTAGCTGTTTCCCGGTCTTCCGATGGTACAAGAACCGATTTAGCCAGCTTAGCCGTTGTGTACTGTTGTTCGAGCTGTTTTATGTTTAATTTTTGTTTTTCTACTATAGTTAATAACTCATTTTTCTCAGCAACCAGACTTTCGTTCTCATGCTTCAGGCTCTGGTATCTCGCCATCAGTAACCGGATCCTGTACCTAAGCTGGCGGATCATTTCCTCCTGCTCGAATGTCATGGTCTCTTTTTATTACAAAGGTAACATACAGATCAATCAAATCAAAATTTGAATAAAATTACCACCTGATCCGTTATCTTTGGAACCCATGAAAAAAGGGATACCACACCTGTTTACATATAACTTATTGATAATCTGTCAATTTGCTTTTCAACTATATGGGCAGGAGCCTTCTGGATCTAATCGAAAAACACTTCAGCTGCCTGTTGATATCCCGATTTTTTTGGCCGGTAACTTCGCTGAACCCAGACTGAATCATTTTCATTCGGGTATTGACATCAAAACGAATGGTACAACGGGTATTCCGGTCAGATCAGTTTCCGAGGGATATGTATCGAGAATCAAGGTGGAAGCGGGGGGATATGGAAAGGCTGTATATATCAGACATCCTGATGGATATACCACTCTTTATGGTCATTTATTATCTTTTAGCGACAACCTCAGCCAGTATGTCAAAGAGGAACAATACCGCCGGGAATCCTTTGCGGTTGATCTTTTCCCGGAGCCAGCAAAGTTTGTAATTAAAAAGGGGCAGGTCATTGCATTATCAGGGAATTCAGGCAGTTCTGAAGGGCCACACTTACATTTTGAGGTACGGGAAACACAGTCGGAAAATCCAATCAACCCCCTGGTCAAATCTATTGATCTGCCTGATGGAATTCCTCCTGTTATTGAAAAGCTCTATGTTTTTTCCCTGAAAGAACGTCGCGAAAGGATTAAACCTGTATCGGAACCTCTAAAAAAAAGCAATGGAGTGTATCGCCCATTAGCTGGCACCCCTGTGCCATTTGACAACGTATCAGGGATTGGTATTGAAACGTATGATCTTTTGAACGGATCAGATAATCACTGCGGAATTTATAGGATCAAAGGTTATTTGGACGATGAGATATTCTTTGAAACCTGCCTGGATAAAGTCTCCTTTAGTGAAACCAGGTATATGAACAGTTTTATGGATTATAAGATGTACACAACCAATCATAAAACCATTATCAAGCTATTTATTGATCCCAATAATAAAGCTTCGGTTTACCGGTTTGCCCGCAACCGAGGTCAACTGGAACTGAAAGACAAAACAGCCCACAAAATAAAAATCACAGTGGATGACGCTGCCGGGAATCAATCCGTGGCTATTTTTGATGCTATTCTTAAAAGTGACAGGTTTCAGGATGATCCTGATTTCAACGCGGTTTACAATGCATTTTTCAAGTATGGAGAATCGAACACCTACCAGGCTGAGGGTATTGAGGTGGTTTTTCCGCCCGGGGCACTCTATGATGATATATATTTTGACTATGCAGTGGAAAGCCAGAAGCCAGGAAGCTATTCACCTCTCCATCAAATACATCGAATGGACGTTCCGGTTCACCTATACTATCGGTTGGCAATTGAATCAACCAAACTTCCTCCAGCTTTGAAGCCAAAAGCTACCCTGGTGCAATGCCTCGGAAACAACAAATACAATATTCTTGGTGGAAACTGGGAAGGCAACCGACTGGTAAGCAGAACCAGGAATTTTGGAGCTTTTTGTATCATGGTTGACACGGTAAAGCCAGTGATTAAACCATTAAACTTTTCCTCTGCGAATGATCTTAAAACGCTGAGCAATATAAAATTAAAGGTTAAGGATGATCTCTCTGGGGTACAAACTTATCGGGGTGAAATCGATGGCAAATGGATATTGCTTGAATATGATGCCAGGAACTCAATACTCGAGTACAAGTACGATTCACGCCGGAATAAGTCAGGGATTCAACACAGATTAGCAATCACTGTATCCGATCAGCTAGCCAATTCGACTACTTATACCATATCGTTTTTCAGATAGATAAATACTTTAATTTCAATACACCATGAAAAAATCTCTTTTACTTTTTTTAACATTTATGGCCATTGGAACCATTAGTTCCTTTGCCTGTACAAATTTCCTGGTAACCAGGGGAGCATCAGCCAGTGGTTCTGTAATGATCAGCTATGCAGCCGATTCGCATGTATTATATGGAGAGTTGTATCACCGGCCTGCCGCAGACTGGCCCAATGGCACCATGGCTGACGTGAACGAATGGGACACTGGTAAATATCTAGGTAAGATTCCACAGGTTTCTCATACTTTCTCAGTTATCGGTAACATGAATGAGTATCAGCTTGCGATTGGAGAAACAACATACGGGGGCAGGCCCGAGTTGCAAAATCCTTCAGCAATTATGGATTATGGTAGTTTGATTTATATGACCCTTCAACGGGCCAAAACAGCCAGGGAAGCCATTGAGACCATTGTTGCCTTATGCGAAAAGTATGGTTATTATTCATCCGGCGAATCCATGTCGATATCCGATGCCAACGAAGTTTGGATATTTGAAATCATCGGGAAAGGACCGGGCAAGAATGGGATTCTCTATGTGGCCAGAAAAGTACCCGATGGGTATGTTTGCGCACATGCCAACCAGGCCCGTATAACAACTTTTCCTTTGAATGACCCGGAAAACTGTATGTACGCCAAGGATGTTATCACTTTTGCCCGGGAAAAGGGATGGTTTAATGGAAAAGATGCGGATTTTTCATTCCGCGATACATACGCACCGCTGGAGTTTGGTGGATTAAGGGGTTGCGAAGCAAGGGTTTACGCTTTTTTCAATCATGTTGCCAAAGGGATGGATCAATACCTTGATTATGCGATGGGAATTGACTCACGCAAACCGATGCCGTTATGGATTAAGCCTGACCATAAGGTAACAGCTCAGGAATTAATGGGTTATATGGGCGATCATTATGAAGGTACCCCAATGGATATGACCAAGGACCTGGGAGCAGGAGCTTTTGAATGTCCATATCGCTGGAGGCCGATGAATTTTGAAGTTGACGGACAGAAATATCTCAATGAAAGAGCAATTGGCACCCAGCAAACCGGGTTCTCTTTTATCGCTGAATCACGTTCCTGGTTGCCTGCACCGATTGGTGGAATCTTATGGTTTGGCGTTGATGATGCCGCTACCACCCAGTACGTTCCGATGTATTGCGGAATGCTTGCTATACCCAAAAACTTTGCAGAGGGCAACGGCGGTATGCTTAAGTATTCGGAAACCTCGGCTTTCTGGGTTTTCAACCGGGTATCGAACATGTGTTACCTACGCTATAATTATATGGCAAAGGATGTTGCCAAAGTTCAGAAAGAACTAACCGACAAATTCGCAACTTTTACTCCTGCTATCGATAAAGCGGCTGAGATCCTTTTTGCCAAGGATGAAAAACTTGCAAGGCAATTTCTTACCGATTACTCGTGCCAGCAAGCCGATATTACCTTTAATAAATGGAAAGAACTATCAGAATATTTGCTAGTTAAGTTTATCGATGGGAACATAAAGAAGGAAAAAGACGGGAAATTTCTGGATAATGGTACCGGAGTTGCCGTAGGGCCCGATCAGCCTGGATATTCCGAAGCCTGGAAGAAAATGGTCAAAGAAAATGCCGGTGAAAGGTTGAAAGTGGTTGAAACGAAGAAATAAAGAGCTTTTAAATGAAATCCGGCTTGCTAATTCATAAAATTAGTACTAATATTGCAGCCAATTTTGTAACAAACCAGTAAGATTAGCGAAATGAACTTATTACACATTGCAGAGCAGGAATTTGCGGTACATCAGGAGTATCCTGGATTCAAAGCCGGCGACACCATAACCGTACATTATAAAATCAAGGAAGGGGACAAGGAGAGGATTCAGATGTTCCGTGGAGTGGTTATTCAGCGTCGTGGAGAAGGAACAACGGCCACATTTACTGTTCGCAAAATTTCTGGCGGTGTTGGAGTGGAAAGAATCTTTCCTGAGTTTTCACCGTTTATCGATAAAATTGAGGTGAATAAACATGGTCGGGTTCGGAGAGCACGCATCTATTATCTGCGTGGCTTAACTGGTAAGAAAGCCAGGATCAAAGAGAAGAGATTCTAATAAGATAAAGAATAAGGAAGAGACGCATGAAAGTGCGTCTTTTTTTTTGTGATGAATTACAAGATTTGTTTGACGTAGATTTGCATGGCCTCCTGGCGCAGAACGATCACCGGTGAACCCTTTTCTATCCACGATGTTTCGGCAATTGCATCGTAAACCCTACACTGAATCAACACTTTTCCTGATGGCCGTAATATTGAATAGGCCTCCCCTTCCATTCCTGTCAGGTTAAGCATTTCCTCCGGTGCCGAGGTAAAACCATCAGATTTCTCCTGTGTTTTATTCAAGGCAAGCCAGTTTAACGGTCCTTTTGTAAAGATTTTACCCGATACCCATATCGAACCGATCAATGCAGTAAAAACAAAAAGGATTACGAACCCGAATGATTTCAGGATATCAATCAACCCCACCCTTGCAAAATCCAGTTGTGTATTAGCCAGTAATCCAAGCGCTAATCCACTAACGATCAATACAATTCCACTAATTCCCGCAATACCGAATCCAGGAATAACGAAAATTTCCAAAAGCAGGAGAATGATCCCGATAATAAAAATGATGATTTCCCAATGCTCAGCCAATCCATCGATATACAATGGAGCAAAATAAAGAACTGCACCAGTGATGGCAACTATAAGCGCCAGTCCGATTCCGGGAGTCTGAATTTCAAAGAATATACCGCCAATAATCATAAGAATCAATATACCCTGAACGATCGGGCTCAACAAAAAAGCCATGAATTTTTCGAAGGCGGACAGCTTATACTCTTTTAAGACGTAATCAGTAATTCCTTGTTTTTTAAGAAGATCAGGGATCGATTCGGCATCTCCATCGCAGTATTTCCAGCGGATTGCTTCCTGGGTAGTCATGGTGAGCACCTTTCCGGTATCGATCAGACCCGCAATATATATGGAGGGGTCAACCATAGCCTCTGCAATCCGTGGGTCACGGTGCCAGGTAAAAGTGGTATCGGTTCCGGAAATGAGCGTATCCTTTCCGTGAGCTTCGGCGGTGGATCGCATGGTGGCACGCATATAGGACTGGTACTTATCGGGTACAACCTGCCCCGACTGGTTAACTACGGTAGCAGCGCCAATATTGGCACCGGGCCTCATATAAATACTATCGCAGGCAATGGAAATCAGCGATCCGGCAGAGGCAGCATTGTTATCGATAAACACCCATACCGGCTTTGGGTAATAGAGAATTTTTGTGCGGATAGAATCGGCCACATCAACCAGGCCTCCATAAGTATTCATTCTGATAATGACCAGATCAGCGCTCCACAATTCTGATTGTCCGAAGGCTTTTTGAGTAATCCTCCACAACCCCTTATCCACTTCCCTGTTCATGTCAAAAACGAACACCTTTTGCTTAGGTGCCGCATAAGTTGCAATGCTTAAGGCAATTAAAGCGAATAAATTCAAATATCTCCATTTCATGGCAGGACAGTAAAAATCATATAATTGGAAGTAAAGGTACTAAAACGAATCGTTGTTTTTTACTAATTTTGCGCGCCGAAGCCGGTTGTTGGAGGAACCTGCAAACCGGCAGCGAATAATGTCAAATCATAAAGAATTATTATGAAAAAGAGAGGTACAATTGCGATTTTAACCGGAGGAGGAGATGTTCCCGGATTAAACCCTGCCATTCGTGCAGTAACCATCAGGGCTTTACGCGAGGGTTATGAGGTAATCGGCCTGCGCCGTGGCTGGGCAGGGATTACCGAAATGGTAAGAGATAAAAAATATGATAACAGCAACAATTTCATCACCTTAACTGAAGAGGTTGTAAACAGGGCCGGGCGCACCGGGGGAACATTTTTACATAGTTCCAGAACACGTCCGAGCCACATGCCAAAGGTTGCAGTACCCGAACATCTAAGAGATAGTTATAATGCTGAAAGTAACGACCTTACACCTGAAATCATCAAGAACCTTGAATGGCTGGGAGTTGATTATCTCATTCCTATCGGGGGCGATGATACGCTAAGCTATGCCGTTCGTTTGTACAGTGAAGGTTTGAAAGTGGTTGCTATTCCAAAAACGATGGACAATGATGTTCCGGGAACGGATTATTGCATCGGCTTTTCGACTTGTGTTACCCGCACCATTCACCTGGTAAACACCTTACGTACCAGCGCCGGATCGCACGAGAGGATCCTTATTATCGAAGTGTTTGGAAGATATGCAGGTTATACCGCTATGCTGCCAACCATGGCCGGAGCTGCTCACCGGTGTGTTATTCCTGAGCACAAATTTAACATCGATCGGTTGACTGAATTACTGGTATTTGACCGCAACCATAATCCTTCAAAATACTCTATCTGCCTGATTTCTGAAGGCGCAACTTTTGAAGGACTCGAAAACATGAGTTTCATGGATAACGAGAAGGACATGTTTGGGCATGCTAAACTGGGTGGTATCGGATTAACCGTTGGCAACCTGATTAAGGACCGCACCGCCGGTTACAATGATGGCAAGAAAATCAACATCATCAACCAGAACCTGGGGTATCTGGTTCGCGGTGGTGATCCTGATGCATTAGATTCGATTGTTCCGATGGCATTCGGGAACCTGGCTCTCGACCTGATTCTTAAGGGAATTCACGGCCGCCTGGTTATTTTGAAGAATGGCCGTTATGATAATGCACCGCTTGATGTGGTGACCTCTACCAAGAAACTGGTTGATATTGAGAAGCATTACAACACTGACCGGTTAAGGCCGAAATACAATGCTTTTGATTTCAAACCACTGTTTATCATGACTGGTTCCGAATAAGCGAAAAAAACTTTTCCATACCCTCTTTTTTTTCTTTGGTAAACGGATAAGAAATATTGCGGGTAAGGTAATCCCGGATGTCAGATTCCGGCAAATTCATTTTCAAACTCCAATCCCGGGCAATGTCCGGGATTGCTTTTATCCCCCTGGCCTGAGCCTGGTCGAGCTTTGTAATCATTTCAGGATCAACCGGCCTGGTAACAGCCCAAGCGGCAAAAACAAAAGGTAATCCTGAATAGAGAATCCACTCCTGAGCGAGATCGTAACAAAAAGGATAGCGGCCTTCGATGCCAAAAACTTTATCGCCGATACAAACACCAGCCGATTCCCCTTTAATCGAGCTTGTTTCAAAGCCTACTGAGGCCGGAATAAATTCCGGGTTCAGGTTCCAGTGGTTATGGGCAAGTATTCTGATCAATTGCACGCTGGTACGGCTGTGGGGATCGAGATAAATCCTTTTGATTTTGCTCAGTGGAACCTCCGAGAACAGGCAAACCGTACGCACGGGCCCTTCCACGCCTATGCAGAAATTTCCGACCCATTGCACCTGGCCCGGCTCCGAAAAGGCACCCACCGGAACCAGGGCAATATCCGCCTCACCGGATGCAAGTTTTGAGGCACCTGTTGCAGGAACATCCAGGCTTACAGAACAATCAGCCAGATCGGGTGAATGCTGGATCCCATAAACCAATGGTGCCGAGTTCAGATAGCTGACAACGGAGATTTTCATGGGGGGTAAAGATAGTGAAAAGTATATCTGGCCTTGATTAGGCAAGAATAGGGAATTCTTTATAGAATTTCATTAACCCAATAGTTTCGGAAAGCAACTTTGTTCTCGCAAAATTCTTCATCCCCTCATCCATTAACTCACCCATCCCAACTAATAATCCTTTACTGGGTTTGGACTCCAGGATTTCTATACACTTTTGAAGATAATCTGATAAACTCATATTCATGCGGGCCTCAATAATTCGAGGATTAACAGAGGTTTGTTTCTGCATAAAAAACCAGCAATCAAATATATCACGGTTTGCAATTGTGCTTCTATCAAGCAGTGCACAAAGCTTATGGGCAAACATATCAGCGGAAACCATTACCACGATATTGATCCCTAAAAGATTCCTAATCTCATATTTGTCATTAAAAATCCGGTTTGAAATCTCAACCTTTAATTTGCGATCACCAATGCCATAATCCAAGACAAGAATAGGACCGTAAAATTTTTGAGCTTCGTCAAACAGCGCCCCGTATTTGAGCAGAATCTTCTTGATTTTTTTTAAAACCAGTTCCTCTTTACCTGCAACAACCAGATTGAAATCCAGATCGACCGAGAACCGAGGCAAATCATAAAAGAACATCTGGGCGGTTCCTCCTTTGAATCCTAAGCAACCGGCAAGTTCAATATCCGTGAAAATATCTTTCAGTATTCGAACCAGGTAAAACCGATGTTTGTTAATATCAAACATCTTGAAAAATTTTATTAACCCTTTTGGTCATTTCGTTTGATTGATACATTGTTAAAAGCTGATATACCAGTTCTTTGCTTAATGGATTTATGCTGTCAAAAAAATAGTTTGGATACAGATAAAGCTGATCTAAGAAGGCTCTTTCGGGACAAGCTATATTGATATGGTTTTTTTGCCTGATAATACCCATAGTATTTACTAACACATCACCTTTTATTTTATGAAAACCGTATGCTTGGTTGCCTACTTCAATGCTCCGGCTTAAATAGGTAGCCACGGTTATACGAGAATCATATTGAAAAGTTATTCCTGCCTTTTGCAATACATAATCCATTGATATATAGGATGGTGAATAGAGAACGCAAGCCATTTCCTCCGGGTTGTAATCCTGTTTGGTATAAATTCCTTTACGAGGGTTTTGCAGCTTGCCGGTATGTACGTAATAATTTAGTTTTTGGTTGATTGACACGAAATTATCCTCACCCAGCAGCAAAGCAATATCTCTCAATCGATATACAGTTCTATAATCCTGATATACAGCTAAAATAAGATTATTCGATTTATTTGGTGAACTTAACATGTCAATATTTCAGATGATCAGTTCACAAAGATAGAGAATAATCTCTTATTCCCGAAAAAATCGTAAGAACCCGGCATTGTCAACTCAACGCGATTGGCTAAATTTGCAGACCAGTATGGTAAAATGAAAAAGATATTATATTACGCAATTATTGCATTCATATTTTTATTGTCATTTTATTTTTATTCCTCATTATTTTATCCAGCTTTAAATTCGGATAATGCCATTTCAATATTAATGGTACACTATTTTAAGCTGCCGCACGATCTGTATTTCTGGGGCCAGGACCGGCTGGGCAGCCTTATTCCATTAATCGGGCAAATTCCTTTTAAGATTTTTGGTCTCTCTGCATTAGTCTCGGAATCAATCACTCACTACGGAATATTGCTGGCAGGATTTTTAGCTTTTTCGACATTTCTGAAATCGCTTTTCTATAAAATAGTATTTGCGATGGTCTGGTTCTTTCCGCCGATGCATTTAATTGATGTCACTCAGTTTTATTTTGGGATTCATTATAGCCTGATTGCCATTGTTTGTTATCTGCTGACTTTGTTTACTAAGGAAAGGATCAGGCAGAATTCAGTTGTCATGAATCTCATGTTACTGATAATAATCTTAATCACCATTTTAGTTGTTTGGGTTTCGGATATGGCATTAGTTTCGGTTATTATCCTATTTGGCATTCAATTATTTTACTATTTAAAGGAAAACAAATTATCAGGTATTGTTTTTAAGAAGCCATATCTTTATTATGCATCAGGTGGTATTATTATCGGATATATTTTTATCCATTAT
>CAIXKO010000747.1 GCA_903919925.1 uncultured Bacteroidota bacterium | reverse complement strand
TGCCGCGATGCCTCAAGAATCCGCTCAGTATCTGCACTTCGGATTTTACTGACCTCTGCTATAAACCCTGAGATACCGGTGTGTTCCGGTATCAGGCTCTTCAGGTGTGATAACTCAAGATGGCAATGGGTATTCACAAATCCGGGTACAATAATTCCGGAATAAAACTCAAGCCCTGTTTCCTCAACCGGTTGGCCGCCCGTGTCCCGGATATTCAGAATGGTACCGTCGTTGGTTGTTTCAATAATGCCAAAATCAATGGGGGGACTGCTTACAGGATAAATCCGGTGGGCCGAAAATTTTCGCATCGCTGAACCCTACTCGTTTGTTTGATCCTTTTTAGCCACGGCCATACGCTTTTCCAATTCTTTTACAACCTCCTGATAAATACGTGCGTATGCAGCAGGATTTTTCATGTACCACGATACAGATGAGTCCATCTGCTGTTTGGTCACTCCTAATTTTTCCAGGAGAGACGGGTAATAAAACAATCCTTTATCCCTTTTTTCATCCGACCTTGAATTATCGACATAAAGAATCGCATCAGTAATATGCGTTTCAACCAAAAGCTCCACCATCTTCTTCTCCGATAGGATATCGACTTTTGATCCGGACTTCCTGCATCCGAAGTTGCCAAACAGCGGAATAATCATCAGGATGTAAAGCAGAATTTTTCTCATTTCAATTTTCTCATAGCTGGTAATGCAAAAACGAATTCATCAGGCACTTTGTTATCACTGTTCAGAATATCTTCAGCGGTTAATAAGAATCCTCATCGGTACCCAAAATTTAAACCAAGATAGTAATAAATTACTTATTATTGCCCATGGATTTTTGGAAAACACGATTGGTTGAGGGATCAGGGGAGCTGGTAAGCAGTTGGCTGCTGGCATCACCGGTTCCGATTGTTTTATCTAAAACCCGGCTGAGCAAACATGGAGATTTCAGAGTTCCCCGTCTGGGAAAGCCTGCATACATCACCATAAATCACGACTTGCATCCGGTAGAGTTTTTGATCACGCTGGCACATGAAATTGCGCATTTCCGGAATTGGAAAAGGTATGGACGAAGGGTGAGGCCCCATGGTCCGGAATGGAGAAATGAGTTCAGGGAAATGCTGGTACAGGTAATAAAATCAGGTATTTTGGATAAGGAGGTAACTGCCGCTGTGGTGCAGCTCTACTTCAAACGAAAACTTATCGGATCGGGTTCATCTGAGCAGCTCAATAAAGCACTGGGGAAAACACGCGAAGTTAGTGGGGTATTAAGGGTAGCGGATCTTCCTGAAGGAGCAAAGTTTACCCTCCGGGGCGGAAAAACCTTCATCAAGGGGAGAAAACTCCGGAAGCGATACCAATGCAGCGATGTGGTTTCATCAAGAATTTATTCTGTTCATCCACTGGCGGAAGTAAAGGAAACAATTGTATCTTAGAATCATGGACAAAAATAATTTTTGCGTAATCATGGCGGGCGGAATTGGTAGTCGGTTCTGGCCCTATAGCCGCACCAGCAGGCCTAAACAGTTTCTGGATATTCTGGGTACCGGTCAAACTTTATTGCAGCAAACAATACGCCGCTACACAAATATCTGCCCGATAGAAAATATCCTCATCGTAAGCAATGAGGAGTACGGGCCGCTGATTTTGGAGCAACTTCCTGAAATAAATTCCAGCCAGGTTTTACTGGAGCCACTACGCCGGAACACGGCTCCTTGCATCGCCTATGCCAACCATCGGATTGCTATGCTTAATCCGGATGCTAATATTATTGTGGCTCCATCGGATCACCTGATCGGAGATGAAGCGGAATTTACCCGCGTAATTCTCGAAGGTATCGAATTCGTTAAAGGTCGCAATGTA
>CAIXKO010000746.1 GCA_903919925.1 uncultured Bacteroidota bacterium | reverse complement strand
GGACATTCCGATTTTCCTGATACATGGAAAATTCACCCCTGATTATCACCAATACACGGATCATTCAGAAAAGGCAGTATTGCCGTATATGACTGAGATAGTGAAACTTGGATATTTGAATATTTTTGAATTGGCAAACAGAAACTGGTAATTAAACTATAAACAATGAAAAAGCAGATTCGATTTTTCGTACTGGCCGGAATTCTCCTGGGCTTTGCCATGCCGCAATATGCACAGGAATCCCCCAGGGACAAAGGCTTACAAGCGATTACAAAAGAGGCGATCCAGGGACAGTTAGAGTTTCTGGCATCAGATTGGACGGAAGGCCGTGAAGCGGGTACCAAAGGTGAGTACATGGCAGCTGACTACATAGCGAGCATGTTCAAATTGTACGGTTTAGCACCAGGCGGGGATCTGGAACAAACGCGTTTTGGCCGTGGGCAAAGGCCAACAAGTGGAACGCCGGGACAGCGCCCGGAGCCAAAACGGACTTATTTTCAGAATATAAATTTCATTGAAACATCACCGGGTGCCACTCAGGAAATGAGTGTGATCACCAAAACCGGCAATGGTTCAAGAGCGGTTGATTTTGAGTACCAGACTGACTTTTCCGTTACACCCGGCCAGGTTGGTATTGAGGCAGAAGTACCGATTGTTTTTGTGGGTTATGGTTTAGTGGATGAAAAAAATGGATATGATGATTTCAAAGGACTCGATCTTAAAGGGAAATTTGTAATCAAACTGAGCGGTTTTCCAGGCTCAAAGGATGTAAATTCCAAAGCATACGAAAAGTTCAAACCGGTTGTTCAGGCACCAGATCCAAATGCACCTCGCCAGTTCAGACAGGGTGGATTTGGCGGCAACCCCTGGGCTGCTGAAAAGGGAGTAGTAGGCATCATCGAGTACCGTCCGGGTAACGATCCAACGACTCAATGGGCTACTAATGTTCCGTTCCGTTACAATACAACCACCTATGAAGGTGATGTTCCGCAAGCCCGCACCAGAAAATCATGGCGGATCATGACAGATAAAGTTGATGTTGGTGTAATGACCCTTCAGGTTACCGATAGGGTTATTAATGAGATAATCAATGGACTAGGAATTGATTTTGCAGCAATAGAGAAGCAAATCGCAGAAACCGGAAAACCGGCTTCCCGCGAATTGACCGGTAAATTTATTCATGTAAAAACCACTGTTGAATCCAACATTGTAAGAGCCAGAAACGTGGTGGCTGTTATCGAAGGTAAAAGCACTGAAGAAATTGTGGTAATCGGCGGTCACTATGACCATATGGGAAAACAAGACGGTTTTATTTACAATGGTGCCGATGATAATGGATCTGGTACTGTTGGAGTTATGACGATGGCAAAAGCAATGATGGCTACGGGCATTAAACCTGAAAAAACTATGGTTTTCTGCGCCTGGACTGCTGAAGAAAAAGGCTTATTAGGATCGAAATACTTTGCTGATCATCCTTATAAAGAAAAAATACTTTGTGACCTGAACTTCGATATGATATCGCGAAACGACCCAGGCGAAAATCAGGATAACAAGATTATGATGAACTATTCAAATAAGTTTCCGATTTCGAAAGAGCTGGTTGAAAAATTCAACAAAGAGCTTAACATGGGATTGGAGATAAAATTCACCGGATCAGAGAAACCTGGCGGGGGTAGTGATCATGCTTCTTTCTCGGCTAAGGATATTCCGATTTATTATTTTATGGCTGGAATGCCTCCTGAGTATCACAAGTTCAATGATCACCTTGAGCTGATTGTTTGGGATAAGTTTCTAAAAATCGTTCAATTGGGATATTTGAGTTTGTTTGAGATTGTGCAGAACTGGAAATAGACGAACGTGAAGAACGTGAAGAACGTGAAGAACGTGAGAACGTAAAGAACGTGAAGAGCGTGAAGAGCGTGAAGAGCGTGAAGAACGTGAGAACGTGAAGAACGGGAAGAACGTGAGATTTGGGGGTTTGTGACAATTAATAGTGTGTGTGTGGAGCTGCCGGTGTGAGCCGGCAGCTTTTTTTTTGTTGAAGCTGAAACAATAAAGGGCAAGAGTTGTATTAGAGTAAACTTTAAAAACTTATTTTATGAAAATAGTTTCCGTAGTATACTCATTAGGGGTTTTACTTACTGCTTCGATCCTCACTAATTGCACCGTACAGCAAGATCTTGGCAAGGGAGAAAAGACCATTGACACGATAAGGATAGAGGGTGCCAGTAGTGGGCTTGCCCTTCAGATCGAATTTCAAAAAGGTCCGGCCCACAACCATCCAACCTTTGCCATTTGGCTGGAGGATAAGGATGAGAACTACCTCCGGACCTTATTTGTTACAAAATCCATAGCAACCGGGATATATGGACACGGGCCGATACAGAAGGAGGTTTGGGATAAGAAGCCTGGTCCACAGCAGCGGCCTGCTACCCTGCCCTATTGGCTTCACAAGCGATCGGACGCATTAAACCTCCCGCTGCTTCCTGATTCAACCCATCCTGTTCTGGACGGTTATAGCGGAGCAACACCAAAGAATGATTTTGTTATCAAGACTGGTACTCCGAAAGCCTTGCCCAGTAAAATCAGGGTGTTAATGGAGATCAATCAGCCCTGGGATTGGAATGAATACTGGACAAACGTACTTCATGATGATGCCGACTACCGCACTTCCTGCCAACCCTCGCTGGTTTATGCAGTATCGATCGACCTTGATAAACCTGAGAAAGAGTATTTCGTTAATCCGATTGGTCACGGCCACTTTGCTGGCAAGGACGGGTTATTGTACACTGATTTAAGAAGCATGACTACGGCATTAAAGATTATTGACCATGTTAGTATTAAATTGATTAATCCGGAGGAGAAATAATATGAAAATCAAGACATTAAAAATTTGGCCGGTAGTTCTGCTCCTGATGGTGCTTTTCAGCGGCTTGTCGGCGGTAAAAGGACAGAATTCGGGTAAAGTTGAAGGCAAAATTATCGATGCAACCAGCAATGAACCGTTACCATTTGTGAACGTAATCGTAAAAGGAACCAATATTGGTACCACCAGCGACCTTGACGGAAAGTTCACTATTACCGGTCTGACACCAGGGTTTATAACCCTTCAGGCATCATTTGTGGGGTATGAAATGGGATTTTCATCTGAAATACAGGTGACCAATGCCAATACTTCATTTATTGAGATAAAGTTATCGTCAAAGGATACACAATTAAAGGAAGTTGTTATTAAAGCCTCCCCATTCCGGAAGACTGTGGAAAGTCCTGTATCACTTCAGCGCATCGGAGTGAGCGAGATTGAGACCAATCCTGGGAGCAACAGGGATATTTCAAAGGTTATCAAATCGTTCCCCGGAGTTGGATCCACGGCATCATTTCGCAGTGACATCATTATTCGCGGTGGCGGTCCGAGTGAGAGCCGGTT
>CAIXKO010000745.1 GCA_903919925.1 uncultured Bacteroidota bacterium | reverse complement strand
CCCATAATCGACATCGCCCATTTCTCCGGGACCATTCACGACACAGCCCATAATGCCAATCTTAAGGTTCTTTAAATGACTGAAGTTGTTCTTGATTTCGGCAAGGGTATCACGAATGTCAAATAATGTACGGCCACATCCCGGGCAGGAGATAAACTCGGTTTTGGTAACCCTCATCCTGCTGGCTTGTAGAATGCCAAAGGCCAGGTCTTTCAATTCGTTGTAACCAATATTTCCCTGATTGGTCAATAAGATCCCATCGCCATAGCCGTCAATAAACAACCCACCAAGATCGGTGGAAGCTTTGATCAGCAAGTCCTCGTAATTGTTCTCTTTATAAGACCTGTGAAGGATAACTGGGTTTTTGCAAATATGGGCGTCAAGCTCCATAAAGAACGCCCTCATCTCGGCATAGCTATTGGCATTGTCGCTCTCCATGATCAGAATAACCTTGCGCTCCCTTTTGAGCTTTTCTATGATTTCTGGATTCTCAACTTTAAAAACGTCGTACTGCTTTTTGTTGACTCGCACAAACCGCATCTGGCCTGAATAATTGTCATTGAAAAGGTAATCCTCGAGCGTTAGGATCGGATATGTTTTACTGGTCCTGTCCTGAATCCGTTTCCCGTCATAAAAAAACTCTGGCATTGTGCCGGAATTCAGCGTGCGGACCTCTTCACGGGTATATTTATTCAGGCTTCCTATTGCGACAATGGTTTTTTTTCCACCTATTTCGTTTACAGGCCGGCTAGATCGCCGTTCATATTCAAAAGGATTGGTTTGTGCCACCAAAGGCGCTTTGATTGGAGCATGATTTTCCCTCCCCTTGAACACATCGACCAGTTTACGCGCAAATGGAATTTCAGCGGCTGGATCTTCTGTAAGTGAGATACGGATCGTATCGCCGATTCCATCGGCAAGTAAAGCACCTGAACCTACAGCAGATTTGATCCTGCCGTCCTCGCCTTCACCTGCTTCTGTGACCCCGATATGGAAAGGGTAATTCATATCTTCGAGACGCATCCTGTAGTTCATCAACCTTACAGTATAAACCATTGTGCGCGTATTGCTTGATTTGATAGAAATCACAATGTTGTGATAATCCTCTTTTTTGCAAATCCTCAGGAATTCCATTACCGATTCTACAATTCCTGCAGGCGTATCACCATAGCGGCTCATAATCCGGTCTGACAAGGAACCCTGGTTTGCACCGATCCGTAAAGCAGTTCCCCTCTCTTTGCACTGACGGATAAAAGGGACAAAACGCCCTTCAATTTTTCTTAACTCGTCACGATATTCTTCATCCGTAAAAATGACCTTTTCGAAATTGGCGCGCTTATCGTAGAAATTCCCAGGATTGATCCTAACTTTTCTGACATATTTGATGGCTATTTCAGCGGCCGCAGGATTGAAATGGACATCGGCCACAAGTGGATTGGGATAACCCCGGCGGTCAAGCTCAGCCCTTATGATTTTCAGGTTTTCAGCCTCCCGTACCCCTTGTACAGTAACCCGCACAAAATCGGCACCGGCATCCAGAATTCGAATGATCTGATTGATTGTCGCTTCTGTATCCTTTGTGTCGGTATCGGTCATTGATTGAAGCCTGATTG
>CAIXKO010000744.1 GCA_903919925.1 uncultured Bacteroidota bacterium | reverse complement strand
CTTGCCGGATTCGAGGGCCGTTACACCATAATTCGTTATCAGATGTACTGGCCGGGAACCGGAGATCCCTATTACTTTGCGGAAAGCAAAAAGAGACGCGATTATTATACCGTTACCGGGGTCCCGGGACTTGCTTATAATGGTTGCAAGCAAGTACCTTATGCACAGAATTTCTCAATAGCGAGAATGGATAGCCTTATTGCCCTGGTTACCGGTGTACAAATGGGCATTACAGCATCTGTTGATTTGAATAAAATTGTTACCGCCCGCATAACCATCACCCCCGAAATAGCTTACCCGGCAGGATTGGTCGCTCACATTGTTGTTATGGAGGGGGTAACTACTCAAAATAAGGGGACTAACAGCGAAAAATCATTTAACCATGTTACCATGGGCTTCATGCCTGATGCAACTGGAACCACCCTGCCCGCGTTGGTTCCGGGACAGCCAGTTATCCTCACCTATACGCTCGACATGAAAACAACCCACATGGAGACTGCCAATGATTTGATGGTTGCAAGCTTCATTCAGGACAACACCAACAAAAAGGTTATCCAATCCGAAAATGCAGATGTATCCCATCCTTTTACTGATTACCGGGTTTCTTTACACGTAATTGATAATGATTACAATGAAGTCAACGGGGGTAATTCTTTCATGCCATACTATGGGGATAATGACATTTTAACCAATGGGTTATCTGTTTATAAAGGGGTGTTCCCCGGGACCTACCAATATGATATTAAAGCTCCCGGCTACGATGCAACCAGTGGTGAAATCACCGTTACCAATGCTGATGTTGCAGCAGATGTTATGGTGGAAAAACCTGATATTTTCTTTTATGAAGATTTTGGATGGAATACCATACCCAATGGTTGGAACGCAGTTACAACAAATGGATTCGGCTTGTTCGGTGCTGGCTCGGAAGCCGGTTCTGTTGTCTTTTATAAGCCCAATGCAGGCGATGACAATTCTTATCTGGTAATGCCTGCAATCAATCTCACGCAAAGCGGGATCTTCAGCTTCCGCGCAGGTATCCAGTCCGGTTTGCCCCAATTAAAAGTGGGTATTGTAACCCTTGCTTCTGAACCTGGCACTGATGGAACTTCCGGGTTATCCGTTACCGGTTTTACTGAACTTTATTCAACAGTAATAACCAGTTTCGACCGATACATGATTTACGGTTTTGCAATTCCTGAAACGATAGGTAATCAGCGACTTGCTTTTAAATATATCGGGGTTGCCGGTTCCTTCTGTGAGGTAGACCAGGTTGCCGTTCTGGAAGATAATCCGGGCGTAAAGGTTCAGTTCCTAGTGACCGATCAGAATGACGTTCCCCTTAAGAGCACACAAGTTTTGATGAGTGGCAAAACTGTCGGCAATAATGCATACGGATATGCCACATTCCGCGATACCGATCCGGGTAGTTATAATTATACAGTAACCTATAAGAATGAGGAGATTGCCACCGGAATTCTTACCGTAAATGATGCCCTGGTTAAACAAATCAAGTTTAACACATCCGGATATGAGACGATAAAATCGGAGGAATCCATCTCAATTTATCCCAACCCGGTTAAGGATCAGTTCACTGTAAACGGAATTAGTACGGGAGAAGTTACCGTGTTAACCATGAATGGTCAGCAGCTCATGAAATTGCAGGTAAGGAATGGCCAGGCTGTTGCAACAGATCAGCTCGCACCGGGATTATATCTTGTAAAAATTGAATCCGTCGGAAAAACAGTTTATCATAAAATGCTATTATCAAGATAGTCATCTCTCTGGAAAACTTTATCCGATAATATGTTAAAAATAGTTTGCTTAATTACCTTGATGTCGTTGAGTTTACTGGCATTTCCACAGGGAGTGATTCCTGCTGGCAGGGTTCAGGATTTGAATGGAAAATGGATTCAATCGAACAAGCTGGCTACTCCCGGAAAATGCTTAATTCTGAGCTTTTGGGCCACCTGGTGTAAACCATGCATCAAGGAACTTTCAGCGATATACGATAATCTGCCGGACTGGCAGAAGGAGACCGGGGTTGAACTGGTAGCGGTGAGCATTGATGATTCCAGAAGTTCGGCCAAGGTTGCTCCCTTTGTAGCAGGGCGCGGATGGGATTTCAGGGTAGTTCTCGATGCTAACGGCGATTTGAAGCGTGCACTCAATGTGATCAATGTTCCGCATACCTTTCTGTACGATGGCGAAGGAAAGCTGGTTTGG
>CAIXKO010000743.1 GCA_903919925.1 uncultured Bacteroidota bacterium | reverse complement strand
ATGTTAACAGGATTAAAACGAAAAAGCGGCAGATGTATGGACGGGCTGGTTTTGGACTACTCCAGCGAAAGGTGATCTTATCCAAAACCGGGTGATCTTCCCCAAATGTGACGAAGAACCAGCATGCTCCGTAATATCCACAGGAACGGTAAACTCATGCTCATCCCTGATAAGCGGTTTGTCAATATTGTGTTTGTACCTGATCCATTTGATCATAGCCTTGGTAAAAGGCTTTCCTTTTGCGCTTAATATACTTTGGTTGTTTAACGCTTCAGTAGTTTTGTTGTCATCTCCATAGAGTAAAGTAAGTTCACGAACCTGATCTACTATCTCCATGGGATACCGGGTTTTATCGGGTGCGCTAGTTGGAAGATCGACACTAAACTGTTGGACCTGTCCTGTTTGCCAGCGTAAGTTTAGCGTCAGTTTTTTTTTGTCGGTATCTTTGTTCACCGTAATATCACTAATCAGGAGCCTGATGATACGCTTTTTATCCTTTATGTCAGTGGTTTTATTCCAGAGGTCGGGGATACTGGAAGCAAGGGAAATGATCTCCTTCTTTTTGGCAACAGGGAATTCCTTTTCTTGCTGGCCAAGAAAATCCTGGTGTTCCTTTTCTGCGGCAGCCAGTTTTTCCAGTTCCTGATTCCAGCTTTTTTCAAGGGAGGCAGCTACGAGCCGGTTAGCCGGATCAACCTGTTCAAACCTGCGCTGAGCCAGATCAGCTTGATACTGGGATCGCTGGATATTCATCTCGCTTTGTTTGTTCATGGCAGTATTCCGCTTTTCTATTTGGTTCAAAGCATGGATGGCAATGGATACGTTGGAAGGAGTGAGAACGTCAACCACCATTTTTTCAATTACAGGATCAGCAAGAAGAGCCTTGAAGCTGAAACAACTGGTATGGGTGAGTCCCTGCCTTTTTCTCCAGTTGCATTCATAGGTTGGTACACACTTTTTATTGGAGGTATACCGGATGGTCATTCTGCGGCCGCAGATGCCACAGTACAATAACCCTTGTAATAAGGTCAATCCTTCTCTGGGAGGGCCGCCCAGGGGATTTGTCTGGATATTTGTTTTGTTTAGCTGAGATTGCTGCCGGTTGTTTTCAAAGTCATGGAAAGAGAGGTACTTACAGTGATGGTCCTTGATCATTACGGGCCATTCCTCCATGGGAAGCAGGTGCTGTTTGGTAACAATTTCCCCTTGCGGGTTGATGGCCTTGAAGCTTTTGTAACGTCCCCAGGTATATACCCCTGCATAAAAAGGATTGCTTAAAACGGAAAGCACCCTTTCGTATGTGACCCTTCCCCATATCAGTTTTCCATTCCATCGGCCACCGTATGATCTTTTGGGGAAGTTTATACTGTTTCGTCCTAAGTGCTGTACCACCGCATAGGCACTTTGTTTTTCTTTGTAAAGATCAAATACCATTTGGACGACATGACACACCTGTGCATCAGGGTCAAAGGCTATATTACCCAGGTCATTATGCACATAGCCAACAGGTAAAGGAAACCTCAGTTCACCTTTCTTCGCTTTGTTGATCTTTGCGCCATACAGGCGGGCCCTTATTAGATGAAGTTCTGCCTGCGACATGGTCCCCTTCAATCCAAGCAGCAACTGATCGTTGAACTGAGTCGGGTCGTAGCAGCCATCCTGATCGATGATCAGCGTCTGGGTAAGGGAACAAAGTTCCAGTAAACGGTTCCAGTCGGCCGAACTCCTGGAAAGCCGTGATGCTTCCAATACAAATATTGCTCCGACTTTGCCCATGGATACCTCCGCTACCAAAGTTTTGAAGTCTTCCCGACCAGCAGTATTGCTGCCCGAACGGCCAAGGTCTCCATCCAGAATCTGGACCAGTGAAGGACTCCACCCATAATCGATGGCTTTCTGGCTGAGGGCATATTGCCGCTCGGTGCTCTCCTGGTTGTGCATAACCTGGTACATGGTCGATTGCCTGAGGTAAACAAAGGCTGTTCTCTGCTGGTGATGAGATTGGATCTTGCTGTTCATGATCTTTACGGTCTAAGTCAAATTGTAATTGAATACTTCCGTTAAGGAGACAATTCTCTAACAGATTGGCGAATAATATCCCCAGTTCTTCTATCTTATCCGATATATCAATGACCAGCTGACTCATCTTACCGCATTTTACAGTTCCTCACGTCGTTTGAGAAGCTCCCGGTTGATGATGCAGATCTGTTCAACGATTTCCTTGAACTGGTGGTAGTTGGAAACAAATTCCTTTACCTGCGTCACATATTCCAGGGGGATATAAATATTTTCAGGCTTCCGCTTGGGGAAGTTAACCGTCATGGAATATTTAGGTCCATGGCCGGTGCCGGTAACACATTTACATCCTGGCTTTCCGCACTTTTTAAAACTTTCGATGACAGAGCCGCGCAGGATCTTGCCATCGAAAGCCGTCAGTTGATCGATTAGATGCTTTCTGTTCTCTCTGAGCTCATGGGTTGAAATTATCATTGCAAATCGGGTTACTTAAATAAGTATCCCGAAAGTAGTAATTAAAATTATAAAATGAACTATTTGTGTAAAAATTTTACCATTTCGCAAAGTTTTAAGAGGGCTGTGGTAGAAATGTATTCATTCGGATCTCCGGATGCAGGAGGGTCTGAGGAGAAATAATCAGTCCAGTCTGCCGGAACGCCGAAGCTGCCCCGTTCAGTTTCCTGAAGGGACAGGATCAATCTACCACCAAGTTTTCGAGCTTTCAATACCTGAAATTCCTGGTTGTACTGCGGATGGAAAGGATGAGTTATCTTAACAGATCCCAACTCCTGATTGCGAAGAAGTGCAGTTAAGAAGGGGTTTGCCTACCATTCTTGACAGAGTTGCACAGCAGGTGATAAGAGTGGAACTGGAGAAAATCATAGAACCTCTGTTTCACCCCAGCTCATTTGGGTATCGACCGGGCAGAAGTGCCCACGATGCCTTAGAGCAATGTGCGAAGAACTGTTGGGAAAGATGGTATGTGGTAGACCTTGACATCAAAGGATTCTTTGACAACATTGACCATGGACAAATGATGAGGATCTTGCAGAAGTATACGAGTCAAAAGCTGATTTTGCTCTACAGCGAACGATGGTTGAAAGCACCGGCATACAAGCAGGATGGGGAGTTGCAGGCAAGGAGCAAAGGCACGCCGCAGGGCGGAGTCATAAGCCCATTGCTGGCCAACCTCTATTTGCACGATGCATTCGACCAATGGCTGGCCGATACGCAGCCACGCATCGTCTTTGAGCGTTATGCGGATGATATCGTAATCCACACACGAAGCATAGAGCAATCGAACTTCATACTGGATAAACTGAAGGCAAGATTGGCTGAGTATTCGCTGGAATTACACCCCGAAAAGACAAAGACTGTCTATTGTTATCGCACTGCTAGGTTTTTCAAAGATGGAAAAGATATCCCGGTATCGTTTGACTTTCTGGGCTTCACCTTCAAACCGAGAATTTGCGAAAAATCAGACGGTGAGAAATTTTGGGGATTTCGACCGGCTATCAGTAGGAAGAGCGAGAAGAAAATCGTTGGAAAACTGAGGGAACTGGCTTTTCAGAATTGGGCGTCTATCGGCATCCATGAATTAGCCAACGCCCTCGCGCCTATGATTCAAGGCTGGCTCAACTACTATGGAAAATTTCGCATCTCAGAAATGGGGCGGGTATTTTGGTTACTTAACCGTCGCATTGCCAGATGGGCGAGATGGAAATTCAAGCTTCGAACTTTTTCCAAATCCTTCGGCTGGCTGAAACGTATGATGAAGTGGTACCCTAATACATTTGTTCATTGGAAATATGGCTTTACCTTTTGAGTTTATCTGGAAGAGCCGTATGACGGGAGACTGTCAAGTACGGTTCTGTGAGAGGCTGGGGGTGAAATTCCCCCGGCCTACTCGGCGTGTGCACCTAGGATCGTATTGGATGCTAAAACACTTAGCCTTTGTAACTTAACAAATGACCTATGGTCAAGATAGCAGATCTTCGAAGTCTACTAATTAAATTTCGTATGCCGTTATGAAGGAGAAACAGACAAATCAATTTGTTGCCTATAATGTTAGAAGCTACCTCTAGTGTCTTGACAAGTTAATCATGAAACATAATGCTTCGATAGTTTTTTATCTGCTTTATATTTTGTGAAGCTCCATGTTATTTTCCTTTTATCAATATTGTTTTGACAGCGCCAAGCTTCAATTTCGCTTTCCATTTCTTTTCGTGTCGGAATATTCCGATCCAGACATTCATGATCCAGAAGATTAATTTCAATCTCAGCCATATTTAGCCAACTTGCATGCTTGGGAGTGTAAACAAACCTCACTCGCTTCAATAACTGTTTGGCCTCTTTGATTGGGAATGTTTCAAAGAATGATTTTTTAAAGTGCGTATTCAGGTTGTCCAAAACGATATAGATTCTTATAGCAGAAGCATATGGTCCTGTTATCAATCCTTTCATGTAATGAGCGAAATCCTTTCGGGTACGTGTATCGGTAACAGCAATATGATGACTGCCGGCTTTAGGTTCTACTGCAACAAAAATATTGCAGGTTCCATGCCGTTTGTACTCATAGTCAACCTTTTTCAGACTTCCCGGTTTCATTGGTAGCGGTATTCGGGCATCTTCAAGTAACTGTTTGCTTTTTTCATCGAAACATACCACCGGATATCGCTTGTCATATTTCTTTGCATACAAATTAAGTACCCGATACATCCGCTTCCTGTACTCTTTCGTAATGGTTGTAATGCACCACATCTTCTTCAACCAAGGCTTACATTCGTTTTTTTTAGCACCAACCGTATCGATTCCCTGTTTACAGTCTCCATTCCGGCTTTCTTCTGCAATGATGTCTCCAATAACCGTAACGTCCATCGTGCTCTCCCTTCCGGAGCTTTGGAACAGGCCATCGCAACGATTTCGGCCATCGCTTTATCATCATACTTAATGGGTTGCCCTGGTCTGTCTTCGTCTCTTAATGCAGCATCCAAACCACAATCGAGATACTTCTTCTTTATTCGCCATATGGTAATCCGGCTGACATTATAAAAATCTTCAATATCCTCATGCTTCTTCCCTTTGTCCAGGGCTAACAGGACGTATGCCCGCTCAAACTCCCGTGAATTTCTCATGCCACTTTTTGTCAAGTCAATGAGCAATTCCCTGTCTTTTGGTGTTAATCTAAATACTTCTCTTTCCATCGCTTTGTGAATTATTTCCACAAAGTTAATGTTTCTGTATTACATTGTCAAGACACTAGAGCCTATCATGACAATTTTGGTTACTTCGAAATAATTAATTTTCACATTGACACATTGAATCAGCAATGACTTTATGTTTAATGCAGATGAATTACAAAACGAAAATGGATAGCCTATCGCAAATAGTTAACTGAAGTTTCGCAGGTCTGAACCCGCCTAAATAGTTTACAAAAATGTTAAAAAAAGTAGCACGTTCATTTTGTTATTCCACTAATATTCAGCATATTAGTGGT
>CAIXKO010000742.1 GCA_903919925.1 uncultured Bacteroidota bacterium | reverse complement strand
CTCCACGAAACCCGATCAGGTGAAACTGCTCCGGCAGCTGGCCGGCACCTGGCAGGCAGAGCTGGGAAAAGACACCATCCTCGTTACCGAGCTGAAACCGTTCGGCACCGGCCTCGATGGCTATGCCCGAGTAAATGTTAAAGGGAAGACTGTTTCGGAAAGGCGCCAGCTGTTTGGTTATGACACTAAAACAAACCAGTTCATTGAAGCCGAAGTGACCCTCGGGTCCGACATGGAACTCTTCGCCTGCTGGTTCACGCGCGACAATTTAATGGTGGGGGTGCCTTATGCCAACCGGCTGGATCCCGACAAATCCAGCCTGCGCGTGGAAATCGATATCAAGTCGGCTGACAAATACACCCAAACCGTCCTCCAGAATGGCAAGCGGATTGGCGGGCGTACGATGATCCGGAAGAAGTAGGCGGTGGTATCGGCTTTTGTTCCGTTGATCACTCCTTTTAATGGTTTTTTGGGGTTGGTTATTGATACCAGTTCCGTACTTTATGGAAAAAGATTAGTTGCCGATAAATCACAAATCACAAATCACAAAAAACAAAAAACAAATAAGCTCCAAAACACAAGTCTCAAAAACCAAACACAGAAGTGCGGCCAGTCACTTGTTACTTGTCACTGTCACTTATGCACATCCACCTCCGATTTTGACAAATGGCTGAGAAAACTAAAAGATTTAAGAGCTAATATACTGGTTAATCCGGACAACAGTTTCAGTCCAGGATATTCTGCGATCTGATGGCCCATGTGATCATCGTTCCCGAGCATCCCGGTGATGAGATCGACCATGCCGACGGGAATGTCAGGTTTTTGGATCACAACACCGTGCTGATCAATGAACTCAAGCCGGAATATACCTACTGGAAAGATGGGATCGAGAAAATCAGGGAGGATTGCTAAACTGCATAACATGGACTATCAAGGTACGCAAATGACTATAAAACAGAGGATTTCAGAGAATCATTTCACCGGCTGCCTTCTGGGCGGAGCCATTGGCGATGCTCTCGGGGCGCCGGTGGAATTTATGGCACTTGAAGTAATCAGGCGCCAATACGGTCCGCAGGGAGTAACAGATTATATTGAGTATCCTGATCACACCGGCGAGTTTACCGATGACACCCAGATGACACTGTTCACCGCTGAAGGATTGCTGCGGGCCAATCACCGGGCGGTACTGAATCCGCATTTGACATGGGCTGCCAATTGGCCACTCTTACCCATGGCCACTCATCGGGGTACCTCAGCGCCGGAGCATTTGCTACAATTATTCAGCACCTGACATCCGGCAAGGATTTGGAATCTGCCATTACCGGTTCATTGTCGCTCCTTTGCGCATATCCCGGTCATGAAGAAACGCTCCATGCAATAGCCGCAGCTGTTGATCTGTTTCATCAAACTGAAGCACGTGTTCAAGCCGGCACATTGAATCTGGCCGATCAGATCGCCAAACTTGGTCAGGGTTGGGTAGGCGAGGAAGCCCTGGCCATATCGCTCTTCTGCAGCTTGCACCACGAGCACAATTTTCGCAATGGAGTGTTAGCCTCGGTCAATCACAGCGGCGATTCCGACAGCACCGGTTCCATCACAGGAAACATCCTGGGATTGATTAACGGCATTGAATCGATCCCTGAAAAGTGGATCAGCCATCTCCGGTCGGCCAGTATTGTCCTTCAGGTGGGAAAGGATCTTCATACGGGTTGTAAGGGAGATATGGATGAACCGGATGCGGAGTGGTGGAGGAAGTATCCGGTGTACTAGAAGGTGAAAAAACTTCGGAGAAAACTTCGGAGAAAACTTCGGAGAAATTGATGAAGTGGATTCACAACTGCGGCAATTGAAAGGGTAATGTGTAAAGTGTCCCAAGTCTGAAATTAAGATAAATGCGCTATCTTTGATTTTGAAGATTAGTAGAAGTGGTTGATTAACAACTAAGTAAAAAGCAATGGAAAATTATTCGCAAATAATAATTTACACTTCCGAAAAAGGCGAAACCAAGTTACAGGTT
>CAIXKO010000741.1 GCA_903919925.1 uncultured Bacteroidota bacterium | reverse complement strand
TGTGTTCTTAGCTATCCGTGCAAAGCTTTTGTTTTTGTTAAGTACCAAAAGGATTGCGGGTTAGTTCTCGAAACCATGCCCCACGATATCGCCTTTCAGCACCTGGTTCCCTCCTCGTGGATATCACCGTTACCCAAGGTAGCCTCCAGGTTTTTGGATTGGTTCCTGACCATGCCCTGTTACCGGCTTACCTACTCCGATAATGATGCCATGTTAAGCGCGGTAAGGAGGTTGTTTGGGGAATAGTGAAGAAGCGACGAGTGACGGGAAGTGTGAAGCGTGAAACGGGATGCGGAATACCAGCCCAGATCCGGAACCCCTCAATACACTGGCCTTCGTTTCGTACGCCGAGGATCCACGTGTCCTCCCGTCTTCAACCCCCCCCACCCACACCCACACAATCCGCGCAAATCTGCGTTCACGCAGTGATCCGCGTTAATCCGCGTGCCATTCTTCCGTTTCACGATTTACGAGGTAATAGTTTTGATGGCGTATTCGTGGATTATTTTGGAATCGCGTAGTGACGCATATTTTCATCCGGTATATTATAGTATCAAGTGACCACAGAGGACATACCGGCAACCGATTTTCTTATCTTTACTGAAAAGCGTTCAAATGAAATCACGGTATCTTTTCCTATCAATCTTTTTAATTGCTAACTGTTTAACCTCAGTTGCTCAGCCGGTGGTCACAGAACTTCTGACTGAATATGCGCCAACACCGCTGGGTATCGATGTTAAAACACCCCGTTTCAGCTGGCAAATGAATGCTCCGGTTGGGAAGCGAGGGTACAGCCAAACAGCTTACCAGGTAGAGGTTTCTAATCCTAAGGGCACCATTGTTTGGGACAGTAAAAAAATGACTGACGGAAGGTCCCTGAATATTAAATATGCCGGGGCAACGCTGGAGCCGGCTACCCGGTACAACTGGACGGTTACGGTATGGGATCAGGACGGTAAGAAAGCCACGGGGTCATCGTGGTTTGAAACCGGTTTGCTGAATCCCGATCCCAGCCTGGCTGCATGGAGCGGTGCAGAATGGATTGGAGGAGGCAAGGAGGATCTGGTTCTGTATTCCCCTTATCTTCCTGTGTTTAAGATACGGTACTCGGTACAGCTCGGGCAGGAATCAAAATCCACAAAAGCTGGATTTCTGTTTGGAGCCAATGATAGCCGGTTAATGGATAAAAACAAGAATATTTACGGGGTGCAAAGTGGTAAAAACGAGTCTTATATCAGATTAGATTTTACTATAAAACAACTGATGGGTTCTGCGGATAGTCTGGCTCAAATGGAGATCTATCGGGTTGGATATCATCCGGATGATCAGTTGAATAAGCCTTTTAAGAGTTTCAGGATTCCTAAATCTTTGGTTAACCGGGATAATCAGTATCAGGTACACACCATTTACCTGGAATCGGTTTTCGGAATGATCAAAATCTTTATCGACGGATCAGATGCGGCCAATCTGATTGGTAGCGCTAACCTTAATCCGGTTGGACAAGGGGGTGACTTTATTTGCTTTCCGATGCTTGCTGATATCGGGTTTTTTCTGGATGCCAAACAACAGGCCCGTTTTTCCGGGTTGGTGATATCCCATTATCGCCGACCTTCCAATACGCTCTTTTCTGAAGATCTTTCGAACCCGTTACTTTACAATGGGATTTTTTCCATGTTTGTGAATCGTAAGGAATCTGGTTTCAGGATTATTGACCAGGCTTTTGATATTTCCGGGGGGAACAGCGGTAACCAGATTCTTGCAAATCCCAGCAAAAATTCGATGCCTATGTTGCGTACCGAATTTACAACCGGACCAAACCAGGTAGCCAAAGCGAGGCTATATGTCACATCACGGGGAATATACGAGATTTACCTCAACGGCCAAAGGGTGGGAAACGATTATTTTAACCCTGGGCTTACCCAATATCAAAAAACCCATTTATATCAAACTTATGATGTTACCGGTTTGATAAAACCAGGTGAAAACGCTTTGGGGGCTCTGTTGGGTGAAGGCTGGTGGAGCGGGAACATTACTTATAGCGGTGAAAACTGGAACTACTTTGGCGACCGGCAATCATTGCTGGCCAAGCTGGTGATTACCTGGTCCGATGGTTCTTCCCGGATAATCACTACGAATCCTGATACCTGGACCTATTTTAATCAGGGTCCCATAATTTACGGCAGTTTTTTTCAGGGCGAAGTTTATGATGCAAACAAGGAGGCTGCCATTGAAGGCTGGAGTTTGCCGGGTTATATCAATAGCCAATGGAAAAGTGCCGTTCAGGTGCCATTGGAAGGAACTGTTTATACAAAGCAAACCGCGCCGTCAGGGAGCATTTCTTCAACCGCTGCAGATTGGAGTGGGCAGAAGTTAACCGGCCATATTGGTGAGGTTGCCGCAATAGTTAAGGAACTCACTGCAGTTGGGGTGGAAGAAGTGAGGCCGGGAGTTTTTGTATATGATATGGGCCAAAATATGGTTGGCGTTCCAAAAATCGCTATCCGTAATGGTGTAAATGGGACTAAGATTACGATGCGTTTTGCCGAGGTCAGGTATCCTGATCTTCCCGATTATGGGAAAAATGTTGGGATGATCATGCTGGAGAATATCCGGGCAGCGTTATCGCAGGATATTTTTATTTTGAAAGGTGGCGATGAGGTGATACAGCCCCGGTTTACATTTCATGGTTTTCGCTTTATCGAGATTACCGGAATCGATCCTGCCTTGCCGGTTGAGTCAGTTAAAGGTTGTGTAATGAGTTCGGTTAAGGACCTGGCTTCAGGTTATCAAACTTCAAACCCCATGGTTAACAAGCTTTGGGAGAACATCACCTGGTCAACCAGAGGTAATTTTCTTTCTATACCCACCGATTGTCCGCAACGCAACGAACGAATGGGGTGGAGCGGTGATATCTCTGTTTTTTCCAGGACTGCAACTTATTTATTTAATGTTCCACAGTTCCTCCGGCGGCACATGATGGCATTCCGCGATGATCAGCGTGAAGATGGGCGCTTTGGTGATGTAGTGCCCCTGCGCAGTGGTTTTGGTGGCATCCTCTGGGGAAGTGCAGGCATCACGGTTGCCTGGGAATCTTATCAGCAATATGGGGATAAAGAAATGCTCGCTGAGCATTATGAGGCAATGAAAAGATACGTTGCATTTCTTTTTTCAAAAATCGATACCAAAACCGGGGCCGTGAATGAAGGTCCCCTGGGGGATTGGCTCAGCCCGGAAGGCAATAAAAACGATAATACACTGTTGTGGGAAGCCTATCTTATTTATGATCTGGAAATTATGGCTAAAGCAGCCGGTATACTTGGCAAACCAGCCGATGGAGAATATTTCAGGAAGAAATACGATGAGCGCAAAAAATTCTTTAATGATAATTATGTGGATGCCGGGACCCGGAAAACCACAAAACTGAAATCCCAGGAGAATGGTATTACAGCGGCAAGGGCTGAGCTGGATACTCAGGCTTCCTATGCCATTCCACTTGCTTTAGGGGTTTTTAGCAAGGAAAATGAAGCATCGGCAGCCAAACATCTGGCAGCTGCTGTTATGCGCCGGAACACCGACGATGGAGGAACCGTGCGTCCGGAGTATTCACTGATGACCGGCTTTATTGGAACAGCATCAATCAGCAAAGCTTTGTGCGATAATGGTTTTAGCGATATTGCCTATCGTTTGCTGCTACAAACCACCTATCCGTCGTGGTTGTATTCAGTGGATCAGGGAGCAACTACCATATGGGAACGGCTCAATTCATACACAGTTGAAAACGGTTTCGGGGGCAATAACAGCATGAACTCATTTAACCATTACTCATTTGGTGCTGTTGGGGCATGGCTATATAATTATTCACTGGGTATTTCACGCGATGAAAATGAGCCGGGATTTAAGCACTTTATTCTTCAACCGGTGCCCGATCCCGATGGTGTTATGACTTATGCAAAAGGCTATTATGATTCCATGTATGGCAGAATTGAGAGTGGCTGGAAATTGGAAAACGGGAAGTTGACCTATTCTGCAGCTGTGCCGGCAAACACTACCGCGACCTTGTTTTTACCGTACTCTGCGGAAAAAAGCATCACTGAAAGTGGCAAGGATACCAAAAATGTTCCAGGTATCACTTTTGTCAAATATCAAAATGGCTATGCAGTTTTTGAATTACAGTCGGGCAACTATATTTTTACATCGTTGTTGAAAAAACAAGGATTTTAAATAATGCAAATTATTAAGCTGATTGATAGCTAAATAATAATCCTGATGCGCTTAAATTGTCGCCCTGCGTTCTGGAATGAAGAATTATCTTTTCTTTGATCTTGGAAAAAAAGATATGGTGAAAGTGTTTCCTGATGATCCTGATTTGGTTGAGCGGCTACAAAAAGGCGATGTGGAGGCTTTCGATTTAATATATGCCAAGTATTCCGGAAAACTATATGCTTTTGGGTTAAAATACCGTCGGTCTGTGGCAGAAGCCGAGGAACTTGTTCAATCGGTTTTTCTGAAATTGTGGGAAAATCATAAAAACCTCAAAAAGGAATCATCGTTCAAATCCTATCTGTTTACCATTGCCTATAACGATATGTGCAAGCTTTTCAGGAAGTGGAACTATCAACAAAAATTCATCGCAGACACACTATATGAGCATTCCCATCCATCAAACGAAATTGAAGAGGGTATTGATTACCAATCAGTTCTGGATAGGGTGGAGAAAATCGTAGAAAAACTACCGGAAAAGCAAAGAATAATATTTATTAAGAGCAGGCAAGAAGGAAAATCAACCAAAGAAATTGCCAAAGAGGTTGGGCTTTCGCCCGGAACCGTAGACAACTATCTATCGGAAGCTTTGAAATTTATCAGGAGCCGCATGCAAAATGAAAGCTTGCCGGTTTTGCTGTTTGTTTCCCTGTTTTTCTTCTGATGACTGGCTGAGCATCCTTACCTGATCGTCCAGAATAATAATGTAGCTTACGTATGAGATTCCCTTTAGTGGAGGGTATAACATTTAATTGGGGGAAAGCGGGTTTTGGCGATACTAATAAACAATCAAGCTTTGAAAGAAATCGATTTAAAAAAGATTGAGCATTACGTTAGCGGAGTGGCCGATAACAATGAAAAAGCCTGGGTAGAATCCATGTTTTTGAGCGGAGAGGATAATGAAACTCTGCGGCACTTCCTGGAAAAGGATTGGAATCTGAGCATGAGGGATTCTTCAGCAGTTGAAGTTGACCTTAGTCATTTACTTGACCGGGTGCACCACTTAATCAGAATAGGTGAGCAAAAGAAGAAACAGACGATATTTCATCGGTTCATGAAGACATACAGTAAGATTGCCGCCATTTTGCTTGTGCCATTAATGGTGGCGGGAGGATTATTGTATGGTTATCTTACCAGTCAGGAAAAAAAGTTGCCTGACCAGCAGGTGAGTACAACGATTTATGCACCTATGGGTTCCAGGGTTTCCTTTAACCTGCCCGATGGAACCACGGGAATGCTTAACAGCGGATCACATATTTCTTATTCGGTACCATTCAGTAGCAACCGTCAGATAGACATGGTGGGCGAAGGCTGGTTTGAAGTGACGAAGGATGATAAACACCCATTTGAAATTAACACGGGAAATTCAACCATCACGGTGTTGGGTACCGGCTTTAATCTAAGTGCTTATCCATCAGAAAATTACGTAGAAGTTGTTCTAAGAGATGGCCAGGTGGAATTTCACGATAATACCAGTAACATTAAGGTAAAAATGGATCCATCGGAAAGGTTGGTGTTGCGGAACGGAAAAATCAGCCGGGTGGTTACCGACCCATCCAAATACAGTGCCTGGACCAAAGGAAGAATGATTTTCAATAATGACCCGATGGCGGAAGTGGCCAGACGAATTGAGCGATGGTATAACGTAACCGTTATATTGGCCGATAAAGAGCTGGAGAAATATTCATTCCGGGGAACATTTGAAGATGATAAATTGGATGAAGTGTTCAGGCTTTTAGCGCTGACTTCTCCAATTAAATACAAAATCACTCCGCGCAAGCTATTACCTGATGGTACATTCGAAAAGGAGAAAGTAACTATTTATCTAAAAAAAAGAGTATAAAAACAAATTTCAACTTATCTATGAAAACAATAAATGGACCTTAGATAAGGGGTTAAAAAAAGGGAAATCGCGGCAACGATTTCCCAAAAAACATCCTTATCGGTATTTTTTTTACTTAAAACTTTGTAAAACTATGAAAAAATTCAAACTTTTTGGGGAATTGGATTTTTGCTCCCTGAAGAAAACCCTGCTAATCATGCGTTTTGCTCTCCTTTTACTGCTTCTTGGAATCGTGCAGGCACAAGCCAATGACACCTATTCCCAGAAAACCAGGCTTTCGCTTAATTTCTCAGAAACCCAGCTGGTTACAGTGCTGGATAAGATCGAGCAGGAGAGCGAATTCTTCTTCCTGTACAACGAAAAATTGTTGGATACCAACAGGAAAGTCAGCATCACTGTAAAAAATCAGTTGGTCAGCAACGTATTGGATCAATTATTTATCGGTACTGATGTGAAGTATACCATCATCGACCGAAAGATCATTCTGGCGCCTGAGTTTATTACTGAAACTCCGGAAGTGCCGGTGCGTATGATAACCGGAACGGTTTCCGATAGAAACGGGGCCCCGATACCTGGTGTAAACGTTGTTGTTACCGGTACAGCTACGGGTACAACAACCAATAATGCCGGTAAATACAGTCTCGACGTTCCTGATGCTGCCGCCAGCCTCACTTTTTCATTTGTGGGGATGGAACCTCAAACAATTGTGATCGGAACTTTGACTCAGATAAACGTAACCATGCTTGAGTCAGCAATTGGTTTGCAAGAGGTGGTGGTAACCGCTTTGGGTATAAAAAGGGATAAACGATCACTGGGTTACGCAATCAGCACCATAAGCGGAAAAGAATTAACCGTAGCGGGTAATCCGGCAAACCCCATCCTGGCACTTTATGGGAAAGCAGCGGGAGTTACCATCCGCCAGTCGGCATCGGGTCCGCTGGGTGGCATAAATATTAATATCCGTGGTGCTGCCGGTCTGCAGGCGGACGCAAAAACACGGCCTCTCTTTGTTGTTGACGGAGTTCCGATTTTTGATGAAAATACCGGATTACACATGAGTTCCACAGATTTTGGAACCGGTATCAACGATATCAATCCGGAAGATATTGAGTCTGTCGATATTCTTAAAGGCGCAAAAGCCTCGGTCCTTTATGGGAGTGAAGGTGCAAACGGAGTGGTGCTCATTACTACTAAATCAGGAGGTAAAATTCCTGACAGGCTGAATGTTAATATGTCATACCAGGCGAGCGTTGAACAGCCAATGCTCTACGTTGACTTTCAAAACAAATATGGTAACGGGTCCAATATATATGATGTCCAGAAAATAACCGAGGGACAATCATATCCTGCTGCTAACCTGAATATGCTGAACTACGGTCCGGCATTCGATTCGAGCCAAAAACGCGTATGGTGGGATGGTAAGGCCAGGCCTTATGAGGCCCAGCCCGATAATTATAGTTTTCCTTTGAAAAATGGTTCCAATAATCAGGTTAACGTATCGGTTGACAAAAGCGGCGACTTTGGCAATGCCCGCTTGTCATTTACCAATATGGACTATCAGGGTGTACAGGAAAACCTCTGGCAGAAAAAGAACACCACCAGTTTTTCAGGCAACTTCAAGTTTTCTAAAAAGTTTTCGGTTGAAACAGTGATTAACCTGTTTAACATTAAAACCAATAACAGGGCAACCGGTGCAGTTACTTCGAATACAGCCCGCGATGCGCCCTTCAAGGAGTTTGTTGAAAGCAAGGATTATATGATCAACGACCCTGCTGATAAAAATTACGGATACAAGAGGGATCTGGAAGCTAGCGGCTATCCGACCAATAACTATGGATTGAGCTTTTTTTCTGATCAGGCCTGGAACCGCAATAGAAACAATGCCCTCGACAGTAAATTTCACCTGATCGGATCATTGCGTCCAACCTATCGCATTAATGATTGGTTGTCCGTTACGGGGCAAGCCAGTCTTGACTATACCGATACTGATTTTTCCAACAAGAATAGTGTTTTGCGTGTGTATCCCAATCTGTACGGAGGTTATTACTCTTATGCCAGGAGAAATACGAAAATCGAAGAGTATAAAGGCCTGGTAAACTTCTTTAAGAGTTTTGCCGATGATTTACTGGATGTTTCTGCATTTGTGGGTACTTCTTTTAAGAATGTATCGGAGACCTATATCAATGTTGCAACCTCTTCCATTGGCTCCAGCAGTGGGTTTAATTATGCTAACTGGTACAATATCAACAACCAGAACCCGGCCGGATGGCCTTCGTCCAGCTATATGGACCAGGTACGCGGAAATTATTTCGGACAGAACTCGCTCTATGGATTATTCGGAGTGGCAACTTTGACCTGGGATAGTAAGTATACTCTTGAATTGAGTGCACGTAACGACTGGTCCTCAACATTGCCCCCGGGTAATAATTCTTATTTCTATCCCGGAGTTGCTTTTACCTATGACGCCACTGAAGTTTTTCAAAAGTTTTTACCGGCTATGCAATTTGGTAAATTCCGCGCTTCCTGGGCCGATGTAGGCCGCGATGCTCCTTCCAGGTACTATGCTTACAACAGCTTGGCGGCAGGAATCATTGAGGGAACTGATGCACAGTCGGTCTCTTCCCCAATGTCGCTTTTTGCGGGAAATTTGCTGCCAGAAAGGAAACGCGAATTGGAGTTTGGTACTGAAATGTCCTTTTTCAAGGGCCACCGTTTAGGATTGGATCTTTCCGTTTATACCAACACGGTTTATAATCAGATCATGGCAATTCCGCTTTCTGCTTCAACCGGAGCTTCGGAAATCAAAATTAATGCCGGCGAGGTCAGCAACTGGGGATATGAGCTTCAAATCAGCGGTACTCCGGTTATCAAAAATAAGTTTCGTTGGGACATGACTTTTACAACCGCTAATCAATATTCCAGGGTGAAAAAGCTTTATCCCGGAATCAGCCAGAAAATTGTTAATTCGATGCGGGGACAGGTAAATGTTATTGCCAAGGAAGGCGAAAGAATTGGTAACCTTTATGGTACCGCACTTAACCTTGATCCTGATGGTAACCGGATTGTCAGTGCCAACGGCGCATCCTACGGTTTGGATGCTACGAAACAGGTATTGCTGGGCAACGTGTTTCCAAACTTCATGGGCGGATTCAACACCTCATTGAGTTATAAAGGCTTTTCATTGTACGCCCATTTTGATTATAGTTTTGGAGCATCCATGTTTTCTGAAACCAACCAGTGGCTGTACTATTGCGGAACCGGATTGCAATCGCTTAAATATCGTGATGAAGAGAATGGCGGACTTGCCTATTACGTTGATAATGCAACAGGTAAGAATATTGCCTGGCAGCATAATGCCAATGCTCCGGCTGAGGCCAGAGACGGGCGCGTATATCACGATGGCTTGATTTTGGAAGGCGTTGTTCCACTACTGGATGGTCAGGGTCAAATCACCGGATATGAAAAAAACAAGAATATTGTTCCGGTTAGTTCATACTATTCAACCTTTGTAAGCTGGGCGAATGAAGCAATTAACGCGGTGGATCTGAAATATAAAAATGATTATATCAAGATTCGGGAAGTATCTTTTTCATATCAATTGCCTTATAGTCTGACCAAAAAATTTAAGGTGAATAATGTGACCATTGGTGTTTTCGCCCGGAACCTGGGTTATTTATACCGGACATTGCCAAATCTTGATGCAGAAGCATATATGGGTACCAATACTTATTTTGAAGCTTCGATTATTCCTTCAACCAGATCATTGGGTATGAGTGTTTCTGTTGGTTTTTAATTTAATAAGAGGTTAAAATGAAAAAATATATTTTATTACCAATCATAGCTATCCTGTTATTAACTCAAGTTTCGCATGTCTCTGTTAAGCCCCAAGGGCGCTGGAATAGTTAATGATTCTCAGTAGTTTTGAATTAGGGTCACCCTTCTGCATCAGGCTCTGGATAAGGGAAGCAAAATCAATGTCCAATGT
>CAIXKO010000740.1 GCA_903919925.1 uncultured Bacteroidota bacterium | reverse complement strand
TTAAATCGAAAATCGATCAGGAAAAATTGCACCGGAATAATCCAAATATCCGCCTTCTGGAATCCGCACCATATCAACAACACAAAAGGGTGGTAGCATTATGTCCTGTTTGGTGGTAGTGTTTTACACCCTCGTTATAAGTCAGGGGGGCATCACAATTTTGTTAAGGGAATTCTTTGATATCTTGTCGGTTAATTTTCGTTATAGCCAAATCAATTGAAAAGTTTACCTAAGTCTCAGTGGGACGGTCTCACCCTCATTACGATGGCAACTGTTTGGAATCCTTTACCTGTTTCATCATCACAGGCGGATCGAAGTCATCATTTAATTTTAATTGGAAGTTCCAACCTCCGTAGGGCCCTATCATTCTCATCAGCTCTTCAACGGTAATCTTCTGGCCGTCGATGACAAATCCCAGTTCAAATTCGGAAGAATCAAAATCATTGTTGGGATCGATTCTCCCTGCCAGTTCCAAATCATCTCCAATTTCCCATTTCCCATATACCGATTCCAAATACCGTACATTGATTCCCCGTTTGATCTTCTCCTTCATTATCAGTTCAGTGTATTCCTTGTCGGAATCAAAATCGGACAGGATGTTGAAGATATATGGCTCACGCCCGTTTTTGTTGTCGACAACTTCAACAGCCTCAGTTTGAAGCCCAGTACCGACGGGGAATGATGAAATCTTGAAATGATGTTTAATACTCCAATGGTCAGTTATGAAGAAGTCGGAGCCTTCGTCCAGCGTGCTGTGGGTGATGATGGTATTGTTTTCCATTCGGATTCTTGAGTTAAAAGATCGGATGGTAAAGGTAGGAATTGCTTATTTCCAAAGGGGTTCTTCTTTCCAACCGGCAGGGAATCCCATCTCTTTTTCGTGCACCAGTGGGCAAGTCCCCATCAACCCAATAACCTGATCCTTGAAATCATTGTTTGGTTGAATGATTTTCAGCAGATAGGATAAGCTGCACATTATGGCGTAAAGCTTGTTGGAGTATATTTGGTTATTTATGAGGAACGGGTAACAGGATGAATCGGAATTTTCAGCTTGGCTGCCAATCTCCTGTTCCACAACCTGCCATGATGGGCACAGATGTTGCGAAGACTACTGAAACAAAGCATCCAATTCTCAAGGATTGTAATATCCGAAAGTCCATACGATAGGGCTATGGAACCTTTATATCACATATTCCCGAGCGGAGAATGTGTTTTTACATTGAGCTTTTGCAAATTCAGGCTCTGCAAGTATTGCTGTTGTTGATCCTATATTTGGAGCCTACCGCTTCTGTATTCCTTTTTCCGGTTTCATGTAATTTGTCAGCAGTGAGCCTGATTTGTTAAGATTGCTAAATACCATCAAGTTCATTTCTTATCATAGGAATGGCTTTGGGGTGCTAAATATTTCTCGGGTAACAAGGTTTCGTATGGGTTGATTCCTGCTTTTTCCCTTGCCTCCAAAAGCTTGGATTCTATCAGAGGATAGATTTTCCTTCCCAACTCAAAAACTTCTGTGGTTCCTGCTTCATTTATTGATCTCCCTTCCAAACAACCTGATGAATTTATTACTGCTTCTTGCAAAAAGATCGGATGTTTTCTGTTGTCGAACCCACCAGGAACCACTGTTGGTAGAAATACCTTCCAATACTTTGAAATGCTCATTTCAGGAATTAAGCATCTCAGTGCCAGTTTAAGTCTGTTAAATTTCCCAGAAAGGGTATTGAACCGTACCGACCATTCAAATAACCCTTCCGGATATCAATGGTATTGTGCTCTTTAAAATCGCTCAAAGAATAAAGTTCGGTTGATCCGGATGGGGTTTTTTCGGCAAACCAGATTTCATCCTGCCGGAAAATATCCTGGTCGAGCAAATTGGATTCGTGTGTGGTGAAAATCAACTGCCCTTTGGTATTGGAATCCTCCGAGTATTTCCTGACCAATTCCTTGATCAGTAACGGGTGAACCGACCGCTCAATTTCATCAATGATGAATACCTTATCTGTATTTATCAGGTCTTTAAATGCCGGGATGAAATCTAATAACCTGATGGTTCCATCTGATTCTTCATCCATTTTGAATTCAACCGGATCCTCTTGGCTGCCATCATGTAGAAAACGAATCTGCTTGACATAGAAGTTGTCCTGCTCTTTCATAATGTCGATAAACTCTCCCCGACTGGTTTTCCAGATTATTATCTGATCCTTAGATTCTTTCAGGGTTTTTATCACGGCTAATCCTTCATCTTTATTCTCTTCCCCAAAAAAATCCATGACCGGTGTTTTTTTGACTTTCAGAGCTTTTATACCAACATTAAATGAACTCAGAATGTTTTGAGCGTAACTTTTAAATCCAGCATCACTGTCAATTCTTTGAGCTAACCCAAGAGGTTTACCCGATGGCGAGATTAATTGCAACTTATTTTCAAACCAATCAACTGCATATCCGATCTCTGCAAATTTTTCTTCCCTGAGTTTGCCAAGCAATTTCAGCACTGGCTTCTCCGGAGTCGAAAGATTAACTTCAATGACCTCCTTTAATAGTTTTGTCCTTTCGTTTCCGCTCAGTGAAATCGGAAACTCAAGCTGGGTTCGACCTTCGGCTGAAGTTGTTCTTCGAAATACCAGACTGTCCTCATTCGGTTTGACCGAAGTTTTTATTAGTTCTTCAGTAGAAATCCTATTATCCAGAATTTCAATCGCATAGCATAAGTTGACCTGGTTTATAGAGAACTCAGCTCCTAATAGAACGCCTTCGGATTCGCCATCTTTAAATCTGAATTCCAGTTCTGCCAGATTAATGGGTAAAGCTTCATCTTGTACAATATCATGCAGGTATCCAATTGATTTAATGAGATTTGACTTGCCTGCCGCGTTGGCTCCGTATAGTGATGCAAGTTTCAACACGCTGAATTGTGGTAGTTCATATTTGTGATGGTTCATTCGGGTATACCTCGGGCTCGGCAACATATTGAATTCTGTTTCCTTTCCGAACGATAAAAAGTTCCTGACTACAAATCGGATTAGCATGATGTGAATATTTCACGTAAAGATAAACTATTTGTATTATATTAACCAAAGGACAAATGATAAGTTTGTTAAGAAGTGAAAAATTAACGAAAGTCCGATTTTTTTGGTCCAAATGTCTTCAACTTTTGCATTCAGGCGAGCTCGCTTCCATCAACATTTTTTTTGTACCTTTGAAAATAATTCAGAAGCCAATTGTTAACAATTAACACCATTCTAAAAGAGATTAAGGACGTTCCGGTTGGCCGGCTGGAAGAACTTTATCAGTTTGTTCATTCAATGACGCCTCGTGCCAAACAGTCTGAAAAGTTGCGGAAGAAGATACTCTCATTTGGCGGAGCCTTCGGTGATATGAGTAATAATGATTATTCAGACTTTCTTGATCAGACAAGAAATGCCAGGTCGAAACTCTTTGACCGAAATATCGAAATATGAAGCCTTCAATGCTTGACACCGATATTCTATCGGAATTTTTTAGGGGCAACCCGAAAGTTATTGAAAAGGTTGACGAGTATTTGGGCGAATTCGGCTTCATAAGTATTAGCATCATAACCTATTACGAAGTACTAAACGGTCTTTTATACAAAGATGCAAAAAAACAGCTGACAAGGTTTGAGGAATTTGTAGCATTAAACGCGGTAATTCCACTTACCTTACCCATGGCAAAAATAGCAGCATCCATTCAAGCTGACCTTCGAACCAAGGGGACGGAAATTGGTCACACGGATACTTTGATTGCCGGTATCGCAATAAACAGTGAACTTCGATTGGTAACCAACAATACCGATCATTTCAAACGAATAAAAGATCTTGAAATTGCAAATTGGATGAAGTAGCAGCACTCAGCATGAGTTTTGGATAGAACGTGTAGTGCTAAAAACAAAGCCCCCTGAATCATCTGATCCAGGGGGCTTTCTCGTAGCGGGGACAGGACTTGAACCTGTGACCTTTGGGTTATGAGCCCAACGAGCTACCAACTGCTCCACCCCGCATTGTTTGCGGATACAAAGATAATCTTTTTTCCTATCCATACGACCCGATTGAAAAATAAATATTTTAAACCGCCGGCCAACTGTAAGAGACACGCAAGTACGCGTCCCTACACACTACCCTCTCGCTACCTAACGACTGCCAACTGCCGTCTGCCATAACAATTTTCTTCCTATCTTTGCCCCAAAGATCAATTTTTGCCCAATGGCCGAACCAAAGAAAAAACTGGTTAATAAGCTAAAAAGTAAGTACCGGCTCGTAATCATGCGCGAAACTTCTTTCGAGGAAGTCTGGCAAATGAAACTCTCACGCATGAACCTGATCAATGTGCTGGCCGTTTCTTTAACTATCTATACGGCAATTGTGGTGATGCTGGTTGTTTATACCCCTCTTAAACAGTTGGTTCCAGGATATCCCAAAGCTGCTATGACCCGTAATATCCGCATGAACGCCATCCGGGTAGATTCTCTCGCTTATCAAATGATGCTCAAGGACCAATTCATCGATAACCTGATTACTATCATTAATGGCGGGCAACCAAAAACCCATAGCACCGATGAGGGAACAACCAAAATCTCCACCCGCGATATTTCGGATGCCCGGTCAGCTCAGGATTCCCTCTTGCGAATCAATGTGGAAAAGGCTCAGCGTTTTAATGTTAACCCTCAAAATTCCGCTTCCGAGAACCGAAATCTGAACCAGCTTTATTTCTTTACTCCGGTAAGGGGACTGCTCATGGCTCATTTCGATTATGCCAATGGCCATTACGGCGTTGATGTGGCAACGGCAAGTAACCAGGGCATCAAGGCAGTACTTGATGGAACGGTCATATTATCGGATTTTACCACCGAAACCGGATTCACTATTCAGATTCAGCATGACCACAATCTGGTATCGGTGTATAAACATAATAAAGAGTTGTTTAAAAAGGTGGGCGACCGCATAAAGGCCGGCGAGGTGATTGCAACTGTGGGTAACACCGGCGAACTGACTACCGGTCCGCATTTGCATTTCGAATTATGGCATCTGGGTAAACCGCTTAATCCTGAACATTTTATTGCCTTTGAATGATGAAGCGTATTGCCATCCTTGGATCAACCGGATCAATCGGCAAGCAAACCCTGGAGGTGATCGCAAATCATCCGGAGGATTTTGCCGTTGAAGTTCTCACAGCCAAATCGAACTTTAAACTACTCATCGAACAGGCTTCCAGGTTTCATCCAAAGTTCGTTGTCATTTCCGACCTTGCTCACCTCGATACCCTGCAAAAAGCTTTATCCGGACAGCCCATAACAGTGCTTGGTGGACAGGATGCGCTTAATGAGGTGGTTACCGAAAAAAACGTGGACATGGTTCTCGCCGCGATGGTGGGATTTTCCGGTCTCATTCCGGTTATTCATGCAATTAAGGCCGGCAAACAAATTGCCCTGGCCAACAAGGAAACTTTAGTGGTGGCCGGTGAACTCATAACACGTCTTGCTCACGAAAATAAAGTGGACCTGCTCCCGGTTGATTCGGAGCATTCGGCAATTTTCCAATGCCTCATGGGCGAACAGCATGCCGAGGTGGAAAAAGTTTATATTACCGCTTCAGGAGGCCCATTCCGCAAATTCGATATATCAGCTCTACAGGCAGTTACCCGACATGAGGCATTAAAGCACCCTACCTGGAGCATGGGCGCTAAAATTACCATCGACTCGGCAACACTGATGAACAAAGGGCTGGAAGTGATTGAAGCCAGATGGCTTTTCAACCTTAAACCCGAGCAGATTGATGTGATCGTTCACCCTCAGTCTATCGTTCACTCCCTCGTGCAGTTTTGCGACGGATCGATAAAGGCACAACTCGGATTGCCCGATATGCGCCTCCCGATTCTCTATGCTATGAGCTACCCCAAAAGATTAAACGGCCTCTTTCCCAGGTTCAACTTTACCGATTATCCACATCTAACCTTCGAAGCACCCGATTCCAACCGATTTCCAAATCTGGCTATCGCTTTGGAAGCCATGCGCAAAGGGGGAAACATGCCGTGTATCATGAATGCTGCCAACGAAGTGGCAGTAGAAGCTTTCCTCACCGATCGCGTGGGGTTTTACGGCATCACACAAATCATCGAAAAAACACTCCGTCAGGCAACATTTTTACCCGCTGCCGGTTTATCTGAATATATTGAATCCGACCGTGAAGCACGGTCAATCGCTTTATCATTTGTTAAATAATCATTATCCATGGTAATTCTCGTCAAAGCCGCTCAACTGTTACTTAGCCTCTCCTTACTCGTTATTATTCATGAGTTCGGACATTTTATCTTTGCCAGAATCTTTAAAACAAGAGTCGAAAAATTCTACCTGTTTTTTAATCCCTGGTTCTCACTTTTTAAAACTAAGCGCGGCGATACCGAGTATGGCATCGGTTGGCTGCCCCTGGGAGGATATGTCAAAATCTCCGGCATGATCGATGAATCAATGGATAAAGAAGCCATGAAATTACCTCCCCAACCCTGGGAGTTCCGATCGAAACCTTCCGGTCAGCGCCTCCTCATCATGCTGGGTGGAGTGCTCTTCAATGTATTATTCGCCTTCTTAATTTATTCCATGATTTTGTTTTCCTGGGGCGAAAAGTACCTGCCTACTCAAAATGTGAAATATGGTATTATTTGCGATACTCTGGCGCTGAATATGGGCCTTCAGCATGGCGATAAAATCCTGAGTGTTGATAATCATGCAGTGGAGGATTTTCATGATATTATCCCTGAAATCGTATACAAAGGCGCAAAATCCATCCAGGTTGATCGGGGAGGGCAGCAGCTTAATATTTCCGTGCCCGGAACTTTTGTGAAGGATTATATCGAGTTCTCCAGGAAATATAAAGGGAAAAGGGATTTCATCTATTTTGCATACCCTTTTGTGGCGCGCGATTTTAGTGTGGGATCTCCTGCAAAGGCTGCCGGATTAATGGTCAATGACAAAATCCTTGGAATAAATGGCCTCGATTTGCCTTATTTCGACCTCATTGTAATGGAAATCAAAAAGCATCCGGGCGATTCCGTTATTCTAAATGTCGATCGGAACGGTACAAAAATGGAATTTCCATCAGTGATAACA
>CAIXKO010000739.1 GCA_903919925.1 uncultured Bacteroidota bacterium | reverse complement strand
CAGGTACAGGCGGAAGCATCCTGATCATCGGGTCAGCAGCCGGTGTAGCGGCAATGGGTCTGGAAAAGATAGATTTTATCTGGTACCTCAAAAAGATCAGCTGGCTGGCAATTATCGGTTACTTGTCGGGGGCTGCAGTTTATTGGTTACAGGCCCAGATTCTTTAGAAATAATACCAAATGGAACTGTATTTTTCGGGATGATCATGATTCCGGCCATTCCTGCCAAAGAAAAATTCTTCTCCGGCAACCGGATGGTTCGAAAAAATTGACCAACCTCGCCACAAAGAAACCTGTGATGCCACCCATAAACAGCGAAGGTGCAAAAATACCACCAACACCACCTTTAACGTAGATCACTTATTCTGAGGGATATATTTTAACCTCCAATAGTGAGCCTTCTGAAAGAATTTTAATCGAGTAAACATTGAGCTAATATATGAATTGATTCTTTTAGTATCTTTCAAAAATGCAATAACAATTAGCTTCCTTAAATCGGATACTATCCGGTATGGTATTTGAACTTCTCCCGAAACCAGGAAAAGTTCCGATGTAAAAGATGCTTACACCGGAAGAGGTGGAAGCAAATGAGTATGGAGGATGAGGATTAATGAATTTGGTTACATTATGAGTGGTCTTCATTGATGATTTACTTTCCGGGAAAAAGTAATGGCGCTGAAAGCGGGTCTGCATATGCGACCAATGAAATATGAGTCAATCTTATTGCGACTGTCTGGTAACAGCCGAACTACTCTTTAATTCTCAAATATCCAAATATATGCCAGATAAATCGGCGGAGAAAGCTTCCCCAAATGTGACGAAGAACCAGCATGCTCCGGATTATCCATATTTCCCCCTCATGGGGATTGTCGGTCCGCTGCTTGAAGGAATAGCGTGGCAGCGGGCTTACCTGATCACCACCAGCTTGATCACCTCCCGGTAGGTTCCCGCCTGGATTTTACAGACGTAGATTCCATTGCCCAGGTTTTCGCCGCTCAGGCTTACCTTATGCTCGCCCGAATCATACATACCCTTAGCCACGTTGGCGATTTTTTGACCGGTAAGATTATACAGGTCAATCTGAACATCTTCCGCCTGCAGCAATGAAAAACTGATCTGACATGCAGAATTGAATGGATTGGGATAGGCCTTGAAGAATAGCTGCTCAGCAATGATGTTTTCGCCTAGTGTTTCTTCGTAACTGCATGTATCACAATCATAAATCCTCAACCGATTCCAACCTACATTATTGTTTTTGTGTATTTCCATATATTCATTCTCCGGATCGATCACCGCATAAATCCGTGGTGAACAAGTTACCGTAGTAGGAACCTTCCAGATAAATGTTAAAATCTCTTCGCGATCCGTGTTAGGGTAACTCATATTGGTGCAACGCTTCGAACTTCCCGTCACATTATATATATCTGTGAGCTTAACACCCCGATCATCAGGATAGTCCAGGTAATAATCAAGCTTTATGATGGATTCATTAAAGTTCTTCAGGCTGAAATTATGTACGCGAGCAGTTATCACCACAGTATCGCCGGGATTAACAATTGTGGGACAGAACTGGATATCACTGGTCTTTTGTTTTACCGACACAAGCACACCAGCACTTCCCTTTTCCGTGGCATACCTGCTCGGCTGGATAAAAGCCAGGTCAGGATTTTGACCATAGTTATTAACCCACCAACTTCCAGTGTCTGTATATAAATGCACAAAATAGTCCAGTACCAAAGCTCCGCTCTGGGAGCGATAAATATAAGGAGTAACCTCATAAGTGCCAGTCTCACCATACGTTTGATCAAGGTTTCCTATGTTGCCTTCAATTTTAAAAGCATCACTTAATTTAATAGTATGCGTGGTCAGCTGGGATTGATTATAATTGGCTGAGAGATTGTAAGAAACTCCCATTTTGATATCTAATTCAGTAGATCCGCCTATACCAAGAGCCCCTAAAAAGACCGTTTGCTTTCCTTCGTATCCCGCTTTTAATAACAGGTCAGCTCCTACTCCAGCCTTATAAGAATATGAATTTTCGCTAGTCTTGAAACGATTAGAAGTAAATGAAAAGTCAGCAATCGCTGAGTTTGTCACCTGATATGTATCGTATTTTGCATATGTAAAAATGCCATCAATGATACTGCTGGTATCAGGCCAATTTATTTGCTGTTTGTAAGAAAGAATGTTTCCCGGCTCGTGGTTAAACACAAAGGAGGGGTGGTTCCATAATTTTCCTTGTTTCCAAGTATTTGAACGATCTTCCGATTGAGGATTCAAAACAGCAATGTCACCCACCAACGAATCTTTTTTCTTGTCGTAAACAGGATAGTCGTAATAGAGGTAATCCAGTTCTGAATAACGAATATAATCTTCCTTTTCAATTGTAAATCCCTGTTGGACGGTGATATCCCGTTCTTTGGAATCGAAAAACGATTTGTCCATGTTAAAGTTTCCTCGTACTCCCAATTCAAACCCGTTGCCTGAGGCAAAAGCAAAAGCCTTAAATTCTGATGAAATTCCCATTCCTTTATCAACCTTAATACTTGTTGTATTAGTATTAGTGATAGTGGTACTATATTTTGCGAAGAAGGTGGGCGATCCTCCTTTATAGGCGTTATTAATATCATATATCTTCCCGCCAAGCACATCAAAATGCACAGGAGGGGAGTTAAGAATTACAATGGGTTGCTCAAGTCCCTTTACCGTTATAATATCCGGGGTTCCTACTTCGTAAACCTCAGCATCCTTAATATCAAAATCACCGGCAAGAAAACTAAAAACCGCAAAATTACTATAGGCACTGAAAGGGAGGACCGGTCCGGTAGTAGACTGATAAACAGTAATTCCCTCCGAAGTTTCACTAGTTATTGAAGCGATTGCCATACCGGCGATTCCGTCGTAACCAACAGTTGCTCTATTACTTAATTGAGAATTCCCACTATTTTTGTTCGCCAAAATAATCAACTCTTTTCTGAAATTGAGCGCAGCAGTATCCGGATTCAGATCTGCTACTGTAAAAGTTTCATTTCCCTGTATATCATGATAATAACCACCATGCATTATTACTTCCACGGTTGATGGCGCATTTTCCAGCCCCCCAGGCCAATAATCAATCCAAATAGAATTCCTACTGTTATGCATTATTACAGCCCTGCCCATGTAGTCGAGCGGCTCACATTTCAGTGTCAAGGCCCAATGACGATCTGGTATATCAATTGTTGCTGAATTTTGGAGCTGACCTCTATAATTATAGAAATTTCCAATCCCGCTCTCGTTCAGTTTAAACAAATTCAAAAAAAATGTATTCGTGAAGATATTTGTACTGGTTTTATCGAAACAGTAATTGAATGACCACGCCACAACAATTTCATCCTTGCCATCCACATCCAGATCCCCGCAGGCAATTTTCATTTCATTAATTTGCTTTGGCTGATCGGGGTAATACTCCCCCCCAGTTATATTCTTAGATGTTATGCCCTTGTATGCGACATGTTTCAACTGTGGTTCGTTCGGAACATACTTCAGCTGATACAAATCAATTGTTGATGTAAAATAGTTTCCATCTGTGCTACTGGTCCATTCGGGGAGACCAGTTTCTGTAACCCTAATAATCTCATCGATTCCATCCCCATCCACATCGCCTGCAGCTATGTCGAATTGTGTATTATAAAAATTAGTCCCTGCTTCAGTAAAAGAGGCCAATCCTTTTATGCTTAAAGTAGAATCAGTTTCAAAAACCCTTACAAACATTCCGTCGAACCTATCATAACAGACGGCAAATTCATCCTGTGGATCGTCATCAAAATTTCCCGCAATGATTCTCATGGTTTTGAACTGTTCTTGATAGAGTGGTAACTCTAAATACGTAGGGCCATTAATAATAAGATTAGTGTCGATCCTTGGGATCATCAGAGAGATTCTCATCGATGCGTTCATAACAACAGTGACAACCTCATCGGCTCCATCTGCATTGAAATCACCCATTGCACAGTCTGTTTGTGACCTGTCTAAAAGCCCTGTATCATTGGCTGTTACAAAGCCGGAAATAATGTTGATGTTATCCATTGCAGTTGTAACATCCATAACTTTATCCCCGGCAACTTTTTCATTGTTCATATAAGAGATGAATATCTCAGATGAACCCCCAATTCTGTAAACTTTTTTAATAGGATCAACGGCAACTTGTGCATTCAGCAATCCAACTGACAATAGGCAGGCTATTGTCGGGATCAAGTACTTCAGTGTTTTCATGGTAGGTGGGATTAGATGTATATTCCTAGTAGAGGACAAATTTTCAATTCTCTAAAAATCAGCTATATATGAAAATAACTTGATGATGACTGGCTGATTTATATTGACATATTATATTGAAATTAAGCAACTTAGATAAAACATCGGCAAGTATGAATTCAAGGTATACAAATCTTAGTCTTAATAAAGTTATAAACTTTTCAAAACATTAACAATTTTTTTTTTCAACAAAATGAACTTTGCCAGAATCAATTTCTTGACATGGTTATCTGTGCTCTTAGCATGGGGTTGTTGTGGGTAAACGGAACCTCCTGGACGACGATTTGGTGGTGTCAATCTTCTTCGCCGGGTTATCAAGAAAATGGCCATTCTAAACCACGATAAAAATCATGCCGCTTGAGCTTTGTATTCTAAAGTTCTCTATCTTTGGTTGTAATGACCTAATTTTCGAAAAATGTCATCCGTTCTGCCCGGTACGAATACGACATTTTCATCAGCTACCGCCATAAGGACAACAAAGGTGACGGTTGGGTATTTGAGATGCCCCATATTAATGAAATCAACTCCACCAAATATCAAAATATACTCAAAATGAAGACTTTACTTTACATTTTGGTGGCGGTGATTTCATCACTGCCAATTTCAGCCCAGGTTTTTAAGCCTGTAATTGAATACTCTGATTGTTTTCTTGAAGATTGTCAATCCTTAAAAGATGACCCCAGAATTCAATTTGCTTTTCTCACAGTACCCGAAAATCATGAAAATCCTGATGGCCGGTTCCTGAAGCTGGCATTTGTATTGATCAAATCTGCAAATGCCAACCCCAAACCGGATCCGATCATTCACCTGACCGGTGGCCCTGGTGGGAAAGCACTAACATCATCCATAATTAAAGCTTTTAAAGATCATCCATTTTGCCAAAACCGTGATATCATATTGATGGACTTTCGTGGTATCGGGCTTTCAGAGCCGGCGTTTTGCCCGGAATTCCAGGAAGCACTATTTCAAATCATAACTGAAAACCTCACCCCCGCTGAAGCAACAGAGAAAACGTTAAAGCAGCTTTCAGATTACTATAATAAACTGATTGCAGATGGAATAAACTTGAACAAATACAATTCTGCTGAGGTTATAAAAGACCTTGAAATGCTGAGAATTGCCCTGGGCATCGAACATTGGAATTTGTGGGGGATTTCATATGGTACAAGGGTTGCTCAAACGTATATGCGCGATTACCCGGAGTCAATTCGTTCTGTCATCATGGACTCATCTGTCCCGATGGGCTATCCGGATTGGGGAGATGAGATCATAAAATATCAGCGCTCACTTAAAGCATTTTTCGATGCCTGCAAAGAAAACCCCGCAAGCAATAATGCTTTTCCTGATTTGGAGGAACGGTTTTACAACGCTATGAATTCTTTGAAAGATAAGCCTCTGACGGCTAAAAATAAAAATGGTCCTGCTGGACTCGCACATCTCAACTTTCAAGACATGCACCTCGCCGTTCAGCAATTGCTTTATGACCGGGTTTTTATCCCATTCTCCCCTGGTTGATTAAAGGAATCGAAGAAAGAAATACAGAGATTTTTAAAAATCTCCTTCCCAAGTTTGAACATAGAATTTATGGTACATCGGACCTTATGTTTATTACGGTTCTAAAATACGACAATGGCCTTATTTTAAGTGACTTTCAAACAGGACCGAATGATCGCTTGCATGAGGCCTTGAATTATTTTGACAATGTAATACTGATGTTGGAACAGATTGATTTCATCCGACAGGATTCACTTGAAACACGTCCTGTAGTCAGTGAAATACCTTCCCTGATTTTGGCAGGAAGTGTTGACCCGATTACTCCACCCGTTAATGCACAATTATTAAAGAAGTCATTACCAAATAGCTTTCTCTTTGAATTTCCGGGACGGGGACATGGTCTGACACTCAACACGGAATGTGCGAAAAGCATCGCATATGACTTTTTGAATGATCCTCTGGCAACCCCCGGATCTGATTGTATCGAAAAAATGGAAGCGAATCCCATCAACTGGGTAACAAAAATGTATTACAATCCCCGCGTAGCTACCATGGGCCAGCAGATGTTAATGGAAAAACGATGGTACCTGCTGGGTGGTGTTGCATTATTAGTCTTGAGTTTTATCATATCGATGGTTTCAGCATTAATAAACCTGTTCAAAAGGACCAGCGACCAATCCAAACCTCCGGCTCGAATCCGGAATATTGTTACCAGGATTACTGCCCTGTTGGCCTTACTGCTTTTTTCAGGCTTGATTTGGTTAATCGTGAAAACAGGAAACAATCATGGTTCATTAGTTTTAGTTGGTTTAGTGAATGAAGCAAGGGCTGTTGTATACCTGTCATTTTTTGTCCTTGCAGGAACGATTTTTTCAATGTTTTATACTATCCAGGCCCTAAAACGCTCAACTTTAGGCGGAAAGATATTATACCTGTTTCTTTGTGCTTCGCTGGTGTGGTGTAGCGTTTTGATACTTCATTTTCAGTTGTTTCCATGAGAGCCCAGGCTGACTGGGGAAAAATGGCTGAGGGTATGAGCCGGGCCCTGATCACCTATTTCTGGGGGGCGAGTTTTGAAGGTTACCCTGACCGCTACTATTTCAATTACGGTAGTGTTTTATCTGATATGGTCACAAGGCTTCTGATTTGGTCCACTGTTAACTCCCGGCATCTGCCCCCGGCTTGAAATATCCTTCTACATCATACAGCGGGACATTTGACAACCAACTCTCGGTATGATAGTTCGATAAGGAGGTGCGAATGGCTGTTCCGGGATGAAATTTTTCACAAAACAATTTAAAGCTGCGTGCTTTAAGGTTTTCTCCCGATTTTACTTCGATGGGAATGATTTCATCATTTCCGTTCTGAATCAGAAAATCGATTTCAAATTTACTGTTGTCAAATGTGAAATAATGTATGGCTATATCTTCATTCTGAACAAGTTGCTGAAAAACAAATTGTTCCGATAGCGCCCCCTTAAATTCGGTAAATACAGCATCGCCATTGAGCAATGTCGTTGCACTGAGTTTTGCCATGGCACCAAGCAATCCGGTATCATTGAGATACAGTTTAAAAGCCGATAGCTCTTGGTAGGCAGCAAGCGGTAAGGCAGGTTTTGAAACATGGTAAACTTTATGCAATAATCCCGAATCCACCAGCCATTGAATTGCCAATTCAAAGTCCCTGGCCCGTGCTCCTTCCTTTAGTACCCCATAAATGAACTTTTTATTTTCTTTAGCCAATTGTGCCGGAATGCTTTCCCAAACCATCCGGATCCGAGGTTGTATCTCTTTGGGCGCATGTTTCGAAAAATCATTCTCGTAGGCCTTCAAAATGTTCCGTTGAATCTTGCGAACCTCATTCCAGTCTCTGTTTTGCGTGAACCGCAATACAGCCTCAGGCATTCCTCCAATAAAAAAGTAATATCGCAGATAATTGATTAGCTTGGATTTAAAGGTAGTAACCAACTCCCATTCCCGTTTTTCCATCAATTCAACAAGCCCTGGTTCTTCCATCGCAAGTAAGAATTCGGTAAAACTTAGTGGGTAGAGCGTTACGAATTCAACCTTCCCGACAGGAAAAGACTCTTCGGGGTGAATATTTATCCCCAACAGAGAACCCGCTGCAATTATTTGATATTGTGGTGTTTTCTCGTAAAAAAACTTAAGTGCGGTAATACCTCGGGGGGCTGCCTGAATTTCATCAAATACCAGTAAGGTATCCTCAGCCGATATCCTTAGCCCAGCGTAAGCATTCAACAAGGTTATGATCCGGTCAATGTCGAAATCCGATTGAAAAAGATCCTTTGGTGCTCCGTCATCCTCAAAATTAATATACACCATTTGCTTGTACTCGGTCTTTCCAAACTCCTGAATAAGCCAGGTCTTTCCAACCTGTCTTGCGCCTAAAAAAACTAGAGGTTTTCTATTCCTATTTAACTTCCATTCTATTAGGCTTCTAATTCTTGATCTATACATTTTTTATTCAATATTATCAATACTAAAATACACTTTTCTCCCAATAATCCAACAAAATTCTTGCACTTTTCTCTCACGGGCAACTGTTAGCCTTTCACACCAGGCAAATCTCCTGCAGACCGGGTGCTCCGCAATCCGTGAATTTTGTTACAAATGATTCTGGGAAAAATAAAAAAAAATAGGTTATTAAGCACCAGGAAACTGGCCTATCAACCCCCTGTACCCGAACCCATCCGTTCATAAAAGGGACAAAATTCATAACCCAATTTCAACCAAAGGTATCATCACATCTGTCAGGTACTTCACAATATTGAAATTGCTGATCACCCACTGGTATATCAATTCATCCCGCAAGGTGAATCGATATTGTTTCCTGCCTGCAACCTAAATGATGCTTACACCGGAAGAGGTGGAAGCAAATGAGTATGGAGGATGAGGATTAATGAATTTGGATACAGAGCACGTATCCTGACCGTTTTATCCAGGTTATCAAAAAGAAGGTAATTCTTACCCACGATAGAAATCATACCGCTTGAGTTTTATATTCTAAAGTTCCATACCTTTGATAGTAACGACATGAATTTTAGACCATGCCATCAGTTCT
>CAIXKO010000738.1 GCA_903919925.1 uncultured Bacteroidota bacterium | reverse complement strand
TGATAACACATGGGGTGATAGCGTGGTTACGGGAGTCAGCTTTGAACATTCACTGATCACTGATATAACATCAGCTGCTGCTAACCAGGCAATTCCACGAGATACCTATCAGGTGGTCGGCTATTTGTATGGGACATCAGCTATGCGACCCTCGATTGACGGAAAGACTAGTGAATACGAAGTTTATATTGATCGGTTTATTGAATTGAGCAATGAATTGTCGCCTAGGGAGTTGCCGGGCTTATCGTTGATTGGTTGGTGGGGCCAATCAAACGTTGATGTGATGAATTATTTGCAGTCTGCCATTACTTATCACGAACAAACATTCCGGGAGGCTTGTCAGATATCCTGCCTGGCCAACCCAATAACCGGGGAATTGCGCATTTTCACGCGCAAGCACTCACTTTTAATGAACAATAACACGATCGAAACGGAAGAATATTCAATAAAGACGCTTCTCTCCCGCTAAATTTCTATTTTTGCGGTCCAAACCCATTATTGGACTTTAAAATGCGATATTTTACCGCGAGATTGATCAGGAATTTCAGGTTCATCTGTTTTGTCTGGCTTCTGCTTCCCGGCTGGGGGGCCGGTGTTTCAGCTCAGGAAGGTCCGGTTTGGAATAAGCAAACACTGAAGGATTCCGTATCGGCTTTGCTATCGAAATATCAAACTTTTCATAACCAACTGAATAATCAGGCTGATCAATCGGTGGTCAGAGATTTTATCCATCTTTTTTCTAATCCTAAAGTACAGGTTATTAATGATATAGAGGTTAATCTTGCCGCTGCAAAAATCGGAATTGAGGAATATGTGGTCAATGTTAATGAACTCTTTCCAGAGGGACTGTCAGTAACACTTGATATTGCCCGGTTTACGATGGATATGCCTAAATATGACCGAAATAACCGATATATTATTCGTATACGCATCAACCGGTTGTTAAATGGAATTGCCAATGGAAAAGTTTTTTCCTCCAATCAAAAGGTCATATTTCAGATTGCTTTCAGATATCTCAACAATTCCGCAGAGAATTTTACTTTTTATGGGATGGACCTTCCACCAAAAGGCCAGAGTTTTTTGAGTGGCAATTTTTCCCCTTTGATTTCCGGATTAGTTAATTCCACTGTTGCCGGGGATACGAGGCTGGGATTGACGAACGGGTCCGGATATTCTGCAGGGTTATTTTATACATATTTCTTCTCCGATCATTGGGGCCTGAAAACTGGTGGCACGTTTTCGCACTACTCCGGTAGTCTGAATATCAATAAGTTTGACACCTTTGGTGGTTACGACCCCAATATGAAGGATATTTTTATTGATAATCAGCTTTGGTTTGCGGAGGTACCGGTGTTGTTGACCTTTCGCACCCGTTCAACCAAGCGATTTGATTTGAGAGCAGATTTTGGTTTGAATACTGGGGTGAGAGTTTTCGAAAATTCTGTTTCAACAGCCATCAATTCAAATACTGGGGCTAGCATGCCCAACGTTATCACCGATACAGAATGGATTAACCAGATGACCAGATTTAATTTGAGTTTGGAGGGTAGTTTGTCCATGATGTTTAATTTAAATCACCGGTTGGGTATTTTACTTGGCGGAGGAATGCGGCAAGGGTTAACAAGTTTGGATAATTACCTTCGAACTGATTTTTCAGGTACCCGGTATCTGGGTCAGTATAATCCATTGTGGGCTTCACCTGGAAAAACGGTTAGCCGTGCCTTTTTTATTTGTTTTGGAGCTACCATTTTATTAAACAGGGAGCAGAACTAAATGATCGGGAAGAAATTTAAAATATTAGCAGTTTCGGCAAGTTTAACTTTGCTGTTAACCGGGTGCTTTAAGCTTGATACTCTTCCTCAATTGGAGATCCAGGTTCAGGACGAAACGGGTGCCATTGTTTCAGGTGCTTATGCTGCCTTATTTGAAAGTATGGATGAATGGAACAATAGGAAAAATCCGGTGCAGGTTTGGCGTAAAACGGAATCAGATGGTAAGGTGGTCTTTATTGATTTGAAAGAGATTAGCTATTACATTTACGTACGGTTTGATGGGATGGATAATAGTGTTGGTGAGGTTTCTACCACCGGTTCACTGAAAATGAACCAAAGGAGTAAGATTGTTATACACATAAGATAGCGTTGGTGATTTATGCAAAGGATTCATAGATTTTCAAGGGTTTTGATGAGCTTTCTGGTTCTTTTGTTCCTGTTTTCGGGATGCGAGAGGAAGCCGGCTTTGGATCAGGAAGCAGAAACTGATCTAAATGGATCTTTTTTTCTGTCCAATGTGATTAAGCTGGATACGCTGGTATTTACGAATCCAATGCAATCAAACGGACAAGATCGGTTTGATTTGATTGGTACACCACCGATAATTAAGCCGGGGGATATTGTGTTTTATCCAGGCGGTGACGGGGTTTTGGGGAAAGTGCTTACGGTAACGAAAATCGGGACCAGGATGGTATTTCAGTTAGACAATACAGGTTTGGACCAATTATTCAGGAGTATTGCAATCAAGGATAGTGTTAGTCGGGATATTTTAAAATACCGATTCAGAACTGATGCACACACTTGGAATTCTGATACTTTAGGGCTTGATGGTTTGTTTTTGTATAATGATTTGTGGCAATCGAAAAGCCTTCAGGTACAGTTTACCTCGGGCAGGCTGCTTACCAGGGGCTCGGCTGGTTCGTTTATCTTTTCAGGGCAGGGAACAGACCCATGGTTTGACCGGTGCCGGCTTGATATGAATTTCAATATTGACTTCAACGGTGTTTTTGTAGTGAGAACAGGTGGGGCTATGGATGCAGCCGACAGCCTTCTGGTTGAAAAATCCATTTACGGGCCTTATTTAATCAATGGATTTCCAATTACCTACGAAATCGATACCTGGTTAGGTTTCCATGCAGTGACGGAAAGAGATACGGTATTACTGGTTAAACTATCAGGGACTTCGAAAGGAAACCTTTCGATGAATTATAATTATTGGGAGACTTGGAAATTTTTACAAAATAACCAGATTCAATCCGCAGATATTCAGAATTTTAGTGGTCCCAGATTCTCTGGATACCATGGTGAGGTTTTTGTTACCCAGGTGGTCACTCCTCATTTTTGCGGTGAGGGTTCGGTATCGCTAACCAATCGTTTTACGGCCATGATCACCTCGGTTGTGACGATTCCCAACTTTCAATCTTCACAATTTGTTAAAACTGAGGGCGCGATGGGGCGATCGGGGAAAGCATTCGGAGAATATACTCCGGTAACGATGAATACCGATGTTACTTTGCTATACTCTGAATC
>CAIXKO010000737.1 GCA_903919925.1 uncultured Bacteroidota bacterium | reverse complement strand
TCAAGTCGTACCACTTTTTACAGGGCTTTTAAAAAAGCGGAAGGGGTCTCTCCCAGCGATTTTAAATATTGATGACGGAAGTTTCAAGTATTGATCAAAGCAATCATACTTTTCGTCAAGATTTGTACCTGCAATAATCTGCTTTTTTACTCATTCATGGGTCTTGTCTTGTTTATGTTTGTCCGTTAAGAAATCACTAAAAACGGGAGATGTTATAATGAGTATACAAGTCTTGCGGTTCAGCAAAAGGATGTTGCCTGTTATTCTTATTCTGCTGATGAATTTCGGGCTTAGCAATACCCGGTCATTTTCAGCTGGTGTTCCTAACCACTACGGATTGCCCGGGCAGGAAGTAAAGGTATTTGGAAGGGTTATCGATAAAAAAACCGGGGAACCCATCATCGGGGCAAGCATAACGGTAAAGGGCACCTTAACTGGTACCACCACCGATATTAAAGGTGAATTTACCCTTCAGGTTCCTGATAATAAAGCAGTACTCTCTATCAGGTATGTTGGTTACGAAACGGTAGAAATGACTGCCAACACTACCACTGCCATGATTATTGCACTGGCGGAGAGTGTTATCGGGCTGAATGAAGTGGCAATTATCGGATACGGTACCCAGAAAAAACAGGATTTTACCTCCGCCATTTCCAGCATCTCAGGAAAAGATATTAAAGGTATTCCAACCATTTCAACCGATGCCCTTCTTCAAGGTAAAGCCGCCGGGGTTCAGGTTATGACGAATACCGGTGCACCGGGTTCATCGGTTTCAGTAAAGATCAGGGGGATCGTAACTACCGGTGATGCACAACCTTTATATGTTGTGGATGGAATGCCGATGGCTTCAGGCAGGGGGGATAACTATTTTGGTATCAACTCACTGAATCCGGGTGATATCGAATCCATACAAATATTAAAAGATGCCTCCTCGGCAGCAATTTACGGATCGAGGGGATCGAACGGGGTGGTATTGATTACCACAAAACGCGGAAAAACCGGTAAACCCAGAATTTCTTTCGATAGTTACTATGGTGTGCAATCGCAGGCAAACCGTATCGATGTATTGAATAAGGACCAGTACAAACAATACTATGAGCTGCTGCGCCCATACAGAAAGAGAACGGCTGATTATCCCGATTTTGAGGATTCAACCTTGTTTGCCGCTTTGCCAAACTTCGACTGGCAAAAAGAGATTTTCGCCAATGCGCCTACTTCCAATGTTCAATTATCCGTATCGGGTGGTAATGAAAACTCGGTATATCTGATCAGTGTGGGAAATACCACACAAGCCGGACTGGTGAACCGATCAGATTATAACCGCACCAATTTCCGTATCAATTCCGATCATACCATTACCAAATGGCTGAAATTCGGTGAGAGTTTAAGCCTGAGCAACTCCGTGCGTCACCGCGTGATGGAAGGGGGCGTGGGGTATAACTTCCCTTCGGCCAGCCCTATTATCACTGCTTTACTTTCCGATCCCACCACCTCAGCGTACGATTCCGTAGGAAGCCTGAACTATATGCGCCACTCCGGAACCTTTAACGGTGCCGGCATACGCGACAGGGCAAATTATACTTACAACAATAAAAAGCTGAGTGGAAACATGTATTTTGAAATCAGCCTGCCGGGTGATTTGAAATTCAAGTCGAACCTGGGACTGGACTACAATCTTGGGGAAATGAAAGAGTTTCTACCCTCCTTCAATGTGGTTGGATCTTCGTTAAATGAGGGGCAGCTGGTTCCGTCGCTAAAACAAGCAGATAACCACAATACGTATTTGCTGATGGAAAACACGCTGAGTTACAACAAATCATTTGGTAAACACTCGCTGGGTGCCATGGTGGGTTCAACCGTTGAGCAGAATAGTTCCCATGATCTCGGAGGATTCAATGCAGCCATTTCCGGTAACCAGGAGTATCTTCAATATTTAAGTGCAGGTAACCCATCCGATCTGATCCGGTCAGTATGGGGCGGTGCAGCTGAATGGCGCATGTTCTCGTATCTGGCCCGGTTAACTTACTCTTTTGATGATCGTTTTTTACTCACCGGATCGGTTCGGCAAGATGCTTCATCGCGGTTTGGCCCTGCCAACCGGTCGGGTGTATTCCCGGCTGTTTCTCTTGGTTGGAAAATCAAGAATGAGAAGTTCCTGAAAGAGGTTGATTGGCTGTCCACGGCCAAAGTCCGCGTGGGATGGGGTCAGGTTGGAAACCAGAACAATATTGGGTATTACAGCTATAATACCGCCATTCAGCCCGATGCAAATTATGCTTTTGGTAACCCAAAAACATCCACTGCAGGGGTAACCGCTGGTATTATTAATAGCGGATATGGCGGACAGGCTGGTGGTAAGCCAGGCAACCGGTCGCTGACATGGGAAACTACCCAAACCAAGGATATCGGAATCGATGTATCGTTTTTAAAGAACAAACTGTTTTTAACAGCCGACTGGTTCCTGAAGGATAATGTGGGTATGTTGATGCAGAGCACGGTACCCGATTATCTGGGAATAGATGGCCCCGATATCAATGGAGGTAAAATTGCCAACCAGGGATGGGAATTTGAATTGGGATACCGTAAATATGAGGGTGAATTTACGTTCGATATCAGCGCAAACCTCACCCATATCAAAACGGAAGTGATTGAACTGGATAAACCCAAATTCTCCAATTATATAGCAAATGAAGCAGCATCGCGTACTGTTCAGGGTGGTGGCATTGCCGATTTCTGGGGATATAAAACCGATGGGATATTCCGTAATAATGAAGAATTGGTCCAGGGTCCCTTCCAGATGAATGCACGTATCGGGGATGTCCGGTTCAAAGATATCGACGGGGATGGGGTTATCTCGGTTAATGATCAAACCGTTTTGGGAAGCCCCATGCCGAAGTTTGTTTTTGGTTTGACCTCGAATATGTACTTTAAAAGCTTTGATCTGAACCTGTTCATCCAGGGATTTCAGGGTAACATGATTTATAACAACCTGTACCGCGCCATGATGGGAAGATGGGTGGTTAATAAGGACCCGGACATTCTGGAATCCTGGACGGTAGATAATATCAATTCCAATATCCCGCGTTTGGCCGAGAGTTCACAAAATAATAATGAACGGGTTTTATCCGACCGCTGGCTGCAGGATGGTTCCTACCTGCGCCTAAAAACTATCACCCTGGGTTATACCTTGCCGCAGACCTGGGCAAAGAGAATATCGGTGCAGAACCTGAGAGTATATGTCACCGCGCAAAACTTATACACACTAACAAAATATAAAGGCTTCGATCCTGAAGTGTCGGAAAGTGTTGGCTGGGGAAGCGGCGGCCTGGATATGGGCGTTGATAATGGCAATTATCCGCAACCGCGGATACTGCTTTTTGGGATCAATCTTTCATTTTAATCAATAAAGGAAAACAATATGAAAAGTGTGAAAATATTTCTTTTAACTATACTGGTTTCAGGAGCTTTGCAATCATGCAGCGAGAGCTGGCTCGATCTGAAGGAGCCCATCAATCCAACTCTGGAAACCTATTATACCGATACGGTTACTGCTTATAATGGTTTGGTAGGGTGCTATAACAGTTTGCAAATGGTACCGGTTGCCGAGCAACCCATCGGGGTGCTGTTCGATCTGGATATTCGTTCCGATGATTCCGATTATTGCGGAAATCCCAAAGGCGCATCAGAAGAAGGCAATTATTACCACGCTGCCGGGTTCGCCAATTTTGATATCTATTCCGATACAGAATACGCATTATCGATATGGAAATATGGATTCCGCGGGGTCAATACCATTAATAAGTACCTCGAGGGAGTTGCTACCATCAAGTTAACCCCACTGCAACAAAACCTGATTGATCAATATAAAGCGGAGGCAAAGTTTATACGTGCTTACTTCTATTTTACCCTGGTCAAAAATTTTGGCCCGGTGCCCCTGATAACCAAAACCCTGGATCAAGCCGACTGGTTCAACCAGAAAAGAATTCCGGAAAATGAAGTCTACGCTCAGATATTCAAGGATTTGCGTGAAGCCATTCCCCTGTTGCCATTAAAAAGTAAGTATTTGGCAGCGCAGGCCAACCGGATAACAAAGGGTGCAGCCCAGGCATTGCTGGCAAAAACGCTGATCACTGAAGCCAAATTGAATTCCTCTAGTCCCAATTGGGCCGAAGCATTCCAGCTGTGCAAAGAGATTGAAAACTCATCGGAATATAACCTGAATACCAATTTTAAAGATATCTGGAACATTGCCGGTCAGTTCAGCAGCGAGGTGGTTTTTGATATCGTTTTCGAAGAAACAATCAGCTCCGAGAATGATAGTTATTTACACTATTTAAGCCCGAGATTCATTTTTATAAACAATAAACCCGATCATTCCCGGAAAATGGAGTTTGGTTTCGGACTCTGCGGCATTACCGAGGATTTGGCTAATCAGTTTGGCTATAATCAGGATGGTGACATTAATTCGTATCAGAACATGAACGATATACGCGGCAGGTATACTTTTTGGGCCCGCTACGATAAATATTGCGGATTCAGCGTGGTGGATAGGCTGACACAACGCCCTGAAACAAAGAACGTGGAGAATGTTGATGATGCCAACTATTACAGCCGCAAGTATAATCGCGAGGCGCTGGCTAAAAATTACTCCACCGCCGGCTCAAATTTTCATTTCATCCGTTATGCCGAAGTTCTGTTGCTGGGTGCTGAAGCAGCTTATTATCAGGGCAATGAATCGGAAGCTCTCCGCCTGGTGAACTTGGTGCGCGAACGGGCATTCCGTGAAGCCATCGCTGCGGGCAGGGTAACTTTACCTGGTATTAAAAGAACTTCTTCAGGAGCTGCCGTACTAGCCGATATCTGGCAGGAACGTCGTCTGGAGCTGGCTGGCGAAGCCGACCGTTTCTATGATCTGAAACGTACCGACCGGCTGGAAAGCGTTTTACGTAAACAAAAACCGGGTATCTTATTTCAGGCTGGCAAGCATGAACTGTTGCCCATTCCTTCCAGCGAATTAAGTAAATCGCCTTTCCTTACCCAGAATAACGGATATTAATAAATCAAATTAAACAGTAATTATATGAAACGATTTAATTTATTC
>CAIXKO010000736.1 GCA_903919925.1 uncultured Bacteroidota bacterium | reverse complement strand
CAGCCCATTGATCGGTACGGAATGGTGATGCAGGAAGACCGGCACTGTTAAATAGGTTGGCATCATCGGGATTGTTGCCCCAGGCATACCGCACGGCCACCGGATCGGGAACCTCCGTGCAGGAGATTTCGATGGAATTTGTTCCGGATAGTATTGCCTTTGCCCAGTAGAATTTGTGGTCTTTACCGGCAATTGCGAACCCTTTTATATAGCCATATTTATCGATGGCTTTTAACCCTTGGCCGGTATGGTCGAAAGTAATGATTGCTTTATTACCGGTGACGGTCATTTGCCGGTAAACGGGACCTGTGAACAGGATATCCTGCTGGTACGCCGTTTTTAAAGCTGCGAGTGCTAATCTATTACCGACAGTCTGCTTGTCTTTGGGGTGAATATCAACCTCATCACCCACGTCGATTGTTACTGCCATTCCTGTATTTGATAGTGAAAGGGTTTTGCTTTGAGCTTCACGCAACTCGGCCCAGCTGCTTTCTGAGGGTATGGAATCGACTTTCATAAAGTTTGCCAGCTGAACAAAAAGAAATGGGAATTCACCTTGATTCCAATGATTTCTCCAATCTTTGATCAGGTCGGGAAACACCCTCTGGTATTGTTTTGCCCGCTGGGCATTGCCTTCTCCCTGATACCAGATCACCCCTTTTATTCCGTATGGAACAAGTGGATTAATCATTCCATTGTATAGTAAGGTTGGATAAGAATTGGGATTTAGGGTTGAATTGAATTTAATGAGCCCGATTTTATATTTCCAGGCGCCATTCAATGGAATTATTTTTCCGGAAGTTTTAATATACATGGTGGTTGAATCGCCATATATTCCGCCATTTCCGCCAACGTCCTCAACCTGAACGGTGAAAACGTTTTTACCCGGTTTTAGCAGACCCGCAGGAATATCATAAATTCTTGGTTTATCAGCCATCAGTTTGGTAGATCCGATCAGGGTACCGTTAAGATAGGTGTTGTCAGAATCGTTTATTTTGGCCAGCGAAAGGGTTGCTGCCATCCCTGCTTCTGCGGGTTTAATGTTTATTTCCTTGCGAAACCAGATGAATCCATCAACCCCTCCCAAACCGTTATTCTCAATAAGATCAGGTAGTTTCATCTCCTTCCATCTTGAATCATCAAAATCGAAAGCGGCCCAAACCGGATCATTTCCTTTCATTCCCAGATCGACAGTGGAGAATTCGCCAACCCTTTCCCTCACTTCTTTTTCCAGGGATTTAGCATAATCATCCAGATTAATCTTTTTCAATTGCGATAATGAAGCTGCGAAATCCGGATTCTGAGAAATTGATTGTTCACTTGTCCATGTTTCAGCAACGGTGCCTCCCCATGATGTGTTGACCAGTCCGATAGGTACTTTTAGTTTTTCAAACAGTGCTTTTCCAAAGAAATACGCCACTGCAGAAAAATGTGGGGATGAAAGTGGGGAGCATTCCTTCCATTCTCCTTCTTCGATTTGATCCTGAGCTGTTTGAGCAATCCTCTTCTTTACCGTAAAAAGGCGGATTTGCGGAAAATCAGAAGAAGCCACTTCAGCTTCTGCGTTTTTGGCATTGATCAGGTTGAATTCCATATTTGATTGTCCCGAGCATACCCATACTTCACCGATCAAAATATTAGTGAGTGTGACCTGGTTTTTCCCTGTGACAGTTAATCTAAAAGGCCCGCCGTAACTCATTGGAGGCAGTTTAACGAGCCATTTGCCATTTCTATCACTTTTAACAGAGACACTGTTCTTTTCTAATGAAACTTTTACTTTTTCCCCGGGGGAGGCCCATCCCCAAACCGGAATCTCAATGCCTTGCTGCAATACCATATTGTTGCTAAAGAATGGGGGGAGCTTTACCTGTGCGGAAAGCGTGCCGGTTAACAGTAACAGCAGCAGAATTGGATAAGTTTTGATTTTTGATACCATAGGATTGTATATCATGATTGGAATTAATAAACAGGCCGGGTTCCGAGTTTGGTCGTTTTCATTTTAATAATCTTCTTAATCAGTTTCATTTTTAATTTGAAGCCTTTGAACTCAATAAATCCGATAGATTCTTTACTCATCGACTCACTTTT
>CAIXKO010000735.1 GCA_903919925.1 uncultured Bacteroidota bacterium | reverse complement strand
CCGATCATGAATAATTTGGTTAAACAAAACCTCATCAGTAATTATCAAGAAAATAAGCAAGATACTCAGGTATTTTGGTACCCAGATAATAGGGCATATTCATCAAAATATACGGTTTGCCTCCGGGGGTCCTTGTTTTAACTACAGAAAATACCCCCGCATACATCCTGACTGCATAGGAATGGTTGCAGCGATCAATAAATTGGTGGAGGGATTTAAGTGTGCCGTCACTTCCTGATTTAATCTCGATCGGAATAACCTTGTCCCGAAAAGGATAAACCAGATCAACTTCTGATGAGGATTGTTTTTTCTCCCGGACCCAGAAGTGTGGTTTTTTATAACTAAAAGTGCTCAATGAAATCAACTCCTGCCCGATTAAATGGGGGATTACCGCACCTTTATAGGAATTGCTGAGATCTTTTAAAAACAACATTCCCGCCTGTATTCCCAACTCATAGTTTATCAAACCGGTATCCAGAAATTGAAGGCGTGGCGACTTTCTCAGATCCGGTTTTACTGGAATTTCAAGATCAGTAGTTGGATAAATAAGTTGAATAACCTTAGCATCATCTAAATTCCTGAAGGCTTCACCAACTTCCCGTGACCGGTAGTTTGATTGACCAAAATTCTGAAATTTAATACGTTGGTCGATATATAAGTGTGCTGTTGACATGATGTGCTTAATCACTTTGCGCTCTGTTTCATTTGCAGCATATTTTTCAACATCATTTTTGTAAGTACCCCAGATACTCTCATATATTTTGGGCAGTTCTGTTAAGCTGTTCTTTTCTATGAAATTGCTAATCACTTCAGGCATTCCTCCAATGATGGCATATTGATTGAATAAGTCAACCAACACGTGATGCGAAAATGATTCAGGAGGGACTTTGTCCATTTGTTTCAGGGCTGCCTGATGTCCGATAGCTTCCAGGTATTCTATAAAATTGAGAGGATGCATGAATAAATACTCAACCCTTCCTACTGGAAAATTCTTCACCTTTTTCATAGCAAACTCTAAGAGAGATCCGGCAGCAATCACACTTAGGTTTGGAAAGTCCTCGAAAAAGTAACGGAGAATTGAAATGGCGTGAGGCGATTCCTGAATTTCATCAATAAACAGCAATGTCTCTCCACTAGAGGCAATCGAAATGTTATTGGAAAGAAAGAGTGATTCGACAATGGACTTTACCTCGTTCTGTGGATTAAAGAAGGCTGAATCCGAAGATTTTTCCAGATTTAAAAGGATGCTGTATCGGTATGATTTTGCGAACTCCTTAACAAGAGTGGTTTTGCCTACCTGCCTTGCTCCCCTGATAATTAATGGCTTTCGATTTGAACTCTTCTTCCAGGTTTCAAGGCTTTTATTTGCTATTCTTTTAAATATCATTATATTGCATTGATCTTTGTAACAATGTCAATGCAAATATAATAAATTCTTGTAACAAAGTCAAGGTAATTTATGGTTTATTTTGTTGCAAAGTCAAGGGTATTTATTTGCTGTCCAAGCGAACTGAGCTTCTTTAATGAAAAAAATTCTGAACCCGTATTAACCTTATTTAGCACTGACAATGCCTTTTGCATTGATCGTCACCGGCACAATGCCGGGCTGTTCCTGCCAGGGAGCTCCCGGATCGCTTCCGAAAAAGGTGGACCACCACTGCTTGTTCCCATCCTGGAAAAATACAGAATGACCACAGTACGGCAGGGCTTCATAGCGCTCATTATAAGGGCCGTAAATGTTCTTGGATGTTGATATGTAACAACTGTAACGACCGCCTTCGCCATGGTCTGAACCACACAGATAATAGAGGCCATTGTTTTTGAAAATGAACATCCCCTCGTAACCGATGTGATCGAAAGAACCCTTGCCGAATATCAAGGGGCACAGACCGGAGTGATGCCCGGAAACCGTATCAGAAACAGTGAGCCTGAGCCAGCGATAGGGTTCTGCCAGTCCACTCATGTCGGGTTTCATTTTAGCGATTTTACCGCTATGCCAAAGGAAATAGACAGAGCCGTCGTCGTCCTGAAAAAGGGAGGCATCAATTTCATCGCCCATGCGCTCGCCGGGCTGAACATCCTCATAAGGGCCTTCGGCTTTCCCGGAGATGCTTTTAAGCAATCCGCAACCGCTGTTTTTCGCGTCAAAATTATTCGGGTCGCCGGCGCTCCATCCAGGTATACTGTAAGTGATCCAGAAGGTGCCGTTGATGTAATGAATCTCAGGTGCCCAAAGGGGCCTTCCCTGTTTGAGATAGGGTTTGTGCCATGGACTGGCACCCGGCTTCCAGACCATT
>CAIXKO010000734.1 GCA_903919925.1 uncultured Bacteroidota bacterium | reverse complement strand
CATGATATTTGATCGCTGTAACATGCAGACTATCATGCATATCAAAAGATACAGAATTCAAATTGGCGTATTCAGGTACAAAGTAGGTTGATACCGATCCGGTAACAAACCGCACAGCCGGATCGAGATTGAGCAATATCCGGTGAAATTTTATGTCCATACCGGAAAATTTCTCCGGGTTATTGATCTGCGGGATCACATAGGTTTTTTTAAGCGCTGCGGCCTTTCCGGCTGCATCCTGATCGATCCACAAGAGATTTATATTCTGCGCAGGAAGAAGCTGAGCCGCTAAACTGAAAAGGAAAATAATTTTGCGATACATATATATTTATACAAGTGCTTGATAAAAGTGATCATTTTTTTTCACTTTTTTTTCCATTCGCCCCCGCAATTTGCATCTATATTATTATTACCAAAAAGTTGATGCCATGAAAAGCGATAGGTATTTGGAGTGGGAACTGATTGAGCACGACCCGATGCTGCGTCTTGAACTCATTTCAATCGAACGTCACGATTTATCGGGAGATGAAATGGTTGCTGAGCTGGTGGAGTTTTATTCCAGAGTTGAAGGTATAACCAGGCTAACGGCTGTGGTTTATGAGAAGTAAATTACCTTTGACAAAGATTTTCTGCAATATGGAGCCAAGAATTACGCGATTTTTACGCCATCACCATGTGTTAACCCTATGTACTTCTTCGGAAAAGGGGAGCTGGACAGCTCATTGTTTTTATACATTTATGGCAGATCAGGAGGCTCTGGTTTTTACCTCGGACCCAGAAACCCGGCATGGTAGTGAAATGATGCAAAATCCGAACGTGTCAGGAGGGATTATGCTGGAAACCAAGGTGATCGGTAAAATTCAGGGTATTCAACTTACCGGTCAGGTAATGTATCATGAGAATACTTCTTTTCCTCCGGAGGCCCGTTCAGCCTATCTCAACCGCTTTCCGTTTGCCATGGCGGCCAAGCTCGATCTCTGGATTCTTTATATTGACTATATCAAGATGACTGACAACCTGTTGGGGTTTGGGAAGAAACTGGAATGGAGGAGAGGATGTGAGGAAGTGAGGATGTGAGGGTGTGAGGGTGTGAGGATGTGAGGAAGTGAGGGTGTGAGGATGTGAGGATGTGAGGATGTGAGGGTGTGAGGATGTGAGGGTGTGAGGATGTGAGGATGTGAGGAAGTGAGGAAGTGAGGAAGTGAGGAAGTGAGGATGTGAGGGTGTGTGGGTGGAATAATTAATATAAAATGATTTTAGTCACTGGTGGTACGGGTCTTTTGGGGGGGCATCTGCTTTATGCTCTTTTGCAGTGTTATGAGCGGGTGGCGGTGCTTAAACGGTTATCAGGTAATACGGATACATTAAAGGAAATCTTCTCATTTTATTCAAAGAATCCGGATGAGCTGTTAGGCCGGATCGACTGGAGGGTTGGTGATTTGCTTGATAAGCAATCATTGGTTGGTGCTATGGCGGATATTTCCTGTGTGATAAATTGTGCTGCAGTGGTTTCGTTCCAGGCAAATGACCGGAAACTACTGGTCGCAAATAATGTTCTGGGAACAAAGAATCTGGCGGAAGCGTGGAAAGGATTGGGGGTGAAAGGACATCGGGAGAGTCGCTTATTGATACATATTTCGTCGATATCGGCGCTTGGGGATGGGCCGGGGAACGATCCCGGATTTTTGATTGATGAACAAACACCCCGCAATACCAGGCGAGTTCACTCGGGGTATTCTATCTCAAAATTTGAGTCTGAAAAAGCATTGACAGAAATAGTGCCAGATGCAGTGATTCTGAATCCAGGAGTTATCCTGGGGCCCGGACAATGGGGCAAAGGCAGCTCGCTTTTGTTTGTAAAAGTGTGGAATGGTATAAAATATTACCCTTATGGGGGTACTGGATTTGTTGATGTGAGGGATGTTGCCGGAATAATCATCGGAATAATTGACCGGATGCACCTGAATAAGGATAGGGAAATAGCAACCGGAATCCAGGGATTGGATCATGATGGGTTGGGAATGAATGGGGAGCGGTATTGTATAGTTGGGGCAAACTTGAGATACCGGGATTTTTTCAATTTAGTGACCGATGAATATGGCATACCTAACCCCGGAATTTATGCCGGTAAAGTGTTAACTGCTTTGGCTTGGAGAGCAGATGGACTTTGGTCAGCGATGGTTGGACGGAGCCCTCTTTTAACACGCGAAACAGCTGAAGCTTCCCAGCGAATTAGCTTTTATTCATCTTTAAAAATTCAACAAGCCCTGGATTATCAATTCCGGCCTGTGGGGGAGACTATTGATTGGGTGGCTGGATTTTATATAAAGATGTTGAATTAAAGGTGTTTGATTCAAAACCGTAATAGAATTGCAGATTTTAAAGGCCCAATGGCTAATGATGCCATAACTGTTAACGGTGCACTAAATATATATGGATAACTCTATATTTACAGATTATTTACTGATGGGATGTTGTACCTAAAAAGGGGCATATCTTTTTCAGACTGGTATAACATTTAATTTCGAAGCTCCTTGACGCTTTCACAAATTACGGTACTTGGAGTACTTGCGTTAGTACTTATTTCACTTTATTTCGAAATTGTAGGGTCAGCATTTACCTTTATTCTGGCTGTAGTTTTTCTGGGTTTAACCGGGATCCTTTCCTCAAAAGAAATTCTTGAAGGCTTTTCCAATGAGCCTATGATGCTGGTTATTATGTTATTATTAGTTGGAGAAGTGATTAGAAAAACCGGTGCCATCAGTGGGTTTTTTGAAACGATGATGAATCGTGCAAAAACTTCCAGGGGATTTATTTTTAAAGTGATTGCTCCGATGGCTGCGGTATCTGCTTTTATTAATAACACTCCGCTGGTGGCGATCATGATTCCGTTTGTTCAAACCTGGACACAAAAAATGCGGATTCCGGCATCAAAACTGATGATTCCATTAAGTTTCGGGATCATTCTTGGAGGTAATATTACCTTGATTGGGACTTCGAATAATTTGATAGTCAATAGTTTGGTACACGATCAAAAAATCATTCCCGGTTTTCAGGCGCTCAACTTTTTTGATTTTGCATGGGTAGGTTTGCCCATGATGATTATTGGGATCGTATACCTTTGGCTGCTAAGCGATAAGCTTTTACCGGGTCGTGAACCGGCAATCGACCGTTTTAGCACCAATCAGCGGGAGTATATTGTTGAAGGGGTCATAAAATCAGGTAGTCATCTGATTGGACAAAGTATTCCGCAATCTGGTCTTTTGGAACTTAAGGGACTTAGCCTCCTGGAAATTCGTTCCACCGGCTCCAATTCGCCGGATAAAGCGTTGGCATCGGTACGTATCCCATCAACTGATCAAGATTACATTATTTGTTCAGATGACACCCTCATATTTACGGGTAACACCAATTCAATCACGGAGTTAATTGATCATTACGATGGCATAGCGTTGCAGGAAATCGGGATGTTTGCAAAGAAAGAGCACCTGGAGGTTACCGAAGTGGTGGTAAGTCATAACAGTCCGCTGGTTTCGAATACAGTGAGGGAGATACGCTTCAGGCAGCGGTACGGAGCAGTGGTTTTAGGTATTCACCGGAACGGAGAAAAGCTGATGGGAAAAACCGCAGATATAAAAATCAGGGCTGGTGATGTTATCCTTCTGCTTGCTGATCCGGGAATCAGGTACAGGACCGAGGAGTCGGGTGATTTCTACCATCTTCAGCAGGTTCGCGAAATCCAAAAACCCGGCAATTTGAAAAGTGTGCTGATATTGGGTGGATTGATTCTGGTTATTGCCTTATCGGTCATTGGGTTGATCAAGCTAATTATGGGGGTTGTTGTTTACCTGATGATTTTGCTACTCACCAGGATTGCCAATCCAAAAGAAGTGTTCAAGAGTTTGGACTACAATCTGGGGCTAATCATAGTAATGACCCTTGCATTGGGGACGGCGATGTATAAAACAGGGTTAGCCGAATTATTTGCGTGGAAGATGATTGATCTTATGCGGCCATTCGGGCTGATTGGCATCCTGGTTGGCTTATACATCACCACTGCTGTTCTGGCGGCTTATGTGAACAACAAAGCTGCCGTGACCATTGTATTTCCGGTAGCATTACTTACGGCGCATAATCTGAATCTCAACCCAATACCATTTGCATTACTTACTGCATCGGCCAGTATGGGTGTTTTTATAACGCCGCACGGGTATCAAACCAATCTGATGGTGTACGGACCCGGGGGTTACCGGTTCAAGGATTTCCTTCCTATCGGGTTGCCGCTAACCATCATAAACATGCTGGTTTCGATTACTATTCTTTACCTGGTTTTCTTTTAAGCTATTTTCCCCAACCCATTTTTTCGCAATCAGCCTTCTCGAGCGGAAAGGTGAGATTGTTCTCCTGTTTTTGCACAGTAAAAATAGAATCGATCATCACACCGCCGAAAATCATACCAACTTCATAGGTCAGTCCGAGTTCGATGGTAATAGTAAGGCTGCCACTCACGATATTCATTTCATGCCAATCGTCGCCGGGGACGCGGTAATAGCCCTGTACGGTAGGTAAAACCTCGCCCATAGGACAAGTCACTTTTACCTGGAAATGAACTGGCAGCATTTCGGTGGCGTTGAGTTTAACCGGCCAGTTTTCCGGGGTGGTAAAAGGATCCGGGATATATATCTTGTATGGTTCGGGGTTGAACCTGGCGGAACTTGTTGCGCGTGTAATTTTCAGGTACAGAGGCTCAACCGGAGTGAATTGATCTATTGAGATAACCGGATCAGACCTTTTAAGGGTATAATCCTGACTAGCGAGAAGTTGATCTTTTTTCTGCGTGTAGGAGATCACCCGGATCGGGATTTGATCCATCAGCAAACCTGGATCAAACGAAAAGAGTATTTTGCCAACCAGCTGAGCAAATTGCGTGGTTACCTTGAATGAGGCTGTTTGGCTGCTTCCGCAGGGGTTGTTCATCAGAACTTCAGTTGGGTTAGCGGTGAAGGGCCGGTTTGCGAAAGTAGGTTTGACCACTATCAGGACGGGAGTATTTTTAGGAACTGTTGAGGTGATATTGACAGCGGAAGTGGCTTGCGAAAGATTCACCGACATGCTTTTGATCAACCGGCGGTCAGAAGCACGTAAGAGCTGAACATCTGCGGGAAGGGATTGCCTTGGGAGTGTTCCGGTAATGGTGATTGAAGCGCTGGTTTGGACGAGGCAAGTGGTTGATTCGAGGGTAAAGCTCCAGCTTCCGTTTTCGATACAAGGTGTTTCCTGACGGGTGAGCGCCGGAGTACTTTGAAAATCGCCCGCCAGGCTGCTGGGAATAATTCGAATGCTGACAGCGCGATTATCGCGGACCATGACGGAGATATTAGCTGAAAATGAGGTGGAAGTTATTGATACAGAATTAGATAAAAGTGTATTGCCCGAGGTTGCATCTAAAACCTGAACCACGGCGGGAATTGGATAGCCGGTAAATGCTGCCGGGAAAGCCGCCTTTACGGTGCCCGCCAAACGGCATTTTAACGGGGTAAGTTTTAATGCTCCCTTAAAAGTGAGCTGATCAGGTAAAATAGTTATGGAAGCCGGCAGAGTCGAGAATTCGTAATCTCCGTTAGTTGGTTGCACAGTTAGAACAATCGTTGATCCAGGTGGCAGATCAAGCGAAACAGGCAGTGAAAGCCCGGACGAAAGGGTTACCGGAATAATTTGTATCCTTTCGCTGGTTGACGCATCGGTAATCAGAACATTCCCCTGGAAAGTGGGGGTTAGGAAAGGTTTTGTAAAAAGAAAATCGATTTGGCCGGTAACCACCCGTGCGGGGGTAAGCACACCTGCTGCGTACAAACTGAAATGGCGAAGAGGAAATGAGGCAAAACGAGTAGTATCTTCGGTAGAGATGATTGCACTACCTTCTGATATCCACATCTTTTGGCCGGTATCGTATGACCAAACGGGCAGCGAATCCCCAGGATTTAAATCGGAACTGACAATAAAACGCCAGTTAATTGGTTTGCCCGGAAGATTAGTGATTGGAATTGCATTTCCCGATTGCAGTGTCACGGACAAAATGTTCTGCGGCTTAAGAACTCCGGAAGTTATCACGCCCTGTTTCGAGAACCTCATCACACGGGAACCTCCGGTAGCAGTTTCCGAAAGCTGGTTGTAGCGGATGGTTTTAACGTTAAGCACACCGGTGGACGTATCGCCTGTTGCAGTCAGGAATTGAACACTATCGGGGAAATCAAGCTCAAAGTAATTACCGGGAGTATACATGCGAAAACCTACCGGCTGGTATCCATTGATAATTTCACCCGGTTTAATTTGGTAAGGTTGAGGTTTGTTATCGGCTAAGCCCGTTTTTCTCATACATACAATACAAACCTGGGTACCCGTTTTTGAGATTACAACGTTGGCTTTAGTCGGGGAGTATCCGGGTGCTGTGGCAGTGAAGTTGAACATAACTGAATTACCCGAACCCAATTTATAAGGATCGTAAGGATTGAGAGCCACACTGATCATTCCCAGTACAGAGGCATGCTGATCCAATCGCTCACCCGTTTGTGAGACTACGGCCTTTGCATCGCGGCCACCGAAAGCCAGTTTTACAATCGTCCCATCTGTTTTACCAATCAATTCACCGGTTTCGGAATCCGCGAAACGGAATGATACAAAAGTCTTAAATATGTTCAGGTCAATCGCAATTTGAATATCCTTTTCCAAATCCACCGGTTTGCATGCGGTTTGAAAAAAAACTAAAGCGCCGGAAGATAAAAGTAGGACAATACAGGTAGAAATAAAGGCCTTCAATGACTTAGATTGTATTTTGAACATGATGGGCTCCAATTGGGTCGACAAAGGTAAGGCAATTATTGACTTCATCAAGTCAGCATTAATCAATGGATTTTGACTATTAATTTAACCTACTGATGCAATCTGGCCTTTAAACCCAGCAGTTCACCACAATTTTATTACCATTCACACAATCCTGATAAAAAGTTAAAAACATGTTTGTATCTTTGAGGACCTTTTGACACAAAACCCTTATGATAGTTTTTCCGATGGAAGTAAGAATGATTCTTGCATTTATCATGGCCTTGGTTGTCACATGGATTATGATCCCTCCGATTGTGAAGATATCCAGATTAAAGAAATTGGTAGCATTGCCAAATGGAAGAACCAGCCATGATGGAGCCATCCCAACCCTCGGTGGAGTGGCCATTTTTGCATCAGTGGTTATTGGATCCGGGCTTTTTATGCCGGACAATTACCCTGGAGAGTTTCAATTCCTGGTACCCGCAATGGTCATTTTGTTTTTTATCGGGTTGCAGGACGATGTAGCAGGTCTTCAACCCAGGATTAAACTCGCAGGCCAGATTCTATCTTCGTTGATTGCTATTATTGCTGCGGATATCCGGATGACAACACTTCACGGCCTATTTGGGATCAATGAGATTTCCTATATAGCCAGCATCCTGATTTCTCTGGTTATTTTTATTGGAGTAATCAATGCATTTAATCTGGTTGATGGAATTGATGGATTGGCCAGTGGCCTGGGTATTGTGATTTCCATAGTATTTGGTGTTTGGCTGGCCATGTTGGGCAGGACCCATTATGCAATATTTTCCTTTGCACTGGCAGGCAGCTTAATTGCTTTTTACCGATTCAATGTTTTCAGCAGTAAAAACAAGCTTTTCATGGGCGATACCGGTTCCATGCTCATTGGGTTTATGTTTGCGGTTATGGTGGTTAAGGTATTATGCTGCCAGGTGGACCCGGATTCCTTTTTACACATGAAAGCTTTCCCTGTGGTGGCTATCAGTTTGATGATCCTTCCTGTTTCCGATACCTTGCGGGTAATGACCCTTCGAATAGTGCGGGGCAAGTCACCATTTTATGCTGACCGGACTCATTGTCACCATGATCTGTTGAATTTGGGTTTTTCGCACAGGCATGCCTCAAATATCATGGTTGCGGGTAATCTTCTGTTGTTTTTTGTGGCGTTGTTATTGAAAAACCTACCCTCCTTTGTTTTAGGCGTTATGATGCTGGGCATTGGAATTTTGGCCTGCAGCTTGCCAAAATTTTGGTCACGTGTGATATTGAAACAACCTGCTAAAGTGGATGTTCACCTTACATTGGCTGAGTAATTTGTATTTTTTTTTTTGCCTGTTCAAGCTCTTGAACAGGTTTTTTTTCAGGAGGCAGGTTACTATTTTATATATTTGCAAAAATTAAAACCCTATGGTTGATTTCTGGAAATTTATACCTCATGCTACTCTGCTTTCCGGGATTTTTGCCATGGGGCTTGGTGCTTTGATATCATTAATCGCTATTCCCGTAGTTGTAAGGATTTGCAAGGTAAAAGGCCTGACTGACAAGGCTAATGGTAGATCGAGTCATGTTGGAGCGATTCCATCGCTTGGCGGTGTGGCAATTTTTTCCGGTGTTTTTTTAGGGGTAGGCTTGTTAATGCCACCGGTGGTTTGGGCGGGATCATTGAGATACATACTTTCGGCAACTTTCATTTTGTTCCTTATCGGACAAAAGGATGATATTATCGGGATAAGCTGGAGCAAGAAGCTGTTGGCGGAGATCCTAGCTGCCCTGATTATCATTGAGCTGGGCAACCTGAGGTTTACTTCTTTGCAAGGGTTTGCCGGTTTTTATGAGCTTCCTTTGTGGCTAAGCATAGTTATTTCCATAATTGTTTTTGTTGGGATCATTAATGCATTTAACCTGATTGATGGTATTGATGGATTAGCCAGTGGAACCGGAATTCTGGTATCATTTATTTTGGGTTGCTGGATGTTTGCTATTAACGAGCATGGAATGGCTATTATGGCCTGGTCGCTCACCGGATCGCTGCTGCCATTTTTTTATTTTAATGTTTTTGGTAAGGAGAACAAGCTGTTCATGGGCGATACTGGTTCACTGATTGTTGGTATACTGATGGCCGTTTTTGCTGCGGTGATTTGCAGTGCTGAGTTGCCTGCAGATCATGATTTTTACATGAAGGCGGCACCAGCGGTAGTGATGGGAGTGTTAATTTATCCGATCTATGATTTAGTCCGGGTTGTAGTTCTAAGGTTGGTCAAAGGTAAAAGTCCTTTTGTTGCAGATCAAAATCACGTTCATCACCTGTTTCTGGCAGCTGGTTACTCACATCGCAGAAGTACGTTTTATATCCTTTTGTTAAATGTTATGGCCATTGCATGGGCCTTTGCCTTTAGGAATTCCTCCATTTTGTTTTTAGGATCGAGCCTGTTTGCAGCTGCAATAATCGCCACGTTGATTATCATTCAAATTGGGAAGTGGCGCAGGCGGATGGGTTTACCGGGAACACAAAAAAAGGAAGAGTAAAGCCTTCGGTAATCAAGATTATTTCTTTGATTGCCTGATAGAGTGGGCAAGTTCGATTGCCGGTCGGGCATCGGCAATTCCAAAACCAGAGCCTTCAAGAATCTTTTTGTAGCTGAGGGTGTGCAGTTCAGTAAATCCTTCTGAAAAATCAATGGGTTGATTATTGAGCGTAAGCTGGCGAAATGATTGAGGGCCGGTTTTCCCGGGGATAGAAGAAAGATCCTTTCCATCAATGGAGAGAAACCATTCAACATCTGCATTTTTTAGTATCAGTTCACCACTGGCCTTATCAGGTTGATATAGAATAACATGGCTTTTATCAACTGCTCCAAACATTGTTATCAGCAAATCAAAGAAATGAATTCCGATGTTGGTTGCAATACCTCCGGATTTAGCCTTGTCGCCTTTCCAGGAGTGATGGTACCAGGATCCCCGCGGAGTAATATAGGTTAGTTTAACTTTTGGCCGGTTGCCAGCCGGAAGCTGAAAATCAGTTATTGAACTATGGAGCCTTAATTGCAAAATATTCCAGATACGGTGGCCTGTTTCTTGTTCAAATTGTTCCAGGGTATCTATATTCCATGGATTCAGCACGATAGGTTTTTCACAAATGGCATCAGCTCCAGAGCGCAGCGACCATCGGATATGGGCATCGTGCAGGTAATTTGGAGAGCAGATGGACACAAATTCGATTGCGGAATTCCTTCTTCGGAGTTTATCAACATGACGATCGAACCGTTCGAATTCCGTAAAAAAATCGGCAGCCGGGAAAAATTGGTCGAGAATTCCCACGCTATCATTAGGATCAACCGTGCAAAGGAGGTTATTTCCGGTTTCTTTTATGGCTTTCAGATGCCGGGGAGCAACATAACCAGCGGTTCCGATCAGGGCAAAGTTTTTCATGAACAAAAACAATACATTTCTGTAAAGATAAGTGATAATTTAGCGCCATGGGAATATTCAAAAAAAACAGGATAACGTATACCGATTTTTCACAGATTGGAATCGATTTACACAGTCACGTATTGCCGGGTATCGACGACGGTTCTCCATCGATGGATGAATCGTTAAAAATGTTGCGGGAGATGGAAAGAATCGGCTATAAGAGGATTATTACCACACCGCATGTGATCTCGGCATTATATCCGAACACTAAGGAACAAATTCTTGGACAGCTTTATCATCTTCAGGATATTATAGCCCAGGAAGGCATTGGCATCGAGGTGGAGGCTTCAGCGGAATACCACATGGATTTTGAGTTTCTTGGAAAGATTCAGCAAGGGGAGGCCCTCCCATTTGGGAAGCGGAATTTTTTGTTGATTGAGTTTCCGTTTCAGAAACCGGAATTTTCTTATTATGAAATACTCTATCAAATCCAATTACTAGGATATGAGCCAATTATTGCACACCCTGAGCGTTATTCATGGTTAATGAACCGGATGAAATTGTATGAAGGACTGAAAGACAGGGGCATGTTGTTTCAACTCAATATTAATTCTTTATCGGGAATGTATGGGTTACCTGCTAAGATTGCTGCTAATCAGCTGGTTGATGCTGGAATGATTGAATTTGCCGGTTCAGATGCACATCATACGGGGCATTTGTTAGAAATGCATAAAGCTTTGCATAATAAACATTTCAGTAAGCTTTTACAAAGTGGTAAACTCCTGAATTCTTCATTATAGGATTGTTTTAGTGAGTTATTGTACCTTTGGTTATAATATAAAATAGTGTTAGGGTTCACTGGGAAATAGCAGCGGAATGAGATTTCAAAGAAGGTTATCGAGGGTTGTGGATATTGGTGGAGTTCCTCTGGGTGGGGTTTATCCGGTTAGAGTACAAACCATGACCAACCTGCCAACATCGGATATTGATGGCCAGGTGGCACAGATTCTGCGATCAGTGGATGCGGGGGCTGAATATATCAGAATTACCACTCCAACCATTGCCGAGGTAGTCTACTTTGCCGAAATTGGTAAAAAACTGCATGCCAACGGCTGCAACGTACCCCTGATTGCTGATATTCATTTTTCGCCCAAAGTTGCTCTGGCTGCAGCGCGGGTAGCAGCAAAAGTGAGGATTAATCCGGGCAACTTTATGCGGACAACCGACAACCGTCAATTGGTGAGCGATAACAGCACCTACCTTGACCAGCTACACTCCCTGATGCGCCCGCTCCTGGAGGTATGTAAAGAAAACGGAACAGTCATTCGCATTGGCACCAATCACGGAAGTTTATCAGAACGTATTTTAGATCAGTATGGTGACACACCCGCTGGAATGGTGGAGGCCACTTTGGAGTCGGTAAGAAT